>CALLPQ010000042.1 GCA_938015425.1 uncultured Parvularculaceae bacterium | reverse complement strand
CGCCAACGTCACCGCAAATCCGCTAACGGGGCCAGCCCCCATAAAGAACATAATAAAGGCCGCAATAAAAGTCGTGATATTCGCATCGATAATCGCGGAGCGCGCCTTTTCAAACCCGATTTCAACCGCTTGAATAGGCCCCTTGCCGCTTTTCAGCTCTTCTCTTATGCGCTCAAAAATCAACACATTCGCATCCACCGCCATACCAATGGTTAACACGATACCGGCAATGCCCGGAAGCGTTAAGGTGGAGCCAAAGAGTGACAAAAAGCCGGCAATTAAAAGGATATTCACAATCAAGGCAATATTGGCATAAAGCCCGAACCGCCCATAAGAGATAAACATATAGAATATAACAGCGATAAAGCCGACAATCACAGCGCGGCGGCCCGCTTCGATTGAATCTTTACCCAATGTGGAAGAAACGGAACGCTGTTCAATCGTTTGCAGGGGCGCCGGAAGGGCACCAGAACGAATTAATGTTGAAACACGAGAGGCTTCTTCCGCCGAGAAATTACCCGTTATACGCCCTGATCCGCCAGTAATAGCCGACTGGATCGTTGGTGCAGAGATCACTTTGCAATCGAGAACAATAGCAAATGTTTGTTGCAGGTTTTCTCTTGTGTATTTTGCAAATTTGCGGGATCCGCTAGCGTCAAAAGTAAAGTTGATCTGGAAACCAGCACCGTCACTATTAATGCCCGATGAGGCATCAGAAACTTCACTTCCGTTTATAACGGCCTCTTCCACCAGCAAAATATTACCCCCTTGTTCCTCATCAGAAAATTCCCGCAACATGCGCCCTGGCGGTAGGCCGCCAACTTCGCGGCACCCTGTTTCTTCATTAACCTCAATCAAACTCCAATCTTGCACGACGGGGGGTTGAATTGAAAAGTCCGCTGCATGGAAACTAAGCTGGCCCGTGCGATTGATAATCTCTTTCAAGGCTTCGGGGTCATCATCACCGGGCACTTGTACAACAATCCGGTCTGCCCCTTGGGGTTGGATAGAAACTTCTTTATTGCCGGCGGGGTCAATCCTGCGGCGCACCACCTCGATGGAATCCCGCACGGCTTCCAAGCCATATTCCCGCCGGGCCGCATCTTCCAATGTGATGGTCAATTCGCTTCCGCTTCCGTCAACCCGATAGCGTTGTGGCCCGCCCGCAATGCCGGTGACCCGTGTTGCGGCTCTTGCCCGTTTTAACGCTTCTTCCATTTGGTCGGGGTTTCTTAGAACAATCCGGACAATACCGGTTTCGCCATCTGTGCGAATAGCCCGGGTGGTAATAGGTTCACGGCCCGCCGCCCTGTCACGGCGAAATTGCACCCGCATATCGCGACTTACAGAGGTTAGCCGATCATTGACAACTTTATCGGTATCGACTTTCAACAATAGATAAGAGCCACCTTGCAAATCAAGACCCAGATTAATGGTGCCCGATGGCAAAAACCCCGGTAAACTTTCGCGCTGACTTTCATTCAAAAAGTTTGGCGCAGCAAATAAAAGCCCTAAAAACACAAGACCAAAAGTAAAAAATATTTGTAGTTTTGAAAATTTTAGCATTGCCGTTTTTCCGGTATGGTGAAATCAAATATCTCTATAATTCTTAACTGATTGCCTAAACCAATTGCCCAACTGATCAGCATCATTCGTCAGCTATTTGTTGATGATCGATCATCTGTTCAATCTATTCACTTTGATAAAATCGATCGCTTTCATATCTGGCTATTAGATGCCCACAATGCGATAGATGTTTACTTGTTATCATTGGCGGGTTCAGGTTTTGTGCGCACATCGGCAATGGTTGATTTTACAACTTTTACCGACATTTTATCGGCCAGTTCCACCATCACTTCATCACCATCTAAAACTTTACTGATCTTCCCGACGAGCCCGCCCGCGGTCACCACAACATCACCGCGTTTGACATTACCCACCATTTCCAGATGTTTTTTGCGCGCTGTCGCTTGGGGCCGGATCAACAAAAAATAGAAAATCACAAAGATAAAAATAAACGGAACAAACTGCAAAAGTGCATTCGGGGCAGCAGCCTCAGCGCCTTGAGCGAAAGCAGGGGAAATCCACATAAACATCTCCTAGATGAGCTTTGCGGGACCCAAAAACCCCGCCAATAAACGCTGATGGTACAAATAGTTTATAGGAAAAAACCTATAAGAAAGCGGATATATAATGATATCCACGCCAGTTGCAATGCGTTTAACAAGTTTTGCCCGTAAATTGTTATATTTTTATAAAAGGTCATCGAAGAATAGAAGCAAACGAGATTTTGTTGGGGCACTACTTTATTCACGTCCACTTTTGGTTGTAGGCTTCTTCTGCTCAATATTATAGATTTGCGTTTATACGGTTATAACCGTTCTAAAACCTGACTCATGTTTGAGTCATTCGGGTTATAACCATTTCTCACGCTTGAGAATGTTTGGTCTGTTATGGCTACTTCGTGCATATCAGTTAAATGATAATGCCTGAAACCCGCTCCACTTCCCCCGCTTAATTGCCAAGCACTCAGGCTTAAGTGATCATTTCTATCATACCCTATAAGGTGGGGTTCAGCAGTCCTTAACTCTCCTTTGTATCGAAAACAGATGACCGAATAACTCTTCATCGCGTCAACGATTGAATGATATAAGTGATTGTTCATATACAAATTCAAACTAGATACTTAAATTGCTCAAAATCTAGGATTTCCTTCATAACTTGACCATGATTCGCCAAAGTGTATAAAGGTGTAATGTCACTTAGGTTTTATTATGGTTAACCACAGTAAAAGCAAATGGACTTTCTGGAAAATAACTGCGGTGTTCATGATCTTTTGCAATATTTTGTTGCTAATATTTTTACTAACAAAGTTTAATTTATTAGATGACATCAGGAATGCCGCAAACGATTTAGATAGCCCGATAGTTTTCTCATTAACTTTACTTCAAACTTTCATAGCTTTAGGGGCTTTCGGTGGTTTCTGGTTGATTCGTAATTCAGCTGAGTCAAAAGCATCTGAAGTCGCACGGGAAGTGGCTAGTGATCGGATGGAAAGGTTTATCCAGCAACAACGAGACATAACGCAACAATCAAGTTCTCATTCAAACAATCAAACACTACATATTGAAGCCGAAATACCGACCGCGGTGTCTGAAGCTGATAGAAATGAATGATATGGATATAGCTCAAAAAAGATCAATCGTTACAAATTACCTAATGAGTGATGCGCCCATTCAAACAGTTCCTTTGGCGACAGAGCTAGGCCTTAAAGTATGGCATACCACCAGTTGGCCAAGCCACATATCAGGGATGATTTTAAAAAACAAGGATAAGGGTGGCACATCTGGATATGCAATCTTTGTTAATGGCACTCACCATGTTAACAGACGTAGATTCACGACTGCACACGAGATTGCACACTTTGTGCTGCACGAAAACATGATTGGAGATGGCATTACGGATGATGCTTTATACAGAAGCAAATTAACAGGCGGGATTGAGGCGCAAGCCAACCGATATGCCGCAGGAATCCTAATGCCAATCACCCTAATCAATCAAGCGCTATCAGAAGGAATTAATACGATTGAAGCCCTTGCCGAACGGTTTCAGGTTTCCAAAAGTTCGATGTCTATTCGCATGGGTGTGCCATATGAATAAGTATGGAGTAAAGTTAACACTTAATGTTCCTAGCACCTTCAATCGCCAAGATTGCCTTTTTGCGTCCAGTGCCCCACCGATAATTATGGATAACGCCAGACGACAAGATCACCCGATGGCAAGGAATTAATAAGGAAATGGCGTTTGCCCCCACCGCGCTGCCCACCGCCCGCGCCGCTTTGGGGGAACCGATCAGCTTTGCCAAATCTCCATATGTGATCAACATGCCATGAGGGATTTTAAGAAGTGCTTCCCAAACCTTTATCTGAAAATTTGATCCCTTGATATGCAATGCCAAAGAGGCCGGGCCTTTTCTATCTACAGGGGGCATCTCTACAGGGTTCTTCTCTAAAGGGATATTCGCCCCGTGCGTGGCAAACGCAAAAGCACGCTTGGCCAAAGGCGCAATAAAGTCCCGGTCGCGGCGCAATTCAGCCTTAGGCCAATCTGATGACAGCTCGCGCAGCCCCCTTTGATGTCCTGCCTCATATTGATGGTCCCGCTTTTGATGGTCTTCCTTTTTATCGTTTTCCTTTTGATAATCTAACTTGCACGCGTTTATTTCCCCTTGGGTTTGCGAGGCTTCCAAAAAACTCAACCAACAAATTCCCTTTTGCGTGGCGCCCATCAATGCCGATCCAAAGGGGCTCGGCACAAAATCATAATAGATGACTTCCCCTGCGCCTTTATTGCGGACTTGCGCGGGGGTCATGGCTTCGCTGATCAAGGTTAGATCGTGCAATCTTGAGGGACCCGACAAGCCCGCCCTATAACTTGCCTCCAAGACGGATTGCCCAGCCCGCAAGGCCTCACGCGCCCGTTCTGCCATAATGAATTGTAAAAACCGTTTGGGAGAAATACCAACGCCCGCTTTAAACACTCGTTGAAAATGATGGGGGGAGAGATCAACCATTTTGGCCAACTCTTCCAGACTGGGGACTTTCGGGGTATCTATGATGGCGGGGTTTATTGTTGATTTACTTTTAAAATCAGGCTGTTTTAAGGGGTCTTGTAAATGGGTCACCAGATAATCAATTGCTAAAGCCACTTTATCATAATGGGTAAATAAGCTCTCGTTATTCACCGCTTCTAATACTCCCTGATCTAATCGCCCCTGTTCTAAATCTTCAAACGTGGCCGCATGTAAGGGTGATTTCGGCATGTGATCTCCTCATTTCATCACTTAATGGTGCCCCAACCTATGTTTTAGGTGGTGCATAATTGCCGCTTATGAACCAGATGGCCACCCGTTTCTTGCGATCTTTACCCGCTGTTAACCATAATCGGCTTTTTTATAAGGAACGGAGAATTTTATGGAAGATCTATCATATATTATCAGTCTTGGTTTTTCTGGTTCCGACATTTGGCGGGCCGTGATTATTTCCTTCTTTGCGGCCATGATGGTTGGCAAAAAACGCAAGATATTCACGATCGCTCTTTGGGCTTTGCTGATTGACCGGCTCGTCTGGCCCCTGATTGATATGGCGTTAAGCGGTGCCGCCGACAGCTCCATCAGCGGGGCCGTCAACGGTATGTTCCAAGCCTTCACAACTGATATGGCCATTTATGTTGTGCGCTATATGGGGCTTGTGGTTATGATTGCCATCTTTGCCTTTATCCGTAGACGGATTCACAGTAAAAAACCATCCCATAAAAATAAACCCCAACAATCTCACGCTTATTAAGCGTTGATAGGTTTGTAATTGCCTAAAATTTAAACCTTACCAAAAGCAAGTACCGCGTTTTGCCCGCCAAAGGCAAAAGAATTGGATAATGCCACATCAAGCGGGCGTTCCACCGCGTCATGGGCCGCATAATTCAAGTCACAATCGGGGTCGGGGTGATGCAGGTTAATCGTTGGCGGCACAATATTATTCTGTAAAGCCAGAATTGACGCAATCGCCTCGATTGCGCCTGCTGCCCCCAATAAATGCCCATGCATGCTTTTCGTTGACGAGACGATTAAACGTTCTGCCTCATAATCAAATACTGTTTTAATCGCTTTTGTCTCTGTTGGGTCATTCAGCAATGTGCCCGTACCATGGGCATTAATATAAAGCTTTGATGCATCTTTTATGGTCACATCGCGCAAAGCCATTTCCATCGCCCCGACACCCCCTTCAAGGGACGGATTGATCATATCATTTCCATCGGCGTTCATGCCAAACCCGATTAGCTCACCATGGATTGACGCACCACGCGCACGCGCATGGTCATAATCTTCCAATACCAAAATGCCCGCGCCCTCACCAATAACCAGCCCATTACGGTCTTTTGCAAAAGGGCGGCACTGTTCATCAGCCAATATATGCATGGCTTTCCACGCCTCTAGCGCACCATAAGACAAAACTTTCTCACCAGCGCCAGCAATGCCTACATCAGCCATGCCCGTGCGGATAAGCTCAGCACACATACCAATAGAATGGGCGGCAGAGGCACAAGCGCTGGCGATGGCAAAGGACGGCCCCGTCAAACCATAGCGAATAGAAACATGGCTGGCCGCCGCATTGGGAATAATCCGCAAAATGGACAAAGGGTGAGGCCGGCGTTTCTTCACCAACATATTATATTGCGTGACGTCAGATGTGTGTTGCCCGCCAATCCCGCTACCGATAATGGTGGCGGTGCGTTTACCTAAAGCACTATTTGCATCGCTATTTGCACCCTTGGTAAAATCAAGACCTGAATCTTTAATCGCCTGATCAGCCGCAGCCACTGCGAATTGCGCATACAAATCCCCCCGCTGCACATCACGCCCTAGCGTTTTTAAAATATCATCTTTGTCCTCAATCGCGGCGGCGGGGGTCGTTATAGAAAACTCGCTATCGCGATATTCATAGGTCTGCGGTTTAATCGCACTGACGCCGTTAAAAAGATTGTCACGCAAATCACTAATATTCGTGCCAAGAGGAGAATAAATCCCCATTCCGGTAACAACAACGCGTCGGCTCATATATCTTATCCGTTATTCTTACAGGCAAACTCTGCATCGCCCTTATCTGCCATTTTATCGACAATCTTTTATAGAGGCAGTCATTTATAGATACATACGGCGCGTACGAAAATCTATTTCGTCTTGATCAACCCATCAAGGGCATCAAGAAGATCACCAACTTTGTTCATGTCGCCAAACGGATTTTCATTGGCGTTAAACGGCACTTCTACGTTCAGCTTCTCTTCAATTTCATAGATGATTTCCACCACCGAAAAACTATCAATCCCCAAATCCGCAATCAGAGTATCGCGGGTGACATCCCCCACAAGTCCAACCGCATGACTTTTAACAATCTCTAATATCGCCTTTTCCATATCCGCCATGAGTTCATCCTTAATATTGAAACCCTGTTTTCGCACGAAACCCACACCCTAAGCAATACCCCAAAACACCAGACAGACCATCAGAAAAACTCCCAATCCAGATAGCATCAAGATCACAGCCACAAGGCAGCGTTAAGATATTGTTAAAGCAAAATCATAATATTTTATTAGAGTTTCATATTCATACTATTCTAGGTGAGAGGATAATATTGATAGGGGCATATCACCATGAAACTAAGCACCGTTGCCGGATTTATTACGCTATCGGGCCTATTGGCCGCCGCCATGACGGGAGGCTTTTTATATTTCAAAACTGATCTTTTATCTTCATCCCCTTTGTCGGGTGCGTCAAACGGCACAAGCGTACAAAAATCTGCACGCTCAAAGCAGCTTCCCTTAATGCCCCCTCACAATGCAACCGACGGGTCGACCATACTCACAAAAAAGCAACGCGATGCTTATACAGCCCTAAGCGGGGTGCCTTATCCTGATATTGCGGAAGAAATTTTTGCCTACTGCGAGGCCCAATATGAACCTTTGGATCATAAGCCCGTCAAGGTTAAAGGCTATGTAGATAACCAATGTTATTATTCCGGTTGTTTTATAGACAAGCTTAATCGGGGTTTTTCTTTTATGGAATTTGAAAATACATCGTCCCGAAAGAGAGAAATCCCGCTCATACAAGGTCAAAAATATCGAGCTCAATACATGCCAAGTGAAAGTGCGGAATGTAAACCATGGAATGAATTTTTCTCTGCATTAACCGAAAGGCGACAGCGTAATTTCAAAACCAAAGAAGGATATTGTCTGGCCTACATTCCTATTGAAGAATATTCCTCTGAGTACGAATATTCAAGACTTAACGAAAGTTATAGCTCCCTCAATATTCTCAAGCTCGGCATATCCGGCAATAAGATTACTCATCTACCAACCAACGAAATTGTTGCGGCAACAAAAAACATACGAATGGAACGAAAAGGCGGCAAGTATTTCGATGTAAGTCTTTCCTGCAATGAAAAAAGACGTACCAGAAGCACACGTCTGTCCACAGGCTTCTTGTTACCATTACAATAACGCTTGACTGGATCGTTCAGTTAAGTTGGGCGCTCTTAATAAAAAAATGTGACGACTACTGGCATTAATCCCTAAAGTTTTTATATTGCAAGGGTTGCTCCAACCCCATGCCCTTAACAAACGCAATCACCTCTTGTAAATCATCGCGCTTTTTACCCGTCACCCGAAGCTCATCACCTTGAATGGCCACTTGCACTTTCAATTTCTCGCCTTTGATAGCTTTGGTGATTTTCTTGCCCAACTCTTTTTCAATGCCTTGCTTTAACAAAACATTCTGCCGGACAGATTGACCAGCGGCTTGTTCAATTTTTTGATAGTCAAGCGAGCCCGCCTCAATACCGCGCTTTTGCATTTGCCCTTGTAGAATTTCATGAATTTGTCGTAACTTCATATCATCATCCGCATGGATCGTAATGACGCTTTCTTTAAATTCAACTTTGGAATTCGATCCTTTAAAATCATACCGCGTAGAAATCTCCCGCATCACATTCGCGATAGCGTTTTCTGCTTCCGCAAGTTCGACTTCTGAAACAACATCAAAAGAGGGCATGATCATCATCCTTATTCAAAGTGTAAAAATTTTAGCGTTTTATCGAGAACTCTCTAGCGCAGTTTGATAGGTTTGTGCAAATAGGGGCGGCATACGAGCGGGGCGGCCTGTTTTCATATCGACGCAAATAAACAAAGTCTTGCCTTTAAAAACAAGTCTACCCGTATCGGCAAACCGTATCTCATAAGCACGGATCAATTTCATACGGCCATCATTTTCATCCACCCATGTGGCGATTTGAATGCGCTGCCCTTCCAGCACCGGTGCTTTATAATCAAACTCATGGCGGTGGATGACGAAGCCCACACCCAGCTCGTTAAACTTTTCAAACGGAAAACCCAACCGGTCAGAATGTTGCCAAGCAGCCTCCATCGCCCAGTTTGGATAAACCATATTATTCACATGACCAAACCCATCAATATGGCTTTTATCGGCCACGACCTCCCCCACAAAACCGGGCATTTTTGACCATGACTGATCAACCCATCCTTCATGATCAGGCACGGGCATGAGACAATATTCCACCCCGTTATGGGTTATTTGGTTTTTTGCATGATCGGTTTTTGTAATATCATTCATGCAAACTCAATAAGCCGTTTTACCCTCGCGGGTAAAGCGCAAAAGGCGGGCGGCGGCCCCTCAAAACCACACACAAAACCAGACCTCACAAATTCAAACATCAAATGCAATCGTCAAATGTAATCATCAAAGCAACCCAATAAAAGCTGACTTTCTTATATTTTAAGATATGATGAACCCGCAAAATCGATAATAGATACGAGACATAAAATGGCGCATGAATATGGTAGATAGGTTTCAGGCTGAAAATTTCACCCAGCTCACCCCCGCGATGCAAACGGCTTTTGATCAAGACGGTGTTTTGCTATTGGAAGGGCTGGTTCCTCCATCTGCCTGTGATGGCTTGCGCGCCCATATGGACCAGATGGTGGATTCATTCGACCCCCAAGAACATCAAACCATTTTTTCAACCACGAACCAGACCCATAGCCAAGAGGATTATTTTCTATCCTCTGGCCATCAAACTCGGTTTTTCTATGAAGATGGCGCCTTGGATGAAGACGGGAAGTTAAACCGCCCTTTTGAACAAGCGATTAACAAGGTTGGCCATGCTATGCATGACCAAGATCCGCACTTCAACCAATTCTCCCGCCAAGCCGCCTTTCATACAATCGCCAAAGGGCTTGGGGTTAGCGACCCTTTATTGGCGCAAAGCATGTATATTTTCAAACAACCCAAAATTGGCGGCGAGGTTATCTGCCACCAAGACGCAACCTTTATTCGCAGTGAACCAAATTCATGTCTTGCGTTTTGGGTGGCCCTGGAAGACGCCACCACCGAAAACGGATGCTTGTGGGGCATTCCCGGTGGCCATAAAGACGGGCCATTGCGCACTTTGTTTGTCAGGGAAGGCAACACCACAAAATCTATCACATTGGATAAAACGCCGTATAAAGAAGATATGTGCGTTCCGCTTCCCGCCCCGAAAGGAACCGTAATTGTCTTTGGCGGGCTTTTTCCCCATATGTCCAAGGCCAATACCTCGCCAAAGTCACGTCACGCTTTTACCCTACATGTTATTGACGCAAACACCCACTACCCCAAAGATAATTGGCTACAACGCCCCGAACATATGCCCTTTCAGGGGTTTTAAATAATAATGTCAGCCGGTTCATAAGCCGGGTTCTGTGAAAAATTTTGCAATTTTCCGGTCATCATTCATCTGGGCGTTCATTTTACAATGACGCTCATGCAACCAACCCGGATAGCTCAGCCTACAGAAAACTGCCTCATTGGCGAATTCGTCAAACGAAGACGCTATCCCTATTCGGTTTTGCTCCCGGTGGGGCTTGCCCTGCCATGATTGTTACCAATCACGCGGTGCGCTCTTACCGCACCTTTTCACCCTTGCCTACTGACTAAGGTCACCATTGCTGGAGCACTTTTCAATAGGCGGTATATTTTCTGCGGCGCTTTCCCTCAGATAATGATCGTCATTTAAGATAATCATCTCTGGCCGGACGTTATCCGGCACCGTTTCCGTATGGAGCCCGGACTTTCCTCACCTATTGCCAACACAACTGAAAACAATAAGCGCGATCACCGAACCGACTGACAAGGGTTTATGACAGGCGACCATCGATCAAGCAAGGGGTAAAGTTTTAGCCGCTTATAGATCAAACCTTTAAGAGCCTAACCGAAAAAGTGAGATAAGATATAAACGCTAGTGGATCAGACGTCAGTTTGCCCCAACCCGTTACGCCTCAGGCTCTTAACTTAAAAGAGATAAAGCCTAACCGAAAAAGCAAGATAAGATATAAACGCTAGTGGATCAGACGTCAGTTCGACCCAACCCATTACGCCTTTAGAACCTGCTGAAGATGTTTTGCGGTTTTTGTTTTAGGCTCTTACACCATTTTTCGCTTTGCCCATTCAATCGCGGCTTTGGTCATCGGGCTTAGACCTTGCCCAAGGGCGGCAGGGCAAAACCGGCGCTGGAACGCCAATACGCTGGCACTATGGCCGCCAATAATCGACCCATCCCCCGCTTGCGAAGCATCAAGCACGTGATAACCGATATCTTTTAGGGACTGAATGGCTTCAAAATAGCTGAGCATATTATCCCCCGCCGCATCATACCCCCCTTGAAAAGTACCAACGGCCAACCCTTGCCTTGCAAGCCGATCCCACGGAAATTTCTCACCGGGATCTTCTTTACGCTCTGGCGCCACATCACTATGACCCAACACCATTGACGGTTTAATCCCGCGACGCGCTTTAATGTCCGTCAACAAAGCAATAACAGCGTCAATTTGTGGTTCAAGAAAATCCGTATACCCCCATTCGTGACCCGTATTGACAATTTCAATACCGATGGAGCGACTATTCACTCCGTGCTTGCCTCCCCAGCTGGAAAGACCCGCATGCCATGCGCGATTTTCCTCATCCACCATCTGATAGATTTTTCCATCTTCTTCAATCAGATAATGCGCTGACACTTTTGCCGTCTCCTCACAAAGGCGCGCCAGTGCCGCCGCCCCGCTTTTCATGCCCGTATAATGCAAAACCACCATATCGATAGGCTGGGCTTCAGGACGGGCATCATAATTTGGCGATGGATGGGAGATTATTTGTAAAGCCATTTTATTCCTTTATTGCTTCCAGAAGCCTAACCGAAAACGCGCGCTATTGAAGGCATTTTACGGTTTCCGAATGAGATTCTACACTTTCTTATTGTTTCGCACTTTATTATTGTTTCGCACGCTTATTGTTTCGCAAGATGACAATCCCCACCCCCACAATAATCATGAATGCCCCCACAATCATCGGTATTGTCAGTTTCTCATGTAAGAAAATTACCGCAAAAAACACCGCCATCAAGGTGGTTAGTAACCCGCTAGGGGCCACCAATGACAAGGGCAAACGTTGTAACAACCAATAATAGCTGGTATGTCCGATAATAGAAGCGCCAATAGCAGAATATAAGACCGCCCCAACCACTAACATTTTATCACCGTCTGCCACATCACTGTCTGTCACCGCCTTATAAGCCCCCGGCTCTAGTGTGAGGGTTACACCCCACAAAACAATCCCGCCAATCAGCGCAAACCACGCCAAAAGCTGATGCGGTTTAAACCCCTTTATCTTTTTGACAAAGATAGCACCAATCGCTTCAAAAAAAGCGCCGCAGGCAATCAACCCGATCCCAAAACCCAATGTGGCCTCGCCCTTACTCAAGGCAATGATCGCAACCCCCACAAAGGCAAAAGCAATCCCCGTTATCCGTTTAATACCGACGGTTTCGCCTAAAAAAATTACCGACAAAATCGTCGCAAAAGGCACATAGAGTTCAATCGCCAAAGCAGCGGAAGCGGCTGTGGCGTTGGCGATACCGGTAAATAAAAAAGCATAATTTAAAACCCCGAAACAAAGGCCAGCCAGCAACACATATCGCATCTGCCCCGCACGCCAACGTAAAAAGGGCAATAATAATAACCCAACAAGGCTCATCCGGATGGCCGCATAAAACAGAGGTGGAATTTGACCCACAGCCAGCTTGATGACAACAAAATGGAAACTCCAAATCGTGCACATCGTTATCAAAACCATAAGCTCGCGTGCTGACATCAAATTCTCTCCCTACCCATCTTCTAATTGCCCTATATCTCCACCATAATTTTATGCTATATTGATAAAAAATAGGGGGTAAAGATGAGATGGCTTTTTAAAATTGCATATCCGGTGGTTTGTATTGGTATAGGTTGGGCCTTGGGGGCAACCTATCGTGCGCCGCCTATTATCATTGAAACAACAGACAAGGTGGTCATTGCCACGCGCGATAGCATCACCAAGGCCCTTGAGGCAAGAGATGAAATTATCGCAGGGAATATTGCCTTTAACGATTTTCCCTCCACTGAGGTTAGCCCGAATGACGGCCCTAGTTCCAACCTTGAGCCAGATGATAGTGAAGTTAATAATAATGAAGCCGAGACAAAAACCAATAACGAGGTAGCACCGGCCAAAGCTAAGAAAGGCCCTTTAACAGCCCTGCGGGCCCTAACCACGCTTGGCACTTTTAAAAAGACAAGCGGGCCCCGAAAACCCGCCGCCGCAAAACCGGGCACCATTGCGCCAGCACCCGTTACAAAAGAAGAAACTGTTTTAAAAACCAATAATCTGGCTGCCTTTGTAACTTTATGCAAAGGCACAAAAGTTTCAAATGCCCCCGCCATTAATAGGGATGGTCATATCATCAACTATAAGAAATTGAAAAAAGTGGGGAATGTGCCAATGACAATGATGCCCGTGCGCGATGCCTGTATCTCGTCCGGGTTTGGCCCCAGAAAAGGACGCCGCCATAAGGGGGTAGACTATTATAGCAAAACCGGCGGTTCTATCTTTGCTGCAGCAGATGGGCAAATCATCGAAGCGGAATATCGTAATGATTATGGTTTTACCGTTCTGATTAATCACGGTAATGATTATTATACCCGTTATGCGCACCTTGAGGGATTCACCAAAGGGGTTGTTGTTGGTGCCGCCGTACCGCGCGGCTTTGCCCTTGGGGAAATGGGAAAAACCGCCGGCTATAACATCCCCATACATCTTCATTTCGAGCTTTTAAAAGGCAATTATGATACACCTAAAAAATCTTTTGGCTTAACGGCGGTTGATTTATATGGGCTTTAGGGCCACTGATAAGCCATAATAATCAGACATAAAAAAACACCGCTTTGCGGTGTTTTTTATTATTCATAAGATGAAATAATCTATTCAGCCGCGCATTGCACCACAACCTGTTTTGCAGCTTCAGACATATTTTGCGCATCAGCAGGTGTTGCAACTTTTGCAAACTCTTCATACAAAGAAGGGTCTTCTTCAGCTGCCGCATCAAGGCAAGAACAATTAATTTCAACACCATTTTCATCTGCATACGCTTCACACGCTTCTAGAAATGCGTCATCCATCCGCGCATCCACGGGTGAACCAACGAACATAGATCCGGCACACATTGCCCCCGCCAATAATCCTATCATTAAAGATTTCATTTTTTATCCTTTCCTCATTTATTAATTTTATTGATCAAAACACACTTAACAAAACCGCATTTCTATCAGGGCTATTCTTAAACAACCAACCGGTTAAATCGTTATTCCTAAAAGGACCTTATAGAAATTTACGTCACAACAAATTACAATATCAGCGCCCTTCTCCAAAAGGTCAATTATTTATTTCACACGTGCTACATTCAACCGTTCAGCGATAATTTTTTCGTATGCTGAATTAATAGAGGCCATACGGCTTTCAGCAATTTTTATCAAATCAATCGGCACGCCGCGCGCCACCATGACATCAGGGTGGTTTTGCTTTACGAGGTCGCGAAATGCCTTTTTTAGGTCGATATCGCTAATGTCTTCCTCAACCCCCATCACCAAATAAGGATCATCATTGCCAATGCCCATATGGAGGGCTTTTAACCGCCGGAACGCCGAGGGTTTCATATCAAAAATTTCTGCGGCCTTTTCTAAAAAAATGATTTCTTGCGGGTGGGCAACACCGTCCGCCATTGCCACATAAAAAAGGCAATCCAATACATCTTCTAAAACGGGGCACTCATTTTGGTAGAGCTTTGCCACCTGCTTTAAATATAAATCATACCCCGCCACATCCTCTTGGGCCAGACCATACAACATTTTGACTTTGCTTTCCTGTTCAGGCGGATAGCTGAAAAAATCACGAAAGGCCATAATCTCGTCTTCGGTGACAACCCCGTCTGCTTTCGCCATTTTTGCCGAGAGTGCAATTAAAGCAATCGAAAATGAGGTTTCGTCGCGGCGCGCTTTACGCTCGGCTAAAGCTTTCAAAAACACCCCTAAGGTGCGTTTTCGGGCTTCTTCAATACTGGCCTGAATACGTTGCCAAAAGCTCAGCCTTTGGAGGGTCGCAACCCCATTACGGCCACTTTGTCCGTCTTCTTGCAAAGTCGTAAGCGGATAATCCGGGCCAGTTTTTTCTAACAGGTCATCAGGCATAGCTATTTGCTAATACACACACGGCATAAAAACCAGTCAAAAGTAAAAATTAACATACGCATTACCTCTGTTATGCCCGAAATGGGGCCAATAAATGATTATCAATGTTAATTATTGTCAATATTAGGATTTGGGGCACGATATTCTGCCCCTCTAAAGTGACCTATACAAGCATGAGGCACCATCAAAACCGACGCATCATTTTGGGTAATTATACGTCTTATTGATAAGCCTTTTAACCGCGATCATAGTTCAAAATTGATTGCAACCATTTTTCAACTTCTGCAATCGACATATTTTTACGGTTTGCATAATCGACAACTTGATCTTTTTCAATTTTTCCCACACCAAAATACACGCTTTCAGGGTGTGAATAATATACCCCGCTCACGGAAGAAGGCGGCGTCATCGCAAAACTTTCAGTTAGCCCCATATCAGCATTTTTTTCAGCATCCAGTAATGCAAACAATATTTCTTTTTCTGTATGATCGGGTTGGGCCGGATATCCAGGTGCCGGGCGAATACCTTGATATTTTTCGCCGATCATCGCTTCCACGCTAAGGCCATCCCCTTTTTCATAGCCCCAAAATTCTTGGCGCACGCGTTCATGCATATGTTCTGCAAAAGCTTCGGCCAACCGATCGGCTAATGCCTTTGCCATGATGGAAGAATAATTATCATTGGCGTCATCATAACTTCTTGCCAAAGCCTCTTCACCAATACCAGCGGTGACCGCAAAAGCCCCCACATAATCATCAAGCCCTGACGAAGCCGGAGCCACATAATCACTTATACAATAATTCGGACTATCGCCGCGCTTCGTCATTTGTTGACGCAACCCATGCAATCTGGCGAGTTCTTCGGATTTATTTTCATCTTTGTAAATAATAATATCATCACCCTCGCTGTGGGCTGGCCAAAGACCAACCACCCCATGGGCCGTCAATAAATTATTATCCAGAATATGCGCCAGCATTTTTTGTGCATCTTCAAATAAGGGCCGCGCGGCTTCACCAACCACCTTATCCT
The DNA here is from genome assembly GCA_938015425.1 of uncultured Parvularculaceae bacterium. Classification (GTDB taxonomy): domain Bacteria; phylum Pseudomonadota; class Alphaproteobacteria; order Caulobacterales; family Parvularculaceae; genus CALLPQ01. The sequence continues at coordinate 2,791 of CALLPQ010000042.1, read as the reverse complement.
CTAATATTTGCGGGTAACGTCCATGTAATTCCCAAGAGGCAAAAAACGGTGTCCAGTCAATATAGCGGGCCAGCGTTTTCAAATCATAATCGCGAAATGTCCGTACACCCGTAAATTGCGGTTTGGGCGGTGTATAATTTTCCCAATCCAGTTTGGCCGCGTTTGTTCTTGCGTCACTTAATTTAGCACGCGGGCTTTTATTACTTCCCGAGTCAAATTTGGTTTTGATTTTGCTATATTCTTCACGAATTCCATCGAGATATGTATCACGGTGCTCATCTGAAATCAGATTTGAAGCCACCCCAACCGCACGGCTAGCATCGGTAACATAAACAACGCCCTTGTCATAATTAGGCGCAATTTTTACCGCTGTGTGGGCAATAGATGTGGTCGCCCCGCCAATCAATAACGGAATATCAAACCCTTCCCGTTTCATTTCGGACGCGACATGGCGCATTTCATCAAGGCTTGGGGTAATCAATCCCGAAAGCCCGATAATGTCTACATTATGTTTTTTTGCTTCCGCTAAAATTGTCGCCGTCGGCACCATCACTCCAAGATCAATAACTTCATAATTGTTACACTGAAGAACAATACCGACAATATTCTTACCAATATCATGGACATCGCCCTTCACGGTTGCCATCAAAATTTTACCCGCGGCAAGCCCTTGCTCTAACCCTTGTTCTTCTTTCTCTTTTTCCATAAACGGGGTTAAATGCGCCACGGCTTGCTTCATCACCCGTGCGGATTTCACCACTTGGGGTAAAAACATTTTACCGGACCCGAATAAATCACCAACAACATTCATTCCGTCCATTAACGGGCCTTCAATCACATGTAATGGGCGCCCTAATTTTAATCTGGCTTCTTCCGTATCATCAATAATATAATCCGTAATGCCCTTAACCAGAGCGTGGGATAAGCGCTTTTCCACGCCCTCTTCGCGCCAGCTTAAATCTTCAACCCGCGCCTTACCCGCTTCGCCGCGATATTGTTCGGCAATTTCCAACAATCGGTCAGTGGCGTCAGAACGACGATTTAAAATCACATCTTCCACCGGATCACGTAAGGATAGCGGGATTTCATCATAAATCGCTAATTGCCCAGCGTTAACAATCCCCATATCCATACCGGCTTTAATCGCATGGTATAAAAACACCGAATGCATGGCCTCGCGCACCGGCTCGTTCCCGCGGAAGGAAAAGGAGATGTTCGAAACACCGCCGGAAACTTTTGCATGGGGAAGGTTTGCTTTAATGCGCGCCGTTGCTTCAATAAAATCCACAGCATAATTATTATGCTCTTCAATGCCCGTCGCAACCGCAAAAACATTCGGATCAAAGATAATGTCTTCTGGCGGAAAACCAACTTCTTGGGTCAATAAATTATAAGAACGCTCGCATATTTCAAATTTCCTGTCAGCCGTATCCGCTTGCCCCACCTCATCAAACGCCATCACCACAGTGGCGGCGCCATAACGCATAATCTTCTTGGCAGCGTCTAGAAACGGCTCCACCCCCTCTTTCATAGAAATGGAATTGACCACCGCTTTACCTTGAACGTTTTTAAGCCCTTCCTCAATCACTTCCCATTTAGAACTATCAATCATAATCGGCACACGGCAAATATCGGGCTCACTAGCGATCAATCGTAAAAAGGTACGCATGGCATATATGCCATCAAGCATGCCTTCATCCATGTTTACATCAACAATTTGCGCACCATTTTCAACTTGCTGGCGAGCAACCGCAAGAGCCTCGTCATAGCGCTCTTCTTTTATCAATTTACGGAATTTAGCAGAACCGGTTACATTAGTACGCTCACCGATATTTACAAAAGTGGGTTGCATTCGTCTTAATTCTCCGTATTGGACGGCGCTGTCCGTACATCGTTTTTCTTAACACCCAGCATGTGACATAAAGCACAAACCAAATCAGCCCTGTTTAAAGTGTAAAAATGAAAATGGTCAACGCCATTTTGTGATAGATCAAGACATTGTTCCGCCGCAACAGTTGCCGCCACCAATTGGCGTGTTTGCGCATCATCATCAAGGTTTTTAAACAACGAAATTAGCCGTTCCGGCACTTGCGTACCACACATGCCAGCCATGCGCGTTAATCCCTTAAAATTGGTGATCGGCATAATTCCAGGCACAATGGGGATTGTAATCCCCGCTTTTTGCGCACGCTCTACATAACGATAATAAACCTCATTATCATAAAAAAACTGGGTGATAGCCCGCGTTGCCCCATTATCGATTTTTGCTTTCAATAAATCGAAATCATCATCAAAACTGGCTGACTCGGGATGTTTTTCAGGATAACACCCAACGCTTATTTCAAAGGGCGCGATTGCGCGGGCCCCGGCTGCCAATTCCGCTGCATTTGCATAGCCCCCTGAAAACGGAACATATTTTTCGCCAATCCCTTCGGGGGGGTCGCCGCGTAACGCCACCAAATGGCGTACACCTGATGCCCAATACTCCCTCAAGACCTCATTCACTTCTTCTTTTGTTGCATTAACGCAAGTTAAATGGGCCGCCGTTTTGAAATTGGCATCATGGGTAAGTCGCGCCACCGTATCATGGGTCCGTTCACGGGTTGATCCGCCTGCCCCATAAGTCACAGAGACAAAATCAGGTTCATAAGGGGCAAGCCGTTCCACGGTTTGCCATAATTTTTCCTGCATCGCGTCGGTTTTTGGGGGGAAAAACTCAAAAGATATATGAAGGTCAGACACAATAACTATTCTCTTACTGTTAAAAATTAAATACTGTTAAAAGTTAAAA
>CALLPQ010000041.1 GCA_938015425.1 uncultured Parvularculaceae bacterium | reverse complement strand
TTTGTATTGAAAGAATTACTATTAGAAGGGCAAGTGCCTTTGCTACAATATTTTGGTGGCATGGCCACCACCATGGCGGCTTCTCTGGTCATGATCGCCATTGCGATGCGCCGCTTTGGTAGTGAGCACATGCTAGATTAAAAAAAGTGCCAGATTAAGGATGTTGAATTAAAAATCTGAACTTTTGATAATCAAAGTAATTTTACTCTATAAGGGCCTAATCCGGGAAACGAGTTAAGCTATCTTGTTAAGGCTCTTCAAGAACAAATAAAAGGCGGCCCCATAGGCCGCCTTTTGTTTTTGGTATAGAGTTACGCACATATTACGGTGCGCATATAATTTTTACGATGCTGGTCTTTGTACTGACGGCCCTAGGCTTTCGATAACAGAGCGCGCATCATATGCTGTTGGTTCATTATTGGGTTTACTGCCTTTATAAACCTGAATAATCGCGCCAATAGTATAGGCCGTGCGCTCGCGGGTCGTGGCGGACGTTGAACCAAAACCGCCACCAAAACCGCCGAAGCCGCCAAATCCACTATTATAGAAGAAACCACGCCGTCCAAAACCACGGCCACCAAACCCACCAAAGCTTGTTCCTGTAGTGCGGAAAGAGCGTCTTGCATCCGTTGTATCTTCAATCATGATAAAATAGTCATTACCGCTTTGCACCGTCACCTCGGCCGCACGATAAAGCACATAATTTTCAACGGTCACTCTATCAGTTAAGGTGTTTCCGCTAAAGACAATGCGAAACTTGTCGCGCTCCAGCTTCTGTTCGGAATAACCGTTGCCACGTCCTTGAGCTTGCTGATAGGGGGTTGTGGAGGCACAAGCCGATAATGCCAAGACTGCCAAAGCCGCAAAAACACCCTGCTTGGCGAACTTCCGTGTTGCTTGTTTCGCGGTAATGTTTTTAGCCATTATAGTCTCCGTCATATGTTTATCCTTTCAACAAACCCGAACTCTTCTTTGTTCTATCACGCTTAAATCGTCTTTTGAATTTTAGTCGTCTCTTATCTCTTTTACCATATCGCTTAGTGATCATTTCTCTTTTTGATCATTTCTCTCAAGTGACATTGACTTTAATCAGTCGGGTCCAATCAATTAAAGGTTCAATACCAATCATAACATTTATGACATAATTATCACAGCTTACACTATCATAAGGTGCAAATAAACGCTTATAGCCAGTCCTGAACCACCCTTCCAGAAGCATTAATATCGATATATCATGTTTTTAAATCTTGCTTTTATTACCACATCATGTCCAATCACAAACACGCAATTAGGGTAATATTCATGGTCAAAACTCTCTCCTCAGATTATTGTCCTGCCCCACGAATTCTTGAATTAGCAAGGGAAACACCTGATTATAAGGATGCATCAGCCCCAAAAGGCGCACCCTTTTATGATCCGGTAGAACCCGCAGATTTTCCTAAAGCCATTATCCGCTATCGTAACCAAAAAGCGGCTACATCTATCGGACTTAATAATATTTCGGATGCGGAATGGGTATCATTTTTCAAAGGTTTTAATCCATTACCAGATAATTTACCAAACCCTCTAGCCATACGATATCACGGCCATCAATTTCGCCATTATAACCCTGATATTGGTGATGGGCGGGGGTTTTTATACGCTCAGGTCAAAGATAATAAAGGCCGCCTCCTTGATTTAGGAACCAAGGGATCTGGCCAAACACCCTATTCCAGATCCGGGGATGGGCGGCTAACCCTAAAGGGCGGTTTTAGAGAGATATTGGCCACTGAAATGCTTGAAGCCCTCGGGGTCAACACCTCGAAAACCCTTAGCATTATAGAAACCGGAGAAGAGCTATATCGCTCTGATGAACCCTCCCCCGCCCGCAGCTGTGTGATGGTCCGGCTTTCCCATTCTCATATCCGTTTCGGCATGTTTCAACGCTTAGCCCATGAACGCAACACCGCCGCGTTGGATCAGCTTTTAGACTATTGTATAAAATATTATTTTCCAGATCTTACCCCCCTTGAAGGGGAAGACAGGGTTTACGGCTTTTTTGAGCGTGTGATCCGTAATACAGCCGACCTTGCAGCCCAATGGATGGCCGCAGGGTTTGTCCACGGGGTTTTAAATACCGATAATATGAACATTACAGGGGAGAGTTTTGATTATGGGCCTTGGCGATTTATTCCCACGCCGGACCCTAATTTCACCGCCGCTTATTTTGACCAAACAGGGCTTTACGCCTATGGACGCCAAGGTGAAGCCGCGGGGTGGAACCTTGCCCAATTGGGGGGTACCCTTACGCTTTTAAGTGATCCGGAAAAGCTGACCCAACTGCTGCAACATTTCCCCGCGCTCTTTAATCAAGCCCTGGAAAACAACTTTCTTCGGCGCTTGGGCTTGAAACAGACCGAAACCAAAGACGGGGAAACCATAAGCGGGGAAACCTCTCATAAGATAGCCATGCCTCTGCTACAATTTATGGCTGCACACAATGTCCCCTTCGAGCAATTCATGTTTGACTGGTATGGGGGCCACGCCAGCAAAACCCGCCAAACCCATAGCCCCCTTGCCGCCATATATGGTAACGACGCGTTTTTACCCATAAAGCAGTCATTAGAGCCGTTTGAGCCGATTGCACCAAACCGCCTTGACCATCCCTATTTTGGCCAAAAAACCCCATGCACCATGCTTATTGACGAGGTAGAAGATTTATGGGCTGCCATCGCAACAGGAGACGATTGGCAGCCTTTTACGGAAAAACTCAATGATATCAAAATGATGGGAGAAGCCTACGGCTTTAGTGAGTAATATAAAGCCTCCTAAATAGAGGGCTAATCCGCAAAGTAATCACAAAATAAAAACAGAACAGCGTCTCTTATTTACCGCATTTTACGGCAATCATAGGTAACCCATCGTCACGGTGAACCAGAATATTTGCAACTGGGGATTTTAGCGCTAGCATAGGGTTAATATTAAAGCTTAACTGTGGGTGCCTAGATTAAGTGATTGGGCAGCAATTAAATGCCAAGCCAACAGGCAAAACAAAGTGCAAGTCTGATCAAGTAAGATGAAATGAGGGGCTAATGACATCTGAAGTCGTATTGATGAATCGCAAAACCGTCGCCATGGCATCCGACAGTGCCGTTACCATTTCCGGTCCGGGGTTCTTGAAAACCTATCAATCTGAAGACAAATTATTCCCCCTTGTGGAAGGCGCGCCCGTGGGCGTGATGATTTATAATAATGCGGAAATCATGTCCACTCCATGGGAGACCGTGATTTCTCTTTATCGTGATCAAATGGCCGGACGCACCCTTGACACCGTTGAGGCCTATGGCACCGACTTTATGGAATTTTTATCGGGCAACCCCGATTTATTTCCAGCCGATCATCAAGATACGGAATTTTATAAAACCATTGCTGTTGTTTTAACATTGGTGGCCGAAGATTTTGATGAACAAGTGGCCCACTTCAAACGAGAAAATGAAGCCCGTTTGAATGAGCATTTATCGGCAATATTCGAATTTGTGGTGCGCGAGCTTCACAACAGTTATTTACAATATCCAGACGGGACACCGCGCGGGGATTTACCGTGTTTTCCAAAGGGTATGGATCAACAAGTACGCCGCCGCTATAACGGGGAAATCGATCAATTAGTCGACAGCCTACTGACGGCTTTAAAAGCCGAACATTCAATCCTTGCAACCAGTGAAGACACAAAAAATAAATTGCGCGATATTTGCGTTTTTGCGGCAACCCGTGATGCATTTTTTGAAAATTATACAGGGATTGTGGTCGCTGGCTTTGGCTCGCGCGGGCAATTCCCCTCTATGCGATCTTTCCTAACTTCTAGCGTTGTCTTGGGAATTTTAAAACGTAAACAAGACCGCGGGAATGATATGAGCGCGGATGCCGGGCCCGTTGTGCAAACCTTTGCCCAAGACCGTATGATCCGCACCTTTTTAACAGGCATGGACCCTTATCTGATGCGGTTTATGTATGGTGAAACCCTTGATTTATCCATGCGTGTTTCAGCCGATATTATTCGCCGTATCCCCAATTTAAGTGATGCAGACCGACAAGCCATGTTTGATGATTATAGTCGCAACAATCTAGGGTTTGCCATTCGGGAGTTTTTTGGATCTATTGATAGCTATCAAGAAGCTGTCCATACACGTCCTATTTATCGCGCTGTTGGGGTGCTTCCCAAAAAGGAGCTGGGCGAGACCGCAGCATCCCTTATCAATCTTAATTCGTTTCAACAAAAAGTCATGCATGCGGTGGAAACTGTTGGCGGACCAGTTGATGTTGCTGTGATTACCCGTAATGGCGGCCTTGAAATGCTAAAACAAAAGCCAAATGCTTAATATCTTTAGGAGCTTTTTATGTCAGATCGATTAAAACAAATCTGGTCCGGTTTTGAAGAACAAACTTCAAAAAACCTTACCGGTAACGGCATTCAAAATATTAATGTGCCTCACCGGCGCGAATGGCGCACAGCCGACGATCAATTTATCCCCACCGAATATGAAGCCCCCGCCGAACGCGCATTTGCAGCTTTAACCTATAAATTAAGCCAAGACGAAGCGCGTTATGGCAAAAAAGCAAAAAAGCGGTCCAAAAGCTATAAGACCAAAAACGCGTCTGGTGCCACATCACATGGCGTTACCTATGGCGATCAACCGGCACATCAGGGACAACACAATTACGACGGCACCACAGACCCAAGACAAACATTACTCGCATCATTACGTGAGACCGATTTTAGGGTTTTGCGTCATGAAATCAATTACACCCTGCACGGGGCAGAGCACACAGAGCAGATTTTGAAAAAACGCAATCGCAAGAAAATTTTCGGGATATTTTAAAGCAAATTTTTAATTCTGGTTTTAATCCTCAATTAAAGAGCCTAAAACACCTTCAGCAAGCTATAAATCAGATTTTCGTTACGCATATTCACACAGCTCTGGCTCTATCGCTTAAAAGAAGCAACCAGATGAGAGTTTAGGGTTTTAATCTCTTGTGACTATTTGCCACTCAATCCTGTTTGATTGAGGCTTGTTTTTAATTATGCTTGTTTTATTTAAAGCACTGTAAAACCTTGAGTACAATTCCATTAAGCCAAACCCGTAAGGGGCATCATTGGCCCTTGTTTATCGCCATGCGCCACCATTCATCTTGATCAGAAATTGACCATGAACACACCCATTCAACTGCCCAAAACCCACCCCCCAATACCAAATCCGCGAATTGGTATTATTCTCGTCAATCTCGGTACACCAGAAGGGACAGACGCAAAATCTGTCCGGCGATATCTAGCCGAGTTTTTATCAGATAAACGTGTGGTGGATTATCCCCGCGCTTTTTGGTTGCCATTATTGTACGGGATTATTTTAAACACGCGGCCCGCAAAGACAGGCCGTGCCTATGCTAAAATCTGGCGCAAAGAAAGTGACGAGTCCCCGCTTCGATATTATACCCGCATGCAATCGGAAAAAGTACGCGAGCAATTAGGCTTGGATGAGGAGCTGGTGATGGTTGACTGGGCCATGCGTTATGGCGTGCCGTCCATAAAAGAAACCATACATGCCCTTACCAAAAAAGGATGTACACGCATTTTAATGCTACCTTTATATCCGCAATATTCAGCCACAACCACCGGCACCGTGAACGATGAGACCTTTCGCACTTTAATGCATATGCCTTGGCAGCCAGCCCTTCGTACAGTGCCAGCCTTTCATGACCACCCTGCCTACATCGAAGCCCTTGCCGAAGTTACAAGTCGTCATTTAAACAGTCTGGATTTCACACCCGAACGCATTGTCTTATCTTTTCACGGCTTACCCGAGCGCTATTTTAAAAATGGTGATCCCTATCATTGCCATTGCGCTAAAACCGCACGGCTTTTGCGGGAACATATGGGATGGAGTGAGGAAGTTGCCCCCTTAACTTTTCAATCAAAATTTGGTCCTGAAAAATGGCTTGGTCCGGCTACGGAGGAAACTTTAATCGAGATGGCCACCAAAGGCGTCAAGAATGTTGCGGTCATCACCCCCGGATTTGTTTCCGATTGCATAGAAACCCTTGAAGAAATCGGCATTGAGGCGAAAAATAGCTTCGTCGAAGCAGGCGGGGTGAATTTTACCGCTGTTCCGTGTATCAATGATGAACCGGAGGCTATTGATATGTTATCGGCCATCATCACCCGCGAATTATCAGGATGGGATTAGCAGGCTTACGAGTGATAAAACTAGCGGGGCAAGGCAAGGAAATTTAACGCCGTAAAGGGATAGGTGCGATAGCGTCTAAATTCGTTTAACTCTAAAGGCGCACGATCAAACAGATAATCAATCGCCGCATAAACATCATAGTTTAAAACATTCGTCACATAGTCAAACAATTCATCCCCTGAAAAACCTTGATCTTCTTCAAGGGCCACTAGCCCGCATTCGAAAATCAAAATAGGCTTGTTTTTTTCTATTGTTGCCTTACCCCCTTTAAGGACACGCAATTCAGCCCCTTCAACATCAATTTTAATCAACGATATTTTAGGGGCATCCTTGGTAATATCATCAAGGGTTTTAATCTCGACTTTATATTCGCGCTTGTTTGAGGTCTCTTTATTTTTGTCCAATAAACTACTATAGCCCGGACGATCTATATCTTCATAGAATGTCGCCTCTCCGGCTTCTTCTGCCAAAGCACATTCAATAATTTCAGCTTGAGGAAAGCCTTGTTTAAGCCACGCCGCTTTTGAAGGGGTTGGCTCCACCGCCTTATGTTGACCATTGGGGGCCAAAGTGTGGAAACGTTTTAACATCGAGCCAATATGGCACCCCACATCAATACAATTGAAATCGGGCTTAATCAGTTT
>CALLPQ010000040.1 GCA_938015425.1 uncultured Parvularculaceae bacterium | reverse complement strand
CTGGTGGTTGATAATGGGGGGGCGATTACCGGTATTTTGTCAGAACGCGATATAGTGCGACAGCTTGGTAAAAACGGATCAACGACCCTATCCTCGTCTGTAGATAGTTGCATGACTGCAAACCCTTATCATTGCGCCTGTCAAGATAGTATTGATGATATTTTGCAAACCATGACAACGCGGCGCATACGTCATATGCCGGTTATGGAAGATAAAGAAATTGTCGGGGTTATCTCCATTGGTGATATTGTGAAGGGAAAAATTGATGAAACCGAGCAAGAGGCGGCAGCCTTAAGGAATTATATCGCCACTTGATATGGGGGGAAATTATATCTTTTTGATTTTTCTTTTTAATACTCTTACACCCAACAATCCTTATAGTGAATAAATAATATTCTCTAGTTTAGGCGGGTTTTACCTGTTGGTGACATTGTCCATTTTTTGAGAACATCGTCTATGACCTGTTTTTTGACGGGCTTTGTCACATATTCATCCATACCGCAGGCTAGAAGACGTTCCCGATCAGAGCTCATTGCGTGGGCAGTCAGTGCGATAATCGGGGTGGGGGCGTGGTTTTTGGAATTTTCGAACGAACGAATTGCTTTCGTTGCTTCAATGCCGTCCATCACGGGCATGGAAACATCCATTAAAATAGCATCAAAATCCCGCTCGCGATATAAGTCGAAGGCGGCTTTGCCGTCTTCTGCAAAGGTCAGTTCATAGGTGGAAGTATCAATCATGTTTTCAATAACCATCCGGTTCACCTGATTGTCTTCAGCCACAAGAATTTTATACTGATGTGTTGCCGTATTTAAGGTGGGTTGATCGGCTTTATCATCTTGCCCATTTTTTGCGAGAGCAGCTAAGTCGATAATATTTTTGTCTAAGGTTACCTCATGAAGAGCGCGGCGTAACAGGGTGGATCGCGCTGGCTTGGTGATGAGTTCTGAAACGCCCAATTTTTTTAGACGATCTAAGATTTCCGGATTATCGTCTGTGGTCAAGACAATAATAGTATATGCTTGTAAAGCCGGGTCTGATTTGATGTGTTCGGCCAGTTCAACCCCGTTCATCCCGGGCATATCATAATCAATGATCACGGTACTGATGGGTAAGATATCATCAGATCGTAATAGGGTTAAAGCTTTAACACCTGATTCTGCTACAATCGCTTGATATCCCCAAGACGTAATTTTTTCCTCTAAAGTTTCGCGGCTGAACAAGTTATCATCCACAATCATTACACCATCACTACCCACGGGGATTGGATTAACAGGTGAAGTTGATTTTTCCACAGAGGCATAAGGTAGAGCCATAGAAATGTTAAATTCAGATCCTTTTCCGTAAATTGACTTTACGTCGATTTTTCCATTCATGGCTTCAACAAGACTTTTGCTGATAGACAGGCCAAGGCCAGTGCCGCCAAATTTACGGGTGGTTGCGCCTTCAGCCTGAGTAAACATATCGAATATACGATCAAGTTTATCTGCCCGAATTCCGATACCAGTGTCGATTATTTTGAACATGAGGGATGCCGTTCCGTCATTTTCGCTTCCCGATACATCAATAAGAACAGATCCCGCGTGCGTGAATTTTACAGCGTTACCAATCAAATTGATGAGAATTTGTCTAATGCGGCCGGCGTCACCAATTAATGTTGCAGGCAATTCAGGGGCGGTACGCACCATTATTTCGAGGCCCTTTTCGCGGGCGGAGACCCCCATTAAGGTTGCTACATCTTCAACGATTGCCTCTAAATTAAATGGCGCAGGATCAAGTTCCAGTTTCCCGGATTCAATTTTAGAAAAGTCAAGAATATCATTGATGATTGTCAATAAAGCATTGCCTGAATCATAAATTGTGTTCGCAAACGTCGCTTGACGGTCCGTCAACTGGGTTTCTTTTAAGAGTTCGGCTATTCCTAATACGCCATTCATGGGTGTACGAATTTCGTGACTCATGTTCGCAAGAAATTCGGTTTTAGCCTGGCTCACTTTTAAATATTCGCTGGTGCGCTTTTCAACTCGGTCTTCGAGCTCTTCTATCAATGTATTATAATTTGCCCGCGCCTCGTTCAAACTATGGGCAAGAAATCCTATTTCGTCATTCCGATCGAGAAGTTTTTGATCAATCGTATGGTTTTGTCTGTCATCGGAGGGGCCAAAAGATTGTGCGAGTTCAGCGAGGGGTTGAGTGATCCGGCTCCGGCCAAGAAAACCGACAATTGCAATTTGCACTGCTAGTGCAGTAAAAAGTAGAAATGTAAGCATCAAGGGCGCACGCATAACATCAGCGAGTATGGATTTTTTATCAATGACATCTACGAGGGCCCAATCAGGATTACCGAAACGGTAAAACCGTATGATGTGCTCTCCGTCCAAGGATGCGTAAGCGCCCATTCGGGAGGTAAGGTTGCCCATTTCTTGGCTTATTTGTTCTATATGGAGGCGATCGGCTTCTTGTGTTAAGATGCCCGTGGTGGCCTTTGCCGCAATCCCTAATTTTGTTGATGCGATTAATTTAGCGTCATCATCAATAATGAAACTTTCATATCTCTCATTTTCGCCGACTGCTACTACTGTTGCTAATTCACGATTTAATTCCATGGTGCAATTCCATACGGCGGAAACACCTTCTAGTCTTGTATCGAATGGTGATGAACAGCCAGCAACCACAAGCTCGCCTTTGCTGTCCCATAAAGCTTGCACGGGGCCGGTGCATCGTATTTCACCTTTGGGATTATTTTGAAACAATGCGGCTTGCAGCCATGGTTTATCCCATAGATTAAAATCTGCTGGCGCTGTATCGCGGTAATAACCAAGTTTATCGTTACGCTCGGGGGCAAATATAATTAAGTCATTAAACTCACTGATAAAAGATAAACTACTGATGTTTTGTGTATGAGATGCTCCAACACCGGCAAGGGTTTTAATGGCTGCAACGGCGGCCCGTTTGCGCATGGGAGTCATTTCCCCTGGCGCTAGAAACCCTGAAATACCAAAATAACGATGCCCTGCAATTGTTTTCCCTGAAAAGTGCTCACTTTCAGTGCGATAGGTGCCATCTACTTTGAGGTCAAAAAAAGCCGAGAATATCTCATCAGTTTGATTGTCGTCGAGGCCTAATAAAACATTTTGGAAATATTCGGCGGCTTCATCGTGGACGTTTTCAATCGCGTAAAATGGCTCTCTGGAATTTTCTCCTCGCGCCGACATAAACTTTTCTTCATTGTCCACAACCTGCCCTTCGACATAGTCTATAGACAAAGTAAAAGCCAGCCAGCCTGCAACCATAAAAATAAAGATCGCAATAATGCCGAGCCCGATAAAAATCTGCCGACCTAGAGGATTTTTAATTGTATTATCCATAGATGCCTATTTCACGTTATTTACAGAAGGCTATCAGTCAAAATATGAAATTTCGTTAATAAATCTCAGAATAGGGAAATATTAAGGGTTGTAATTATCTTTACGTGGTTATGATTTTGGGATTTGGGATTTGGGATTTGGGATTTTGGCTGTGTCACTTTAAGTTAATGACCTAAAGCATATTGAGAAGCGCTTGCAGTTAGGGGATTTGTGCCGTTAATTTTTGAATGACGTAGAAAGCGTTAAATCATTGATCTATTTATGAAAGTCTAACCCGATGCCCAGATCGTATCGGTTGCTGCGAGCGAGTGCCCAAAACATTTCTCCGCCCGTCATGACCTTGCGAGAGGCTATTGAACGGCCACGCGAGACGACTCCCATCGACCTTGGGAGAAATGACCCGTAAATTGTGGCTTTTGGCTCTGATAAGAAGGCGGCTGGAAATGGGCATAGCTGTGTGTTGCCTGCTATTTATCCTGAATGGCTGGGCGATCGGCAATTTACGCATTTGCACCTGAT
>CALLPQ010000039.1 GCA_938015425.1 uncultured Parvularculaceae bacterium | reverse complement strand
TCAGACGTTAGTTTGCCCCAACTCGTTACACCTCAGGCTCTCAGCTTTTGGGGTATAGAGCCGAAGCCGTATGAAAGTGTTGTAATGAATGTCTGATTTACAACCTGCTGAACGGGTTTAACGGTTTTTGACTGAGGCTCTTAGAAACTGTTCTTGTTATTGTTTTAAATAATGAAATGGTTTCCAAAATTATGATTTCTAAAATATGGCCATCCTCTTGTAAGAGAGGGTGGCTTTTTTAATGAGGATTAAAACCATATTGAAATATTTGAACCTAAGCTGCTTAAGGGATTAGAAACCTTACCCTTACCCTTACCCTTATACCCTTACCCTTTAAAAGGGAAATATTTTATAGATACATCTATGTTAAGCATAAGGTTATAATTTCTGGATTTTTAAAGTTTTGATTTGTTGTAGGGGACTTGCTAAACTACGAGATAAGAAGAATATTTTATAATGACGGTAAATATATTTATAAGACAATTTATTCAAGTTAGCGCGAATAGAAGATTTGATGTGATCGCATATTATTAAGTCCGTAGTCTGAAATTAATAATTGTGATGATGAAATACTGTGAAGGTAATTTAAGATGAAACAAAAACCTTTTTTTCAAGGATTAATATTCGTTGGTATTGGTATTTTAATGTCCATCATTCCTCAGGCCTGTGCCCGGATAAATGATGAGACAACTTCTCAAACATCACCAAGCCTTGAAAATCAGCAAGAAGTTGAAACAGAATTGCCACTAGAAGGTGATATTATTACTGGGGAGGATCGTATTGTCCCTAGCAGTATGGAACAGGTGCGGCTGTCTTTTTCGCCTGTGGTGGCGCAAGTTGCCCCGGCAGTTGTAAATGTTTATACGCGCCGCGAAGTGCAACCCCGCAGTGTAGACCCGATTTTTGAACGGTTTTTCGGTCGGGCGGGCCCCCGTGAGCAAAGCTCCCTTGGGTCAGGCGTCATCGTTAGCCCTGACGGTGTCGTCATCACCAATAATCATGTGATCGAGAATATGACCGAAATTAAAGTCGTATTGAATGATCGTAGGGAGTATGAGGCGTCTTTAATTTTTACTGACCCTCAAACGGACGTTGCTGTCTTGCGAATTGAAGCCGAAGAAAGTTTACCGTTTCTGGAGTTTTCGAATTCCGATACGGCAGAAGTTGGCGATGTGGTTTTAGCGATTGGTAACCCATTCGGGGTAGGGCAAACAGTGACGAGCGGTATAATCTCTGCTCTTGCCCGAACGGCAGTTTCAATTAGTGACTATCAATTCTTTATACAAACAGATGCCGCGATTAATCCGGGTAATTCTGGTGGAGCTTTGGTTGATATTGACGGACGTCTGGTGGGTATTAATACAGCCATTTATTCTCGCTCGGGGGGATCGAACGGAATTGGCTTTGCGATACCAAGTCAATTGGTGCAACAGGTTTTATCATCGGCGATTAACGGGGGTGTTTTATCAAGGCCTTGGCTTGGTGTTTCAACAGGGTCGGTAACGGCGGACCTTTCAAAAGCATTGCAACTCGATAGGCCGGCAGGCGCCATTATTGAAGAGATTTGGCAAAATGGGCCAGCAGCAAATGCCGGACTAAAAGCGGGTGATGTCATTACCGAAATTGATGGAAAAGATATTTTTGATGCCGAAACCCTACGCTATCGTGTAGGGATTAATAGTGAAGAAGATAAAATAAACATAGTTTATGTGCGTGACGGTAAAGAAAATAAGGCTATAGCAAAACTAGACCTACCGCCAGAAGCGCCGCCTGCGGATAAAAAAGAACTTACTGGCAGGCACCCTCTTAATGATGTCAGTGTCGCTAATCTATCTCCGCGATTAAATGAAGAGATGAATATTGATCCGTTTTTAACAGGGGTTGTTGTTACCAATGTCGCCCGTAATTCTTTTGCGGCGCGGCGGGGGTTGCGTAATGGATATCGTATTCTATCGGTTAACGGAAAACCTGTATCGTCTACCAAAGATCTAGAGCGGTTGATTAAAGAGGATACGAGGTGGGTCCTCGAAATTGATATCGGTAGTCGCGTTGTGACGTGGCGGGTAGGGCGATAAAGGTGGCAATGTGGTTTTCCTGAATTGCAACCATAAGCGTGATTGGTTTTTTGCGTGAGCAATGATTTATTTTCGGCATCTTCTTTAGGGGAGGATATACCGCGCCCATTGGCTGACCGGTTAAGGCCCAAAGCCCTTAAAGATGTTTTGGGTCAAGACCATCTTATCTTAAATAATGGTCCCATTGGCCGTATTATTAAAAACCAGCGCCTTACCTCGATGATCTTATGGGGACCACCCGGCGTTGGTAAAACCACATTAGCGCGATTATTGGTGAACGAAGCCTCTTCAGATCATCCGCCCGCCTTTGAAGAAATCTCGGCCATTTTTTCAGGTGTGGCCGAGTTACGCAAAGTATTTGATCGCGCCACAGCCCGCCGTCAAACGGGCATTTCGACCGTTTTATTTGTAGATGAAATCCACAGGTTTAACCGATCGCAACAAGATAGCTTCTTACCCCATCTAGAAAGTGGGCTGATCATTTTAATTGGCGCCACCACCCAAAACCCTTCTTTCGAATTAAATCCGGCTTTGCTTTCCAGAGCTCAGGTTTATATTTTGAAACGCCTGGAAACACAGGCTTTGGAAAAACTGCTTAAACGCGCTGAAAATTTCAAGGGGCAGCCGCTGCCATTGGATAAGGGTGCCCGCGCTGCTTTGATGGCTATGGCTGATGGAGATGGGCGGTTTCTGCTAAATCTAGTGGAGGAGTTGTTTGCGTTAGATATTACAGAAAAAAATGTTTTAAATGCCGAGGGCCTTGGGGAGTTTGTTCAAAAACGCCCTCCCATATATGATAAGGCGCAGGAGAGCCATTATAACCTCGCAAGTGCATTACAAAAATCAGTACGCGGATCTGATGTTGATGCGGCTTTGTATTGGACGGCTAGAATGCTTGTGGGCGGGGAAGATCCAAGGTTTATTTTGCGCCGGTTGGTGGTTATGGCTAGTGAAGATATTGGCAATGCCGATCCTCACGCATTACCCATGGCGATCGCCGCCAGAGATGCATATGAATATCTAGGCAGCCCTGAGGGTGAAATAGCGATTGGCCAACTGGTTTGTTATTTGGCAACCGCTCCAAAGTCGAACCGCGCACATGTGGCGCTAAAACACGCGAAAGCAGTGGCCAAACAAACAGGCTCTTTGGCTCCACCTGCACATGCTATGAATGCCCCTACAAAATTAATGGAGTCGCAAGGATATTCCAAAGGGTATATTTATGACCATGATTTGGATGATGGTTATGCGGGATTAAACTATTTTCCGCCAGATTTAGAGCGAACACAGTTTTATAAACCACGACAAACGGGCCATGAGCGTGAAATAGAAAAACGCATGAGCTGGTGGAATGATCGGCGCAAGAATGAGTAGATGACCTAAAAGTAACCTAAGTCATTATTTCCATAATCGTTCATCTTTTTAAGCGGGTTGGGTAGGGGGTTAACTCAAGCCTTTATTGCCATTTACGGCTTTCAGTTGTAGGGGTTGTTGTATGATGAATATTCAAACCCTATATATGTGGTTGGCTGTGGCGGGAGGCGGCGCTATTGGCAGTGTTATGCGTTACGGCGTAAGCCTGTTGATACAAGCGCGGGCAGCGTCAACATTTCCTTATGCAACAATGCTTGTGAATGTTCTTGGTTCTTTGATAATGGGGTTTTTGTTTATTGTCCTACTCGAAAGATTTTCTGACAATTTAAACCTACGTCTTTTATTGACTGTTGGGGTGTTGGGTAGTTTTACCACATTTTCCACTTTTTCCCTTGATGCTTTTATGATGATAGAACGCGGAGAATGGTCGGGGGCGCTAATCTATATTGCGGGGTCGGTCTTTTTATCTCTCGCGGCTTTAACCGGCGGGGTTTATTTGGGGCGGTTTCTTTTGGGTCTTTTTCTTTCAGGTAAGTAAGTTTATGAGCGGTGTACAAATCAAAACAACCAATGATGACGAGGAGGGTATGCGCCTTGATCGTTGGTTCAAAGTGCATTTCCCGCAAGTGCGCCACGGAATGTTGGAAAAATTCATACGTAAGGGACAGGTCCGTGTTGATGGTGGGCGCGTAAAGGCAAGTACACGGCTGGTTTCCGGACAAGATATTCGTATACCGCCTATTGATGTTCCTTTAAAAGCCGATAAAAACCAACCGCAATTGTCAAAGCATGAGCGGGCGGAGAATAAAAAGTTTATAAAAAATACTATCATCTATGAAGATGCGGCGATTATGGTGCTTAATAAACCCCATGGTTTAGCGGTGCAGGGCGGCACGGGCACAACCGTTCATATTGATGGCATGCTGGAAGCGTTTGATGATGAAGGAGAACGTCCGCGTCTTGTACATCGGTTAGATAGGGATACTGGCGGGGTTTTAGTGTTGGCAAAAACCCGCAAAGCGGCGGCCCGCTTGGGGGAAGCATTTCAAAAACATCGCGTTGAAAAAACATATTGGGCGCTGACTGCGGGGGTGCCCCGCCCGCGTGAAGGCACGATTGATATGCCTGTGGCAAAAAAAATGTTGATCCACGATGGGGTCGGGTTTGAAAAGGTTGTGCCAGCAAAAGGCGAAGAGGCGAAGAAGGCCGTTTCCGACTTTCAGACCATGGATGATGCCGGCGCCGGCGTCGGGTTTATTGCCTTAAGGCCGCGCACTGGACGCACGCATCAATTGCGGGTGCATTGCGCGGCGATTGGTGTTCCGGTTGTGGGGGATGGAAAATATGGCGGAGTGGACGCCCGTATTGAAGGCATTTCGCAAAAATTGCATTTGCATTGTCGTGCGATGAGTTTTGCCCATCCGGTTAGCGGTCAGGGCATGACTTTTATTGCTCCTTTACAAAGTCATATGTATAAAACATGGAAATTTTTCGGGTTTGACCTTGATGTGGAAACCGAGTGGCCAGAGAACATTTAAGGTTCATAAAAGCTTCTCGTAAAAGAAATTATTTTCCATTCATATTACGGATAAAGTTAAGATCAAAGTTAAGGTATATGTCACAACCGCCTTCTATGTCTCACCCTACAAAGAACCCCGCCCCAAAGACATCCTCTTTGCCAAAAAGGTTTTACAAGGTCGTCAGTATAAAGCAGGAGAATAAGCTCTATCAAATCCTGCTTGATGGACGCCCGGCAAAAACCAAGTCCGGTTTGGTGTTAGGGGCTCACTCTATCGCCTTGGCGAAGGCCATTCAAAAAGAATGGGATGCGCAAGAAACCCATATTGATTTTCTCACTATGCCAATGATGCGAATGCAATCAACTATATTGGAAATTAATGAAGAAATGAGACAAGCGTGGGAAGGGGAGGTAAACCGGTTTCTACGGTCGGATTTATTATGTTACCGGGCAGCCTCGCCAGAGACATTAGTAGAAATGGAAGCTAATGCGTGGGATCCTTTTTTAAGACGGGTTAAGGGTTATTATGGCTTGTCTTTTAATGTGACCAATACGGTCTTAAATGTCGAACAACCTAGCAGGACGTTAGATCAAGGGGCTAGGATTATTAGCAATTATAATGATGCTGAAATGCTTTGTGTGCGCCGTATTACCGAATTAACGGGCTCTGCTATTTTAGGTCTTTGCGTCGGTGCCGGGTTCCAAGATAAAGAGGCAATAATTGATGCAGGCCGTGTTGATGAGGACTATCAAAGTAGCCAATGGGGGGTGGATGCAGAAAGTCTACAGCGGATGGAAGCCGTCGCGCAAGAAATTGAACTGGCAATGCAGTTCTATAAACTTGTTAATGAAACTTAATAATAATGAGCTGTTTTAGAGTAGCAAAATTTAGCTGGCAAAAGTTCACTTGATTGTGTCAGCCTATTTAATTTTGCCTTCTTTAAACTCAACATGTTTGCGGGCAACCGGATCATATTTACGTAGAACCAGTTTCTCCGTCATGGTGCGGGTGTTCTTTTTGGTTACGTAAAAGAAACCTGTGCCAGCGGTTGAATTAAGGCGTATTTTTACGGTTGTTGGCTTCGCCATGGGAAGTCTCCACATTAAGATATGAGCGCATTACCAAAGGGTGGCGCGTAAGTAGCGGACAATAGAAAAAACCGCCCCTATGTCAAGCAGGCAAATAAGAGAAAGCCATAAAAAGTCACTTATATTGACCCTTAAATTGGTCCTGAAAGCAACAGAGGCGCTAACCTTGTATTTTGTTGTTTCTAACTGGTGTTACCATTGGTCTTGGGATGGTGAATGTTAAAATAGGGAAAGTTGATTCGAGGGATAATTTTCCCTTCTAAAAATCTGTTTTTAAGAACTGTTATCAATAACTTATGGTTAAGAACGCGTATACTCTCTTAATATCCTGATTGTGTTAAAAATAATGGTGAAATAGCTGTGATTTGCTCTGGTTTGAATTGATAGACCGTCTTGAATGGTTTATCGAGAATAAAAGAAAGTTAGGGTTAGTTATGGTTGATTACGAACGTGCATTTGAAACTGCCGTTACCGCTGTTAAAACGGAGGGGCGTTATCGCGTATTTGCTGATATCGAGCGTATTCGCGAATCCTTTCCTACTGCCCTTTATCATGGTGAAGATGGCCCGCGGGAAATCACGGTTTGGTGCTCTAATGACTATTTGGGCATGGGGCAAAGCGATATTGTTACCGATGCGATGATTAAAGCGGCTGACCGGGTTGGGGCAGGTGCGGGGGGCACGCGTAACATCGCCGGAACGACCCATTACCATGTTTTATTAGAAGAGGCCTTGGCGAACCTACACGGTAAGGAAGCCGCCTTGTTGTTTACGTCTGGTTATGTGTCGAACGAAGCCACATTATCTACGATTGCTAGAATTCTGCCCGATTGTATTATCCTTTCTGATGAATTAAATCATGCCTCGATGATTGAAGGCATTCGGGGTGGGCGTTGTTCTAAACTGATATGGCGTCATAATGATCTGGAACATCTGGAAGATTTGTTAAAGGAAATTCCTGCAGATAGACCCAAGGTTATTGCCTTTGAATCTGTTTATTCCATGGATGGGGACATTGCGCCGATAAAAGAGATTTGTGATCTGGCACAAAAATATAACGCTTTCACCTATCTTGATGAAGTCCACGGGGTTGGCCTCTATGGTAAAAATGGTGGCGGGGTATCCCAACGTGATGGTGTTAGTGACAGGATTGATGTAATTGAAGGCACTTTGGGTAAAGCCATTGGGGTGATGGGCGGTTATGTTGCGGCCAGCTCCGCTTTTGTAGATGCAATCCGCTCTTATGCGTCAGGGTTTATTTTTACGACGGCTTTATCCCCTGTGTTGGTTGCGGGGGCATTGGCGAGTGTCCGCCATTTAATGGAGGCGGATCATTTACGCCAGCAACACCAAGAGCGTGCAGCCACATTGAAAGCTTTGATGGTGAAGGAGGGATTGCCGGTTATGTCATCCCCCAGCCATATTGTTCCTTTATGGGTGGGGGATCCGGTGCAATGTAAAGCGGTGTCCGATTTTTTATTGAATAAACATAATCTTTATGTGCAGCCGATAAACTACCCCACTGTTCCCAAAGGGTCTGAACGGTTGAGGTTTACCCCGTCACCATTTCATACGGATGAACATATGCAAAAATTAATATCTGCACTGAATAATGCTTGGGATGTTTTAAAACTGCAACGCGCGGCTTAAAAGAATTTTCAAAAATTCATTAAGATGTTAAAACTAATGGCCCTTCGGCGCGGCCATTAATAAATTGATCTACAATCCCATTGCCGGAGTGATCAATTTCATCGGCGCTGCCCTGCCAGATAATTTGACCTTGATGTAGCATAGCCAACCTATCACCGATTTTCTTGGCGGAGGCCATATCGTGAGTGATGGAAATGGCGGTAGCTCCCAAGGCGCTTACCTGCTCTTTAATCAGTGTATTGATAATATCAGCCATAATCGGGTCAAGGCCTGTTGTAGGCTCGTCAAAAAACAAAATTTTCGGTTTTGCGGCGATAGCCCGCGCCAGGCCAACACGTTTTTGCATGCCGCCAGAAATTTCTGAAGGATATGCATTAGCCACATCGGGGGTTAGTCCTACTTGTGCTAGGCATTCATCAGCGCGAATACGGGCTTGTTTTCGGCTTTGACCTTCTCCTTGGATAAGCCGGAATGCAATGTTTTCCCAGACTTTGAAGCTATCAAACAATGCGGCCCCTTGAAATAACATGCCGATCTGGTTGGTTTTATCAATGCGGGTTTTGCGCGAGGATAAAATGTTAACGCCGTCTATCTCAATGACCCCTTGCTCCGGGGTTACAATACCCAGCATGGTTTTTAGCAAAATGGATTTCCCAACCCCTGAAGGCCCAAGAATAACAAAGGATTTACCTTCTGGAACTTCAAGGGATAATTTTTGTAAAACCTTCTTGGTGCCGAATGATTTTGAGACATCACGGATTGATATTTTAGAATTTTCCATGATTACACCTTAACCAGAAGGGACGTCATTAAATAGTTTGAGGCAAGGATAAGCACTGCCGCCGCGACCACGGCGGTGCGTGTTGCATCCCCCACACCGCGGGCCCCGCCGCCACTGTGGAACCCGTAATAACATCCCATTAACGAGATGATAAATCCAAACACGCCCGCTTTAATCAGCCCGCTGGTAATATCACGCATCACCAGAAAATCCGACAGATTGCGGATGAATATAGTGCCAGAAAAATCAAGACCATAAACCGCTACCAGCCATCCCCCGTAAATCCCGATAATATCAGCAATTAAAACCAATAAAGGCATTGCAATTACGCCAGCTATAATGCGCGGGGCAATCAGATAGTTAAAAGGTTTTACTTTAAGGGTGGACATAGCGTCGATTTGTTCGGTAACGCGCATGGTACCAATTTCTGCTGCCATGGCGGAGGCGCTGCGCCCAGCTAACATTAAAGCCGCCATAACGGGGCCGAGTTCCCGTGTGATGGAAACCCCTAGGATCTGGGGTAGAAAAGCCTCGGCGTTAAAGCGGATGGAGCCGTCATAAATGTTCAAGGCCAAAGCAGCACCCGTAAAAATGGCGGTCAGACCAATGACGGGCAGTGAGGTAAAACCTATTTGGTAGAGAGAAGATAAAATCGCACGACCATAAAAGGGGGGCGAGAAAATGCTCAAAACACTATTAACGGCAAAGATTGAAACGTTCCCCACAGTGCGTAGGAAATTAATAAATATTCGTCCGATGATGGCGAAAATATTTATTGAGTTAAAAATCATAAAGCTTTTATCCGTTATCTATTGAGGCTTGAGGGTCAGCTTATTGGTTAAAGTGAAAGTCTGACTGAATATTGTTAAACCCTGTTCTTCTACATTCTAAAGTTATATGCGGTGTTCGTATAGAGGCAAAAGCAAATCGGTTGCTTTTGTGAAGATTTATAATCTAAACAAAATTCCTATCATTTAATCCCTATAACGTCGGATGATGCGGGGCCCTAAGGCGGTTAGAAGTTCATATCCGATTGTATCGGCGGTTTTGGCAACATCAACGATGGGAAGATTTGGTCCAAATAATTCGACAATATCTCCTTCAGCAATATCATAGCCCGCATCAGTGATATCGAGGGTTATTAAATCCATAGAGATACGGCCAATAATCGGGCACGTGCGATCTTGTACTATGGCGCTGCCTTTGTTGGATAGGCACCTTGGATAACCGTCACCATAACCAATGGCTATTGTGGCTATCTTGGAAGTGCGAGAAGCCCGCCATGTTGCGTCATATCCCACACTTTCGCCTTTGCGGATTTCGCGTATTTGCAAAATTGGGGCGCAAAGACGAGCCACTTGAGAAAGCCCTGGGGGATGATTACCAGCAGCTCCGATACCGTATAATGACACGCCGAGGCGGATCATCGAATAATGATAGCTTTCATGGATCATGGCACCGCCTGATGAAGACAGGCTGAGTTTGGCTTGGGGAAATTCAACCGCAGCACTTAGAAATTGCGAGCGTTGTTTGGCATTCAGATGCGCATTTTCTTCTATATCATGACTGCCAGCACAGGCGAGATGGCTCATGATCACCGAGACATTTAAGCCGGGTAAATCTTTGATAGCACCGAGATGGGAGAGGGGCAGACCCAAACGGTTCATGCCCGTATCAATCTGTAAAATGGCCTCTTGCTCCGGATATCCGCCAATCCAGTTATGAATTTGCTGTTTGGTATTCAAGACGGGGGTTAGGTGATATTTTTCGAATAAAGGCAAGGTGCCAACGGCTGGTCCGTTAAGAATGTAAATCTTTATGGCGCTGGCAAGTTCTATAGGGAAACTATTTAAAAACCCTATTCGCAAATCCCGTCCTTCATAGGCATTGGCAACAAAGAAAGCGCGGCAGCCTTCTCTTTCTACCAAGGCCTGAGCAATCGGGTCGGCGCCAAGCCCATAGCCGTCACACTTTACAACGGGGGCGATCATCGCATTAGGGGCGAGGACATTATTATAATAATCAAAATTCTCGCAGATTTTGGTGAGGTTAATGTCCACAAACGGCATTAACTGCTCTGGTGATATATCAATATCCTCATGGTCTTGATGGTCTTGTGAATAGTCCGATTTATGTTGCCCTATTGATAATGGTGTTGCTTGGATTTGGCCCGACGTTGGAAGAGATAGATCATCATCGATGATATCATCTTGAATGTGATCAACGGGAAGATTGCTTTCTGCTGCATCGTTATTGGGGTCTTTATCCATCTGATTATTCTTTTGAAAATCGTCTTTATTAAAACTGCGTTTGGCATCGTTGATTCTATCGGAATTTGCCATCTTAGCTTAGCTCTCTCTTTGCCAAAGCAAGTTTTATTTGCCAGACTGGTTTGTGATTGAGTGTTATATATGAATTACCACATCAAGAAGGGCAAGAACATGAATAAAGGCACGGCAAATACACGATTGGACGTAAAAAAAACCAACGAAAAACCACAATCCCGAAAGAATGGCACCCAAAAAAATGCCAATAGGCGGGATATCTTAAGAGGGGCAGCCCTTGGTGGTTTTGTTGTCGGGGCGGGAAGCGTCGCCGGGTGTGCGCCGAAAACACCGAATGGCTCTGGTGATGCCGGAGATCTCAATGGAATAGGGGATATTAACGAGATTGGGGAACAAATTACCGCCCGGACAATTGCTGAAGCCGAGAAATTAATGGGACTTACTTATTCCCCTAAAGAACGTCAGGAGATGTTGGCGGGTCTCGAGCAGAGATTGGAAGGTCTGGCGGGTTTGCGCAAACTTTCAACCGAAATGCCCAACACTCTGGCTCCTGCGTCGGTGTTCGACCCAAGGGTTGCAGGGCGCTCTTATAAATCACAAAAGAATGTTTTTACCCCTCGTACCGAAACGAAAACGGCTTTGCCTGATAATGATGAAGATATTGCCTTTGCCAGTGTTGGTCAGCAACGAGGCTGGATTGATGCGGGTCTGCTAACCTCTACAAAGTTGACAAATATCTATCTGGATCGGATAGAAAAATTTGCCCCGAAGCTGGAATGTTTTATCACCGTCATGCCCGAAATTGCCCGTGCACAAGCCCGCAAGGCCGATGAGGAAATGACCGCTGGGCGCAATCGTGGTCCTCTCCATGGTATTCCTTATGCGTTGAAAGATTTGGCCGATATTGAAAATGGCCGCACAACATGGGGGGCGGCCCCCTTTAAAGACCGTGTTGCCACAGCGGATGCGGAAATTGTCAGAAAACTTGAAAGAGCAGGTGCGGTGATTTTAGGCAAAACCAGCCTTGGTGCATTGGCTTTTGGTGATATCTGGTTTGATGGTGTTACGCGCAATCCATGGAATATTGATGAAGGGTCATCGGGCTCCAGTGCGGGGTCTGCTTCAGCCACAGCGGCTGGTTTATGTAGTTTTGCTATTGGTACGGAAACATTGGGGTCTCTTGTGTCTCCTTCGGAGCGATGTGGTCTTACCGCGTTGCGCCCGACCTTTGGCCGCGTATCACGGGCGGGGCTTATGGCCCTTTGCTGGTCGCTGGATAAAGCGGGCCCGATGTGCCGTCATGTGGAGGATAATGCAATTATTCTGTCGATCATTAATGGTTATGACAGAGATGATCCGTCCACGGCGCGTTACGGTTTTGCGTATGATGGGGCGCAAGATTTAACGAAGATGAAAGTGGGCTATGTACCCGCGTGGTTTGAAGCGGGTGATGATGTGGACCGTGCAGCCTTAGAGGCCATGCGCTCCCTCGGGGTGCAGTTAGAAGAGTTTACCTTTCCTGATATTGATTTTAGTGCATTGATACAAATTGTTCTGGTGGAATCAGCTGCGGCTTTTGCCGATTTAACCTTGAATAATCGCGATGATGAATTGGTGTGGCAAGCGCCCAATGCGTGGCCAAATACGTGGCGACAAGCGTGGTTCACCTCGGCGGTTGATTATGTCAATATTGATCGCTTGCGCCGCCAGATGATGGTTGAAATTGATCGGGCCTTTAGCGGCTTTGATGCCCTGATTGGACCCCACTTTGCGGGGGGCGCCTTATTGGCAACGAACTGCACGGGCCAGCCACAATTGACCGTGCGTGCCGGATTTGCCCAATCTCCTACACGCGGCGGCGGGGCCGATGCAAATGCCCAAGGGGTTGCCACC
>CALLPQ010000038.1 GCA_938015425.1 uncultured Parvularculaceae bacterium | reverse complement strand
TTTATTTTTTGTTATCGGTTTTTTCCTTTTAACGGAGGGTTTTTTTTTTGCCTTTGGATTTATTTTTGACAAAACGGCGCTGGTTGGGTCTTCAGTTGCGGCCCGACTTTTAGGTGTAATACCATTGTCTGGAGATTGCGGTGTTGCCGAGTTGTCATCCGTTTGCATTTGCTCTGTGTAAGGTGAAGCTATATCGGTATTGCCGGAATATTGATCATCACCAAGAGCGGCATGTGAAATAGGCAGATGACAAGTCACCCGTGTACCTTCGCCGGCGGAACTTTCCAGCCGCGCCCAACCCCCATGAAGTTTGATAAAGCGTTCCACCAATGCCAAACCAAGGCCAACGCCCGCACTGGGGCCGCGGCTTTCAAACGCGTCGAACGCTTTGGCTTGATCTTCGGGGGAAACCCCGCGTCCTGTATCCGATACCCACAATCTTGCCATATCCGCGGTTCGATCAGCGCCAATAACCACTTGCCCGCCAGAGCCGGTATAGGCAAAAGCGTTTGATAGTAAATTAAACAGGACCTGCTTTAATCTTTGTTCGTCGGCCTGAATGACACCAATGTCTTTTGGGCAGTCAATCTTTAGAGAGACTTGTGTGTCCTCAGCCTTTAAGGCCGCATAGGTTGCGGCGCTTTCAACAAGATTGCGAATATCCACATCACTGATTTCGAGTGACATTTGGCCCGCATCAATAGTCGTTAAATCAATCACATCGTCAATAAGGTCGCGTAAATGATAGGAGGCCGTTAGAACATCGGAGATGTAATCTTTTTGCCGTTCATTCAAAACACCAAACATCTGGCTTTCCAACATTTCAGAAAAGCCCACAATCGTCGCAAGGGGTGTACGTAACTGGTGAGAAACATGGTCAGCAAATTTTGATTTCATATTGCCAACGGCTTCAAGAATGTCGTTACGCTCGCGCAGTTCCTTCTCGCGTTCGCGCGAGTCTGTGATATCCAGAAAATGTACAAGACTTGCCCCGTCCGGCAAAGGTTCGGTGCTGCATGAAAAACTGCGCCCGTCGCGTAGATTGATTTCTTCATTACGCAGTGGCTTTCGACCTTCTGCCGTCATGGAGGTAACGCGGTGTTTTATCTCTTGTAGAATTCCATCTTCTTCATGCAGAAGATGGGACATGGTGTGCGTAACTTTATCAATATGCGGATTAGCCTCAACAAAATCTTTGCCAAGACGCCAAAGCTCACGAAACGCTTCGTTATAAAGTCTTAAAATGCCGTCACTTGAAAATACAGCCACACCTTCTGAAAGATTGTTAAGGGTGGAATGTTGAACTTTAATTTGCGTGTTATATTTGGTCTCGAGTTTTAGGTTTTCTGTGACATCTTCAAAAATCAGGAGAACGCCGCCCATTGTGTGACGCTCGCGTGATACTTTGATGGTGCGGCCATCGGGCAAATTCCATAATTCTGTTGGCGCACTTCCGTCTCTCTCGCTGCCGGGCGCGGCTAATTCACCAGTATATAAAGCAAGCTGTTCAGCTTTCCATTCATTATAGTCTTGCCCCCGTTCTTGCAGCTTACCGCTGTGATCGAGATCGTCCAGAATTTCCCCATGGGTGGGGCGTCCTGCTAAATCAGCGTCTTCTAGTGACCATAATTGTTGGAAGGCCTGATTATAATAGGCAAGCGTTTGATCCACACCAAACAATGCAACGGCTGAGGGAATTTCGTCAAGAATCCGCCGGTTTGCTTCTACATGTTCTGTTAGATCTTTTTTCGCGCGATCCAGCTCTGTATAATCCAAGGCAACACCGCCAATGGAGGCACCGCTCGAAGAATGCATGGGTGTTTCGACGATTTGTAAAACTTTGCGTTCACCATTGATGTTAATAACAATCTGGCCGACGGCTTTCTTTAAGGTTTCGCTGGCTTCTTCGGCAATTTTCTTGGCAGCTGGGTCAAGCTCGATTTGTTTTCTTAAAACTTCCGCAGGGGAATGGCTTTCAACGGCTTCGCAAAAAGCGCGATTAACCCAGGTTAATTTTAAATTGGCGTCTCGGCGCCAAGTGGGAATAGATGTTCTTTCAAGGAAAGACAAAGCACCGTGTAAATCAATTGCCCGTTCACGGACTTTGCCGAGCATGCCATCATCTTCAGCCATGCGTGCGGCTGGGTCGGTGAGCCATAACCCAACCTGACTTCCGGCCACCCGGCCATCGGCTTCGATGGCACGCCCTTCTAATGTCACAACGGCGCCGGAAAAAGACAGTCCGTGGGCGCGTAAATCATGAAGCTTTTCGCGTAATGATTTTGGCTCGTCAGTGTCGTCTTCCACATGCAGATCGCCAAGACTTTCCAATAATTGTCCAACAGGGGTGTGGGGCGTGCCCTCACTATTTTTGTTGGATTTATCAAAATTGGCGGAAAAAGATAAAAGAGATGCTAGCGCTGCGGGGCCACCCAAAATTTTGGGGGTACCCCAACCATTTTCCAAGGCATTAAAATCGTCTTCCCAAACCAACACCAGACCGGGGTGGGCGGCTAGGACCGCATCGGATTTTTCAAGCTGGGCTTCCATGTGGGCAAGACTTTGGGACCAGTCCGATGAAATGGTCTTGGAGGCAAGCCACATCCTCATGGCCCATAAAATAGTGGCAAAAGTAATGCCGGTCAGGCCAGCAATACCGATGAGCATTGGGTCTGTGACGCTAACCCCTTTTGCGGCCTCTGCGTCTTGAGCGTAGGCATTGTTAAAAGCCCCGATCGCAAAAGTGGCGGCAATAAAATTGCTGACCAAAGAGGTCGAGGTTAATAAAACCTTGGTGAGTCTTTTGTTGGGGGTTCCTGAATTGTCTGAAAGCGGCCGTAGACCTCGATTTTTATCACGCGCACAATCGGCTTTATTGCCGACGGACTTCATGATCATGGATATGGCGGCGATTTGCTTGCGCATATGCTCTTTCAACGGGGTAATTTATAAATTAAACGATTCAAACATAAAACCCCGCTTCGCATATTGGCGCTAGTGTAAAGTGCGTAATTTTTGTAAAAAACAGCATGAACTTTTCAACATTTAAGGTGTTTTCTGCTAAAAATGACCCGTTGATTTTATGGGCCTAAGGAATTGCGATGCAGAAGATGCGATCCCGGTGTTTGAACTCTATCCGGTTAATCACCCCAAATCCTAGGCAAGCCCCTTATTAGCTCAATTTTTGAGCCAGCCTTTTTTGTGGCTCCAACGTGAAAACCACAAAAGAAATAAAGCAATGATTAACACCAGAGCAGGCATGCCATATTGGGAGGGCAAGGCGACTTTGTAAAATCCACGAATGATGAATGAATAAATATCGTGTAAGAGAATTGTCACCAAAGAGATCGTGAAAATGGGTATCACTATTTTTTTGCGCATGATCAGAAGGAATGACCCAACAATGCCGGTCAGGACGCTGATGGCAAACAGCACATTATGCCAAATAGATTTATCTTCGTAAAAACCTTGTTGGTTTTGCGGTAGTGTTGCAATGGCTTCAGGGGAGAGATTGATTTCATAAAAGAAAGCCCAACCGCCCATCAAATTCCATATCAAGGCGAGGCTTGCGACAATCAAAAACCATTTTGGAAGGGGTTGCGTTGTTTGTGCCATGTTACCTCCTGCTGCCATTTAACGTAAAACAAAACTTTATTCAGGTTGATGAATGAGTGATGCAGTGGACCATAATTTTAGGCCCATATCAACTTGTGATTTTCGCGTGTGACAGGGGCTTTTATTGTTAGCCCTTTAAGGGTTTGGCCGTTTATGTCATTTAATAGATTATCAATCTTGGTGCGGTCTTTATCATCAAGTTTCGATAAAGGGGTGAGGGCGCGTTGTAGCATCCATTGGGTATAAGGAATAATAATTCGTTTGCCGGTTTCTCCCTCCACCGTAAAATCATGCATGCCAATTGTCCGCGGAATTGCCTGATCTTTATTAGTGGTTTTAAAATCGGCCAGCTTTTCCACCAAATCTAGCAAACAAGGCCCTTGTTCGCTCATCTGGCGCTTCAATAGTGGATATAGAGTAGGCGGAATTTCATCATTAGCTAGATAATCACCTTCAACATTAAAAGGTATGGCAATCATCCGTTCGACCCACTTTGCCACTAACGGGGCTTCCTTTTTCATTAAATCGCCTGAAAAAGGGTCACGATAAAGATGTGCATAAAGCGGCCCCACAAGGCCGAAATCTCCGGTGCATGGCTTGCCCCCTAAAAGGAAATCATGGTGTTCAAGATGGGTGTTAAACTCATGCAAAAAATTGATATATGATTTTTCAATAGCGGGAGCCATTTGCGGTGTTGCGCCAAGCATCGGGACGACGGCCTGAAACATCGCTGATGATTTTTCTGCCGCTTTTAATTGTTCCGCTTTAGGGGCGTGCGGCGCGGTTACTTTTCCAAATTCGCTTAACGCAAAATCTTTGTTGTAAACCCAGCGGTAATGCATGGCAGGGATCACCAGCCATTCATCCCCATAAAGTTCCAGCAATGCAGAGACAAAGGCTTGTTTTGGTGTGGGTGGTGTGGCGCTGGGCGAGTGAGACGTGTTTTCAAAATAATCAATAAGCTCGCTCGTGTCTTGTATGGCTTGGTCATTATCTAAAATGGTCACGGGCATAACCGGATAGCCAATGCGCGGTAATATTATGTCTTGATAGACGTTGCGATCAGCAAAGCGTTCTTCAAACCCCACTTGTTTATAATGTAAATATGAACGGGCTTTACCACTGAAATAGGATAGAGGCGCGGCATAGAGGACATGATTGCTGGGCATTACAATTCCTACAATGATTTAAAGGTGTTTCTGATTTAACGAGAATTGTTGTGTCTAATATTAGTGGAAACGAATTGATACGCGTACGGATCCAATAATATGTTTATTACCGGCAATATACAAAGTCTCGTGATGGGGGTTGTTAGAAAATGGTTCTAGACGTGCGGGGTTTGCGCGCCATCGCCGTAAAACACATTCGCCATCCACAATAGCTAGGCAAAAACTTTCTTCGACCGGGTTTTTGTCAGTATAATCAATAACCACCAATGTGTCCGGTGGGAACGCAAGATTTACGGCGTCATCAGAAACGAAGACTGCAAATAATCGTGCACCGCTATAGGTTACGGGGATATAATCTTCTGCCCACTCATGGGGGTCTACATCCTTTTCATTGATAATGCGCTCAGCATTTTTATAACTAATGATGGGAACATGATGCAGTATACGTCTTAAATAACCAGCGGCTGGATGTTTATCACTTTCTACGGGGGAGCGGGCCCCTTGGGAGAGCCAGCTTAGTGGAACCGAAAGGGCGTCGGCGATTTTAGCTTGCACCAAACGGCGGGGATCATGGATGCCGCTTTCCCAGTTGGCAACGGTTGGTTGGCTAACATTAAGCCTTTTTGCCAGATCTGCCTGATTAAGGTCCAGATTTTTGCGGGCGGTCTTAATACGCTCGCCAATGGATGTGGCTTCGTTTGCGGGACTTCCTTCGGGGGAACGATTAGGTTGGGGAAATAATTGTCTGGCATCCATTTCGTCGTTTTTCCTATGCCTATTAGAGGTTTTTTTGCTTTATAATATAAGTTTATCTTATAAATGATATAAATAAAATATAATTATGCATGCTGCATTGCAGTAAAATCAACGGATTAGCAATTTTTTTATATGATTTTCTAATATGTCCATAATTTCGCCTTGAATTAATTAGAATAACTAATAATGTTCTACAGTGCAGACTTGAAGAGGATTATCATGACAGAATTTTGCTCAAATGATGGTGCATCGCGACTAGCGGTAAAGATTCAGGAATATTGGCGTAAGCAGGGGTTTGAAGTGACCGTGGAAACGCGAAAAGAAGGTTTCGTATCCACAATGCGATCAGCCCGTACGGATGTTCGCAGTGATATGGTTAACGGCATGCCACGTCGTCACCTTGCTCAAGAAGTCAATGCTGATATGGCGGCTGGTTAGTTTCCTGATTGGCGGGGCAACTAGCTACCTGTTTAGTTGCCCGTAAACAGCGTGTAATGCTAATGGTGGTATTGGAATGCTTTAGCTTTAAAAGTGTTTCGAATTTAACATTCATTACACGAATAAAACTTCAATTTATATATGAAGACATGGCCTGGATTTGAGCAGGCCATTTTTAGGCTCTCAGCATTTCAAGAATAATATCGGGTGCTTGTTTGTAAGATGAAAAAACACTGTGGGCCTGCTCAATTTCATCTAAAGGGCCATAGCCAAAATCCGCAATTAAACAATCGAGTTTAGAGGCCACCGCTGCTTTGATATCTGTATCGCTGTCGCCAATAAATATGGCTTTGTATTTTTTGGTTTTGTCTTCTTTATCTTTGGCAGTAAAGCTTGATGGTTGATCCATTCTCAGGCCCATCTGTTGCAGGCATAAATGCACGGGAGCTGGATCTGGTTTGGCGATGCCTGCTGTGTTGCCTCCGACAATGGCGGCGAAATAATCAGTCATCTTTAAAGCCGACAACAAAGTGCGCGCCAGAGTTTCATCTTTATTGGTGCATACGCCCAGCACAATCCCGTTCTTTGCCAATTGCTCTAACGCCTCAAGCGTATGGGGGAAGGGTTTGGAAAAATCGGCTATATGATGATGGTAATAATCCACAAAGTCCGTTGCAAGCGCTGTGAGCTCATCCGGTGTCGGGGTGTAGCCACAGCTTTTTTGAAACCCTGCCGAAAGCATCGCTTTTGCCCCAAAGCCAACAAGATGGCGCACATCTTGGTGGGGTATCGGTGCGTACCCTTGATTGACGAGCACATAATTCATGGAAGCCGCTAAATCTTCTGCTGTATCGATAAGGGTACCATCTAGATCAAAAATTACCCCTTGTCGGTATTGAGGGGCGGGCCCCCCCTGTTTGGGAAGGTGATCAAGGCAATCGGGCGCGGCGGGCGTTGCGGGCCGCTTATTAGGTTTAGGGTTTTGTGGTGAGGACATTTCTGGTGAGGACATTGGGAAAGCTTTTTAAACAAATTGATTATTACTAATGTCTTATGGAATGAATCCCTTATAAGGTAATTTCATCATTATAAAACGAATATAGACCAGAGATCATGAACACACGAAATAATCAAGAAACACCCTCATTGCGCGGAGCCGTTGCGGTGATCATTCTGGCGGCGGGTCATGGCACACGCATGAAGTCGGCAAAATCCAAAGTACTTCACGAGATCGCTAATCTTCCTTTGGTGGGGCATGTGATTAAAGTTGCGCAATCATTGTCGCCTGAAGTGATGAATATTGTCGTGGGAAATCAGGCCGAAATTGTCGCCGATTGTGCAAAACAGTTTGCGCCGGATATCAGTGTGGCCATCCAATCGCCCCCGCGCGGCACCGGAGATGCGGTGGCGCAGGCCCTTGATGGCTTAAAAGGGTTTAAGGGCACGGTATTGATACTCAATGCAGATTCGCCCTTAATGACGGCAGCTTCATTAAAGGCGATGGCCGCAAAGATTGAGAGCGGTGATAAAGTTTGCGTCATGGGCTTTGTGCCAAGCCTTGAACATGCCTATGGCCGCTTGATGGTTGATGAACACGGAGCTTTGCAAGAAATTGTTGAACATAAGGATGCCAGCCTTGAGCAAAGAAAAATCAACTTTTGTAATGCCGGCGTGATGGCCGTTGAAAGTGATTTTTTGAACAAAGCGGTTCCGCTGATTGATAATAATAATGCAAAAGGGGAATATTATCTAACCGACCTTGTGGCTATGGCGTGTGCGGACGGGTTTGCCTGTAGCGCAATCGAGGCTGATGAAGATGAGGTTATTGGCGTGGATAGCCGTGTTGATTTAGCGGCGGCAGAAGAAATATTCCAGACCAGAATGCGGCAACGTATGATGGAGGCGGGGGTTACTCTGTCCGATCCTGCAAGTGTGTATTTTAGTTATGACACCCGGTTGGGGCAAGATGTGATTGTCGGGCAAAATACTGTCTTTGGCCCGGGGGTTCAGGTAGCCGACGGGGTGGAAATAAAACCCTTTAGCCATATAGAGGGGGCACGCCTTGACGAGGGCGTTGTGGTTGGACCTTTTGTGCGGCTTCGTCCGGGGGCAGAACTTAATCGGGATGTAAAAATCGGTAACTTTGTCGAAGTCAAAAAAGCGATTTTGGCCAAAGGCGCAAAAGTTAGCCATTTAAGTTATATTGGCGATGCTGATTTGGGGGAGGATGTGAATATTGGTGCGGGAACAATAACATGTAATTATGATGGCTTTCGAAAACATCGTACCATTATTGCTGACGGTGCTTTCATTGGTTCCAATTCGTCTTTGGTTGCCCCTGTCAAGATTGGCGAAAGAGCGTATGTAGGGTCGGGTTCTGTGATTACGAAAGATATTGAAGCGGATGATTTAGCAATTGCGCGAGGACGTCAATCCATTATTAAAGGATGGGGCGCACGGTTTCGTGCCAATAATGAAAAATATAAAAAGAAATGAAAATGCAAAACCTTTAGGATCGCAAGAAACGCGGTCTCGAAAAAGTTGGAGTTACCCGGAGTTAAGGGACTAAAATTTTAGTTTAAAAATATTGGAACAAATATGTCTATTGATAACGCAAAGCGCGCCGCCGCCGCTAAAGCTTTAGAACTCGTACAAGACGATATGGTGCTTGGCTTGGGGACGGGATCAACCGCGGCACATTTTATTGATCTTTTAGGAGAGAAAGTCAAAAATGGTTTGACGGTGACTGGCATACCGACATCCCAAGCAACACGAGAGCAAGCTTTGCGGATGGGGATTGATTTGATTGATCCCGATGAAACCACCAAGGTTGATTTGGCCATAGATGGAACCGATGAAGTCGATCCGGCTTTGTCTTTAATTAAGGGCGGTGGCGGCGCTTTATTGCGAGAAAAGATTATCGCCCGCGCCGCACGGGAGTTTGTGATCATAGCCGATGAAAGCAAAAAAGTTAAAACCCTTGGGGCTTTCGCCTTGCCGGTTGAAATCGAACCTTTTGGCTGGGCGTTAAGTGTTCAAGAGATACGCCGACTTCTATCGTCTATGGGATTTGATGGCCATAAAGTCGGTTTACGCGGTGCGCCATCTGGCGGGGTGTTTCATAGTGATGGCGGTAATTATATTCTCGATTGTGCCTTGGAGCATATCGAAGATTCTCAAAAACTTGATCAGGCGTTACGAGAATTGCCTGGCGTGATCGAAACGGGTTTGTTTATAGGTATGACAAAACGGGTTTATATTGCCCAGCCAAGTGGCGGCGTTGAAGTGATGAGGGTTTAACAATTTATACCCATTTAATGGGCTCCATAAGAATGATCGTTTTAAAATTTACTAAGGGAAGCGAAAATAATGACAAAATATGAAGAACTGCAAACAGCAATTCACGAATATGGTTCTGCGGCTTTTGAAAATCTTTTGCGTTGTAAAGGATTGGCCCAAGCGATTGTCAATAATTTTCATGATTATGTCGGATGTACACGTGATTGCGTAAATGCTGTGCCTTCACAAGGGGCGTTTGATCCTAAAAAAGATTATGGGGATGATGCTTTTAGTTTCAGCAAGCGAGAAGTCATTGTGCTAGAGCCGGTACATTTTGGATTATCGATGATTGTTAAAAACGCTGAGGATAGTGGCTCCCTTTGGCTGCGCACGGTGTTATCTATTGAAGTGGTCGGTGATAATTTTGATGTCTTCGTGGCAAGTCAACCACGCATCCGTGTGCCTGTTCCCTTCGATGGGGAATTGAAGCCTGTTTTTGATGCGATTTACCGCGAATTTATTAAAACCTTCGAGAAAGAAGTGATGGAATTTAATGATGCCCGCTTCAATAACGGTATCGGGTTTGTTTCATAATCATTACACATATTAAATTTAATTCTGATTACTCCATTATGACTAAAACAAATTTCGGAGCCTCGTTCAATGAGCAAATATGATTACGATCTTTTCACCATTGGGGCGGGGTCTGGTGGGGTGCGTGCCTCGCGCATGGCAGCAAATTTTGGTGCCAGTGTTGGTATTGCTGAAGAATATCGTGTTGGCGGCACATGCGTTATAAGAGGGTGCGTCCCTAAAAAACTTATGGTGTATGCAAGTGAGTTTGCGCATATGTTTCATGATGCAAAGGGATATGGCTGGACGAGTGATAAGCCGTCTTTTAACTGGCAAACATTGATTGCCAATAAAGACAAAGAGATTGACCGGCTTAATTCTATTTATATCCGTAATTTAAAAAATACGGGTGTGGATATTATTCAAAGCAAAGCCATTTTGAAAGATGCCCATACAATTCATTTGACGGCTGAAAACCGTGATGTGACGGCAAAACATATTTTAGTCGCAACCGGCGGTACACCGTGGACGGATAGTTCGGTGCCGGGGTATGAATTGGGTGTTTCTTCCAATGAGGCTTTTCATCTGGAAGACATGCCGCAAAATGTTGTAATTGTGGGGGGCGGTTATATCGCCATTGAGTTCGCGGGAATTTTTAAAGGGCTTGGGGCTGATGTTACGCTGGTTTATCGGGGCAGCGACTTATTACGCTATTTTGATAAGGATGTTTCGGCGCAAGTGCATATGGAATTGAAGACTAAGGGCATTAATGTTGTTACCAATGCCAATATAGAAAAAATTGAAAAAGGGGATGGCAATATAAAAGCGGTCACCCTTACCAATGGCGACCACATTAATTCGGATTTGGTGTTCTGGGCGGTGGGGCGCGCGCCTTATACCCAAGGGTTAGGACTGGATAAGGCGGGGGTAAAAACCAAAGCTAACGGCGCTATCATCGTCGATGAATATTCTAAAACCAATGTGGATAATATTTACGCGGTGGGCGATGTTACAGATCGCGTGAACCTAACGCCGGTGGCAATCCGTGAGGGGGCGGCGTTTGCGCAAACTGTCTTTGATAATAATCCGACAATAGTGGATTATGACGATATTCCCAAAGCGGTCTTTAGTCAGCCCCCTGTTGGATCGGTGGGATTGGCGGAACATGAAGCCCGTGCCAAATTTGATAAGGTGGATATTTATAAATCCGATTTCCGCCCCATGAAGAACACGCTCAGTGGTAATCAGGAACGTACATTAATGAAAATTGTGGTGGATGGAAGCACCGATAAGGTGGTGGGGTGTCATATTGTTGGGCATGAAGCCGCTGAAATGATTCAATGTATTGCGATCGCAGTGAAAGCGGGGCTTACCAAGAAAGACTTTGACGCCACGATCGCCTTGCACCCCACCGCCGCCGAAGAGTTGGTCACGATGCGAGAGAAATTCATCGCTTCATAGCAGCACAATGCAAAACAAGTGGATCAGACGTCAGTTTACCCCGGCTCGTAACCCCTTGGGCTCTGACTTACAAATCAACCATATCAAATTGTTGAAATGAACGTTTGATAGACAAGCTGCTGAAGGTGTTTATCGATTTTCGATCGGGGCTCTAAAAATCTATGGGGTGATGTTTCTGATTTTATTCGTGGGCAGAGCATCATCATCAAAAATTGCAGATAAATTACTGTTTGCTTCAAACAGCCTTGTGGCATCCTTACCTTTTTCGATTGAGGGAGGGGCATAAGACACGATTTTGGTAGTCAGATTAGTATCGCTAGTTTGATTTGATGAAAGTGTTTGCGTGGCAAAAGAATTTTGATAAATGCGCGAAAGCCCCGCAAAAGTTTGAATAATGGTGGCGACATTACCGCGGGCAATACCGTAATCGGCAATATCGTAACGGCTAAGATAGGCATTGCCTGAAGCATTTATATTCATATGCGCAAAGGCGTAGCGCGTGTTGAAGTCGTTGAGGGCATTTTCATTAGCGATATCATCAAACACGCTGACTAATTGTAAGCCCAGACAATCTGTGTTCTCGGGTCCACTGCATGAAAGGGGGCTTAGAATAAAAACAATATCCCCTTGGGCGTTGGCAAGAATAAAGGGTTGCCCGTCAGGGGATTTACGTTCTTGCCATAATATTTTCATCTCGGTGAGAATAGGACTTAAATTTTTCACATCGAAAGAAAGAATAGGGACACCCGGTTGAGAGATAATCTCGTTTTGTGCTGCCGGATTGGGATTAACCGCTTGTGAGGGAGTGGTGGTTTGGGCAAATGCCCTTGATCCGGATATAGGGGAGGCCGTCAATGGGTTTGATCCCAGGGGTATATTTGATAAGCCAACAAATAATGCGGATAAAGAAAGGGTAATATTAGCAGTTAGTTTGCCTACAAATTTTACAGTATTTGGACTTAGGTTGAAATTTAATTTGCCCATCGTAAATATCCCACTCCTCAATAAATTTTCATGATAATCATCATCTGGCAGTTATTCATAATTTTATATACTATTATTGGCGCTATTTCACGCTTAAAATATGTCACCCTAAATATGATTAGGGGGTGACAGACAAGCGTATCATGTTTAAGTCGCACTTATGACAGATAATGATAGAAAACCCTTTGATCGTTCAAATGCTTCAAGTCGCCCTCAAAAAAGGGGAAAGGGCAAACCGACGGGACGAAAACCGGCCGAAAAAAGCTTTTTTGATAGTGGCCGACCTGATGATGATGGCGCCCAGAAAGAAAAACGTGTTGCCCGTGAAAAGGAAGGCGGTCAGTCCAGATCCCGCGGCCCTAAAGACAGGCAAGGTGGCCGTAAACCGGATCGAAATAATGAGCCACGAAGGGAAGGCGAAGTTTCTGATAATTTTATCTATCCCGATAATCCGAAAGGTATTGCGGTGCGCCGCGCCGCAGTTGATATTTTGGCACTGGTACGCGAAGGACTATCCCTTGATGAGGCTTTAACCCAATGCCGAACCTATCAAGGGTTGGAGCGCCGCCGCCCCGTAGAAGGGGAAAGCAGTGCCGACTTAGAAAAAGCCCAAGATAAAATACGGGCTGATCGCGGATTTGCCCGTGCTATTGCCACGATTGTGTTACGTCGACGCGGCACTATCGACCATTTAATCAGCCCTTATCTTGACCGCCCCCTCCCGAAGAAGGCGGTCCGAATTATGGATATTTTACGCACCAGTGCTGCGCAATCCCTGTTTTTGGAAATCCCTGCCCATGCCAGTGTTTCCCTTGCAACAGAATTGTGTAAAGAAAGGCAGGAAACCCAAGGTTTTGCAAAACTCGTCAATGCGGTTGCCCGTAAACTGTCCTCGACCCCTCAACAAAAAATTACACAACTCCCCCTGCGGACGGATACACCTGCATGGATGTGGCGGTCATGGGAACGTAGTTTTGGCCCCGTAAAAACGAAAAAGATTGCCAAAGCCCACCAAAAAATTGCCCCTTTGGATATTAGTATAAAAAACCCTGCTGAACTCATGGATATATGTGAGGCATTGGGGGCTAGCCGCTTTGAGTTTAACGAAAACCTTTCTAGCCTTAGGATACAAACACCGCCCCGCGGGATTGCTAAAATGTCGGGCTTTGCCGAGGGAAAATGGTGGGTGCAAGATATTGCGGCAAGTTTACCTGTTGCCTTATTGGGGGATGTAAGCGGTAA
This sequence comes from uncultured Parvularculaceae bacterium, assembly GCA_938015425.1. GTDB lineage: Bacteria > Pseudomonadota > Alphaproteobacteria > Caulobacterales > Parvularculaceae > CALLPQ01. The sequence continues at coordinate 19,708 of CALLPQ010000038.1, read as the reverse complement.
ACGCGTGATTGATCTTTGTGCTGCTCCCGGCGGAAAAACCCTGCAGCTTGCGGCGGCAGGTGCCAAAGTGACAGCGGTTGATCGCTCAAATGATCGCTTGGGACGGGTCCGCAAAAACCTTGCCCGCACCCAATTAGAAGCGGATATCGTTATTGGGGATGCACTGGATTATAACCCCCATATCAAAGCTGATATTGTCTTGTTAGATGCCCCCTGTTCTGCAACGGGGACGATACGCCGTCATCCCGATATACCGTGGAACAAGACCGAGACAGATATAGCAGGATTATCCAATCTACAGGCCTCTTTAATTGATCATGCCCTGACCATGCTGGTTGATGGTGGTATTTTACTATATGCCACCTGTTCATTACAAATCGAGGAAGGGGAAAAGCAGATTGATAAAGCCCTTTCCCGTCAGTCTCGATTGCAAAGATTACCCTTTGATCCCGCTGAAGACCCGGTTCTTAAAGGCCCATGGGAGGGGGCGGTGACCCGCAATGGAGATATCCGCTTATTACCCTATATGGCCGAAGATGATGGCGGGATGGACGGTTTTTTCATTGCGCGCCTACAAAAGGCATAAAAGACAAATACATTGGAAACGGGGAAAACGAGGAAAAGGCGCTCCTAAATAAGGCGATTTAATTCTCTATTAACCATGAATGGATTGTTTTTTGGCCAACCCCATGAAAATGCCAATAATTATAGGTATTTAAAGATTCTACCCTTGATAATTGGCCCGAAAAGCCAATATTCTATATATCGGTTTAGATTAGCTATCATCATTGTATTCGTGTATGGGTGTATTCCTGTATAGGAAATATAATGGACGTTTATTTATTATTTCGTGGTTATCTTACTGGATAATCACTTCGGTCGGCAAAGCTTTAGGTTATTTAGGAGAAATTTTATGAATGATTTTCGCAATGGTGGGATAGCCAGCACAGGCGTGCGATCCCTTGATGAGGGCCTGCGCCAATATATGCTTGGCGTTTATAACTATATGGCATTGGGCATTGGTGTTTCTGGCCTTGTGGCGATGCTTTTAGCGGGCAATCAAGAATTAATCATCAGCATGGTGTCTAACCCGATCACCCGTTGGGGACCGTTCGTGGCTATTTTAGGCTTGGGCTTTTTTGGCGGTAAAGTTATTTTCAGTGGCTCCAAAGTCATGGCGCACGCTATTTTCTGGCTTTATGCGGCTGCTTGGGGACTGCTCATTGCACCTTCCCTTTACTTTTTGCAATCGGTGGGTGATGGCGCAATTATCTATCGTGCGTTTTTCATTACGGCTGCGGTTTTTGGTGGCACCAGCTTATACGGCTATACCACTAAAAAGAGCTTGATGGGTTGGGGTAACTTTTTATTCATGGCCACATTCGGTCTTGTTGTGGCGATTATCGCGAATGCGTTGATCTTTAAAAGCAGTATGATGAGTTTGATTGTTTCTTGTGTTGTCGTGCTCGTGTTCTCTGCGGTGACAGCTTATGAAACGCAAATGATCAAGCGCTTATATGAAGAAGGTAGTGACACAAATGATCGGGCTTCTATCTTTGGAGCATTTATGTTGTTTGGATCTTTCGCAACCCTGTTTATTCACATCCTGAACATTCTTGGCTTTATGCGAGATTAATTGACGGATTGTCGAGATATTAAACCCCTGCAACAAGCAGGGGTTTAATTTTATCTGCACCGCCATTACCGCGCATTGATTTGCGATCTGCTCTAAAAATGAGTGAGTAATTAAAATTAAAATCTAAAACGGATTTATAATCGGCCTTTATAATTCTGCCATAAATAATAAATAGAAGACGGATAATGACTAATCTTACCTTGACCGCTGATTTAAAACGATATGAAGCCCCCTCCATTTCTCAAAGTGATACCACCAGAATTCAAAGATCGGGTCTTGTTGCCCGTGATTGTTTTGATATGCCGATTACTGGCGCGGATGATATCGTTATAGATGCGTATAATGATTATGTCTTCCAGTTTTTAGGCTATGGCTCGAATTTGCGGGCTTTATTTCCAGTGACTGATCAATATCCTGATTGCGCCTTAATCAATGCCCATGCAGCTGTTTTGCATATGGCGTTTGAGGGGTTAGAAGGCTGGCAGGCCGCAAAACCTTATCTGGATGCAATGCGCCTTGCCCGTAAGGGCGGTGTTACGGAGCGTGAGGGGCTGTTTTGTGATGCGGTTGAAGCGTGGTATGTGCGCGATTTTTACTCTTCTCTCGATTTTTTAAATCTGTTGACTGTGCGGTGGCCCGCCGATTTATGCGCTATTAAATGGGGGCAATATCATGCCTTTAATCTGGGTGATCAAGAAGCGTTATTGCGGTTTGGGCAACGTGCAATCCTTGCCCATAAAGGCACACCATATGCACACGGATTGGTTGCCTTTGGCCTAGAGCAAAACCACCGTTTAGATGAAGCAGAAGAAGAAGGTAAATACGCCGTTGAGGTGGCCCTTGATGATGCGTGGGCGCACCATGCGGTTGCCCATGTTCTGGAGACCAAGGGCCGGATTAGTGAAGGTATTCGCTGGATGAAGCATTGTTCCCATACATGGGATCAAAAAGGGGTTTTTATTCGTGATCATAATTGGTGGCATACCGCTTTGTTTTATCTGGGTGCGGATGAACACGAAAAAGTAATTGAAATATATGATGAACGGTTATGGGGCGCCTGGCCGGAATTTCCGCAAGAGCAAATAGGGGCGGTGTCCTTATTATGGCGCTTGGAGATGTTTGGTGCAAAAGTGGGTGAGCGATGGAACCCGGTTGTGGATCAGGTTCGTGCCCGCGCTGAGGAACATATTTTACCCTTTCATGATTTGCATTATGTCTATGCCCTTGCGCGAGCAGGTAATCATCAAGAAGCGGATCAATTCTTGGATGACCTTGGAGAGTTTGCAGAAAAGCAAACTGACCGGTCAGCGCCCACATGGCAGAATGTTTGTGTGCCTTTGGCCCACGGCGTTGCGGCATTTGCAAGAAACCAACCGGAAAAAACTGTTAATTACATCCAGCCTATATTGGGCGATATTCAATATATTGGCGGCAGTCACGCCCAACGACAGGTTTTTATTGATACTTATGAGGCAGCGCGCTCCAGCTTATAGGCGCGATTGATATTAGCGTTTGATTAAGTGGCAAGGCGCAATTTTTGTTTATCGAAGATGCGCAAAACATTGGTCAATTCATGACCACGCCTGAGAGTGGTGCCGCTTGCATTCAACACAAGCCATGCCCCTTGTTTCTTCGCTAGCTTGGGCCTTTTTTCAATACGATAAAGAGGGGCCTCTGAGGCATGACGATAAATGCTGAAAACCGCGACATCGGCTAAACAGTCAATCGCGTAATCGCGCCATTCCCCTGCGGCTACAAATTGTCCGTAAACATTTAAAATGACGGCCAGTTCTTGACGGGTAAAAGCAACTGACGGCGGCGTTATTTTTGTGGGCTTTTTGTCAGCCTCTGCATTTTTGCGGGGCTGTTTCTTTTTACGCGATTTTAGTAATTCAATATTTTCCATCGGATATATTTTGCCAGACTATAATGATGAGGCAAGGAGAAAATAGACCGACACGCTATATTATGGCAGATAGATATAAAATGCCTTATTTTCCGCCTCTCCATGCCCTATTTATTTGTTAGTTTATAGTAGTCAGGCGGTTGGATTTATTCCGGCTTTTCGTTATCGCCCCCCAGCCTCCGGGATATGCGTTTCTAACTGCCTGACAATATTTCTCCCAATTTAAAATCTCCCCTACCTTGAAATCTTCCCCACCCTAAAAATAACGCCTTGATTGAAACCTTACTTTAAATGGCTTTCAAATGCGTAGCAGTTTGATATTTCCCAAAATGGGTCTATCACTAAACCTTAATCTTGCGTTGCGGCGCTGATAGTTGGGCCTGTACAGGCCAATATTAAAATATTGAGGGGGGTTAGGTATCGCTGTTTTTTCAATCGTGTTTCCGTTTTTTGCGGTGATTTTTGTTGGCATTTTAGCCGGACGGTTTGGGGTGATTGGGCAAGATGACGTCGGTGCCTTGAACCGCTTTGTGTTTAAAATTGCGATGCCGGTTGCTCTCTTTGGGTTGACCGCACAAAGCGCCCCGATGCAATTGCGTGATGGTGTTTTTGCAGGGGTCTATTTATTTTCCGCCTTGCTAATCCTCGGTATGAGTTATGGGGTCGGACGGTTCTATTTTAAATTAGAAAAGCCTGATGCTGGTGTTCAAGCTTATGGATCAACGCTTGGTAACGTTGTATTTTTAGGTTTACCTATTGCGCAATCTGTTGAAAGTCTGGCACGGCCTTTTGTTGTTTTGATGCTGGTAGAAGGTGTTACCATTATCACGATTGCATCGATTTTAATTGCAGCAAAAACTATTCAAGAAGAATCCCGGATTGAAGCGGGGATTAAAAAAGGAAAAGATAAAAGCGAAGCTAGCCATAATATGGTAGCTTATCATTGGCGCGAAATCGCATTGCGTCCTTTTAAAAATCCGATTGTGATGGGGGCTCTTGGCGGATTTATTTATAGTTTATTGCCGCTGCCAATGCCGGCCACCATTGCGACGTTTCTTGATATTCTGGGCCGCGCGGCGGGGCCAACGGCGCTTTTCTCATTGGGTTTATTTTTATCGACGACCAAGGTGGAACGGTCGGCGGTTTTTTCAAAAGCTGTTTTGTTGATTGCTTTGATGAAAATGCTTGTATTTCCCTTATGTGTTTATATTGGCTTAAGTCTGGTCGGCATAACCGATAAATCAATTATCGGGGCGTGCTTGCTGTTCACGATCTTGCCCAGTGGCATAACCGTTTATATTCAAGCCAGTCAGCGTGGGCGCTATGTGAAAGAGGCAGCAACCGCAATCGCTGTGACCACTTGTTTGTCTGTTTTAAGTATTAGTTTTATCTTATATTTATTAGTCTGATCAAGCTGGATAAACTGCTTTGAGATTGAATTATTTGAGGTAAACTCTTTTCATGTCGACTAATTGCGTGCTGGTAACGCTTAATATCTATATTCGGGTAAGGGTTTATGACTAATTTTATGGCTCACTATACGACACATTTTGCAGGTTTTATCAAACAGGGTTTGGCGATGGTGGTATCACTGAAAATATCACATCGCTATTTGCATGTGATGATCTGTTTAATGATGAACATGATTGTATTGCCGTTAGCCTTTGCGCAAAGTGAACCGGTACAAAAGGATATTATCGCAGATCCGGACACCAAGCGGCGCATAGTGACGGGAGAAGTGTTGGGGTTTAAGGCTTTAAGCGGAGCCCATGTTTGGCGCGCTATCCCTTATGGGGCCACTACAGCGGGGGATAATCGTTGGCGTGCCCCGCGCCCTGCGCCAATGCTAAACGGAGTTCATGATGGAACCAAGTTTGCAGAACGTTGCCCGCAAATAGCAACGCCTTTTAATGAAATTGAAAACGTTGAATACGGAACATTGGTAGGGTCTGAAGATTGTTTGAAGCTTGATATTTATGCGCCATCAAGCGCCGTGCCAAATAATAGGGAAAATCCCTTGCCGGTGATGGTCTGGATTCATGGGGGGGCTAATGTTTCTGGTTCTTCAGAAATTTATGACGGGTCTAAATTAGCGCAGGCTGAAAATGTGATACTTGTTGAGGTGCAATATCGTTTGGGTCCGCTTGGGTATTTTTCTAATGGTCTTTTGCGTGAGTCTGCACTTGATCCGTTAGATAAAGCAGCAAATTTTGGAACGTTAGATTTAATTGCAGCTTTGAAATGGGTGCAAGATAATGTCGCGGCTTTCGGCGGTAATAAAAACAATGTCACCATTTTTGGACAAAGCGCAGGGGGGCACAATGTTGTTACTTTATTGGCTAGCCCGTTGGCGAAAGACCTATTTCACCGTGCCATTATACAATCGGGCAGTTTCGATAGTGTTTCTATTCTAGAGGCTGAAGGAAAAACAGGAGACAGAGTAAATCCGTCCGATGAAATCGTAAACTCCCTAATCGGGGCAAAGGCATTGGGCGGACATATTGCGCAAAGCTTACGGGCGATTTCAATTGATGATTTGTTTAAAGCTTACGATAATGGAAGTGGCTCCCTTGATTTACCGACGATAATTCAAGATGGGGTTACCATTCCAAAGACGCCATTAAGGGATGTTTTTGCATCTGCTGAAAATTTTAATGCAGTCCCCATTATGACAGGCATAAACCGTGACGAAATGAAATTATATCAAGTCTTTGATGATCGCTTGACGAAAAAGCGGTTTGGGCAGTTTTTTGTTGCGCGTAATTCAAAATTCTATGATTTGGCTTCTGATTATACCAGTCGGGTGTGGCGTATACGCTCTGTTGATATGCCGGCCATGTTAATGGCGGCTGGCGGCTTTGGTAATGTGTATGCGTATCGGTTTGATTGGGATGATGGCGGGTCTTTTTTGTTTACCAATACGGGAAAAATGCTGGGCGCCGCCCATGGCATGGAAATCCCGTTTGTTTTCAATCATTATAAATTGTTCGGTGCAGCCGATAAGATTATCTTTAAAAAGAAAAGTCTGGAAAGCCGGACAGTTTTAAGTCAGGCCATGGGGCGATATTGGGCCACGTTTGCAAGAGATGGGCGACCTCAAGGGGCTGGGCTTCCCTCATGGCCTCCCTATAAAGATGGTAATTTTTTGGTATTGGATAGTGTGAGAAACAAAAAGAAAGAGGGGGGTATCTATCTTAAAAATAGCGCGGATTCTCTCGAGAGGTTAACCAATGACCTTCGCGATGATCAACGTTTAAATGATAAACAACGTTGTCAAATTGCCCGGGGTATTGTTGCGTGGCTGCCAAGTCTGGAAACCATTATTCAATCCACTGGATGTTCTTAAATGTCTTCAACCCCTCCCTCAACACCACCCCCTTCAACACTTTTATCGGAGCAAGTGCATATTCTGGTGGATGCAGATGCCTGTCCGGTGAAAGAGGAAATCTATAAAGTCGCTTTTCGGTATGGTGTGCGCGTTACCCTTGTCTCCAATAGTTATTTGCGAATACCGCGTCATAACCTCTTAGATCAAGTGACGGTGAGTGACGGGTTTGATGCGGCTGACGATCATATTGCTGAATTGGCCAACGCAGAAAAAATTGTCATTACCGCTGATATCTTACTGGCCGACCGTTGTTTAAAAGCAAACGCCAAAGTAATTTCACCCAACGGAAAACCGTTTACGGATGATAGTATTGGGGCCGCGATTGCAACACGGGCAATCATGGCTGATTTGCGGGGTGGGGGAGAGCAAATTGGAGGGCCACCCCCTTTTAGTAAAACCGATCGCTCGCGTTTCCTCTCAACACTTGATGAAATGATTGTGCATTATCAGCGCCAACTATAACCACATAAAATGCGCATATTTTTGTGATCACAAATTTTTACGGCGTGCAAACAAAAATAATTATAAAAATCGCGTAATGACATCTTTGTATGAGCGCGATAATTTTAACTCATGCCCGTTATGTAGAACAAGAAAATATTCGCTGTTTGAATGTGGGTGTAACTCTTTGACTTTTTCAACATTAACAATGGCCGAACGATGGATGCGTTGAAAACGTTCAGGGTCAAGGCGTGATTGTAATGCTTTCATGGTTTCCCGGATAATGTGGGTTTTTCCATCAGCATGGATACACATATAGTCTCCGGCCGCGTCGATCCAGTCTATCTCGCTGGTATTTAAAACAATGACTTTGAGGCCATCTTTAAAACTCATACGTTCAGGGTAACGTGTTTTTTCGCTCCATTCCTTATCTTCAAGTAATTCCTTAATGCGGTTTCGTTCGTCTTCGTTGAAACTTGATAGCATTTCTACTAATTGGCTCTCGCGCCCCAATGCTGATTTTGAAGACATGGTTTCGCGGGCCCGATGGATCGCGTCTTTTAAGCGCTCCTCCTCAACAGGTTTCACAATATAATCAAGGGCATTGGCTTCGAACGCTTCAATAGCATATTTGTCATAGGCGGTGACGAAAACAAACATCGGCATATCGCCCCCAAGCAAGGCCCGAACAACCCCAAGGCCGTCAATCCCGGGCATTTGAATATCCAGAAAAACCAGATCAGGGCGCAGGCTGCGTATTTCCCGAATGGCTTCCCGTCCGTTAATTGCGGTGCCGATAATATCGACTTCTGCAAACTCAGCGAGACGTAGTTCCAGCCCTTGTATGGCTAGGGGTTCGTCATCGACAATCAAAACTTTGATTTTTTCGTCGCTCATCTATTTGCTCTCCATAGTTTCAAAAGGAATGGTCATAGAAACACACAAACCGTTTGGTACTAATTTTGTTAATTTAAACGCATGTTGATCACCGTAAATATGGTTCAACCGATCGCGCATATTGACGACGCCGACCCCTGTTTTAGAGGTAAACATCGAATTGGGGTCTTCGGGTGTATTGGGTCCATTATCGCAAACCCTCAAGAAAAGATCATTATTTTCACGCTGCGCAACGATGCGGATTTCGCCGCTACTTTCCATTACGCCAATGGCATATTTAATGGAGTTCTCGATCGCTGGCTGAAGAATAAGCGAGGGAACTTTTGCGTTTAGGACCTCAGCATCAATGTCTTGTACAACGGTGAGGCGCTGACCAAAACGGGTTTTTTCTATCTCCAGATAAAGCTGCAATGCTTTTATCTCATCTGCTAATGATGTTTTTTGTAAAGGATCGCTGTCTAAAGAATAGCGTAAAAATGCTGAAAGCTGGGTAAGCATTGTATTGGCGTGCTTATTCTGTTTTGATAAAACTAATGTAGAAATTGCATTCAGTGTATTGAACAAAAAGTGCGGATTAAGTTGATAGCGCAACATTTTTAACTGTGCTTGATCCGCAAGTCGCGCAGAAAACAAGGCGCGTTCTGTTTCGTTACGCAGGCTAAGGTAATAATTAATACCAAAATAAAATCCGGCCCATGTTAAAATCAAAAATATATTAACGGGTAATTCGGGCAATAATAACTGCCAAAAATTGGACGTGCCGAATTGGTCTAATCGATCGCGTATCCATTCTTCCCCCAAAATAACGATAAAAATCGGTAATTTTACGGCTGACATAATCATCGCCATGGAAACGGAGGAAATGAGTGTAATGGATATAAGTAAAATAGGCTTTTGGTTGCGGGCATAACGATAGATAGGACGTAGAAAGATTGTCGACGTTAAAAACCCAACAAAAGAAGAGGCAAAAGAAAAGAATAATTTGGAAACGAAAAACCCGCCAGCCTGCGGTGCTGTTGTTAAAATGTGGAGGAGTAAAAACCCTAACCAACCAAAAGCCTGAAAGGTCCAAAATAGTCTGTTTTTATCAGCAAAAAACCAGTTCATGGTTTTGCGCGTTGTTGCAATTTCTGTTTCTTGGTTGCCGCGAATATGGGGTTCCCCGATGAAAGGCCCTTGCTTGCTTGGTTTATGGCCGGATGATTTGTTGACGGACGGGGAGGGGATCTCGTCATAGGATGAGGATGCAATTTTACTCATGCGCGTGGGCGTGTCCTTTTAATCCGGTTTTATATTGTTCCTATCAATGGCGTACATTAAAGCGGCGATCAAGCGAAAATCGGCAAACCGTCATATCTACGCGATGAACGCTTTATGTTTCGAAGATGAGTTTAACTCATTATCTTTTAGCCCTTTTTTGATGCCTTTCTACACTCTTATTCAATTTTGGAATATGCATTAATTCTCCACCGGTTGGATCAGTTAAAATGACGGAGTTTTGATCTTGGTTTTCAAGACTCGAGTGAAAGTAATTTGACATCACCACCAGCGGCTGTGGTATTAATGGTCAGTGTCCGCTCTACACAAAATTGAATTTCTTTTTGTGTTGATAGTAACGGAATAATAGCGCCATCCCTTTTGCTTAAAAGACGTCTTAAATGATGACGCGACGTTACTGGCCCATCAAAGGCAACAGCATTAATTTCTAACGCATGAAAAAACTCCTCGCTTAAATCGTCAAGGGCCAAGAAAGTGATAAGGTTTTTGGGTGCGCCGCGTTTGGTCAATGTTTTGGTAATTTCTTTTAATGTGTCTGTTGGCGGCACAATGATCGAGTTTCCTGCGGCAAGGGCCAGTATGGCTTGTTGGTGCAGAATGTCGAAATCTTGTGCCGGACTATCGCTTGTTGTTTCAAGGTCTGAGTGGGAGCTAACCCCTAAACTTGACCCGAGACAGACAATGGTGCCGCGCCCACGTAATCGCAACGTGTTAGACTCCCCCGTTGTTCCGGGCAAGATGTGCACGGTTGAAAATAGCTCTTCATAATATTTAGCAATGTCGTCGATCATTGGGTGGGGATATTTAGTGGATGAAAATATCTGTTCTGCCGCTTCCATTGACCAATCGTGAAAGGCTTGGTTTGCACTAGCAAGGGCTTTTTCCTCCGCCGTGTTAAGCGGGCGTGCCGGGAAAGGGTTTTGCGTATTGCCTTTTTCATGTTTTTCATCAATAGCGTTTGGCGTGCTTTGGGTTAGGGTGTGAATGTAATGGGGGCCGCCCGCTTTGGGTCCGGTGCCCGAGGCGCGTTCTCCGCCGAAGGGTTGCACACCCACAACCGCACCGATTTGATTGCGATTGACGTATATATTGCCAATGCGTGCATTTTTAAAAATGGTATGCATGGTTTCGTCTATGCGTGTATGAATCCCCATGGTGAGGCCATATCCCAAATTATTGATAGTTTGCACAAGGCTTTTAAGTTCATGGGCTTCATATCGGACCATGTGCAAAACGGGGCCAAAAATTTCTTGTTTCAAGGATGCAATATCTTTTAATTCAAAGGCAATCGGCGCAACAAATGTAGCGTTGTTGGTTTTGTTTGCTGGTGTTTTGGCAATTATTTTGGCCTCTTTTTCCATCATGGCCAGATGATCGCTTATATTGGTTTGGGCCTGTTTATCGATGACGGGACCAATATCACTTTTTAATAAACCGGGGTCCCCCATAGCAAGTTCCGCCATAGCGCCGGCTAACATCTGATTAAACTGGTCGGCAATGTCACTTTGAACACAAACAATGCGGCATGCGGAACATCTTTGCCCCGCGCTTTGAAAGGCCGATGAAATCACATCATTCACTGCTTGTTCCAATAAGGCGGTTGAATCAATGATCATGGCGTTCATGCCGCCCGTTTCTGCAATTAAAACCGTGTCGGGATTGTTCTTTTGGCTTAGGGTGCGGTTAATGATGTTTGCCACTTGAGTAGAACCGGTAAAAATAACCCCGTTAATGTCGTGATGGGAGACCAGATTGTGCCCAATTGTTTCACCATCGCCGGGCAAATAATGTAATACCCCTTTGGGGACACCCGCATTGTGAAGAAGTTTTATGGCTTCGAATGCAATCAGAGGTGTTTGTTCCGCCGGTTTTGCTAATACGCAATTGCCTGCGGCAAGGGCGGCGGTGACTTGGCCTAAAAAGATAGCAAGGGGAAAATTCCATGGGGAAATACAAACGATCAACCCCAATGGGGGGGACAGGGGGGTATTGTTCGCTTGACCTGCATAATAGCGGCAGAAATCGACCGCTTCCCTGACTTCTGCATCCGCATCAAGCCATGTTTTGCCAGCCTCTTTAACGCATAATCCCATAAAGAAATCCATACGCTCTTCCAGCATATCGGCGGTTTTGTTTAATAGGTTTGCGCGCTGGCTGGCCGCGGTTGTGGCCCATTTTGGCTGGGCCTTGCGGGCGGCCTTGATCGCGGCGTTAACCTCTTTAGAGGAGGATTGTTTCACCGTGCCAATTGTTTCTTGATGGTTAGCCGGGTTTTTAACACCGTCAGCGGGGGTGAAGAAACTGGCTGGCCTCAAAATATTGACTTTTTTTGGTAAAGGGTGCGCGTTGATGAGGGGATGGTTTTGATTGGCGAGAGCGCTTAACCGGCTTGCTGTGTCTGGGTCTGTAATGTCTATCCCTTTTGCGCCTAGTCTGGGAGACTTCTTGAATTCCTCACGGTACAGATCGCGCGGGTTGGGAATGGCGGGGTTTTCGTAAATGTCAATGGCTTGCATCTCTACAAAAGGGGACGCGACAATGTCTTCAATGGATAAATCGGGATCAATGAGTTGATTAACAAAGGAAGAGTTGGCGCCATTTTCTAAAAGGCGGCGTACCAAGTAGGGGAGTAGTTCTTTGTGCCCGCCCACAGGTGCGTAAATCCGTGACCTCACACCGTCTTCCATCATGGTGTCATGTAAAAATTCTCCCATACCGTGAAGGCGTTGTAATTCATAATCAGTATAAGGTTCTTTGTGTATGTTTTGGGCCATTTCCCGAACGCTAGTTGCGGTTAAAGCGTTATGGGTCGCAAATTGCGGATAAAATACATCTATATGATCAAACAATTTTTGCGCACAGGCTAAATAATTCAGATCGGTTGAAACCTTGCGTGTGAATACAGGATAGCTTGAAAGGCCCATGGATTGGGCGCGTTTGATCTCTGTATCCCAATAGGCCCCTTTCACCAAGCGGACCATAATGCGGCGGTCTGTTTCTTTTGCCAACGCTGCCAGCCAATCCAAAACAAAACCGGCACGGCGTTGATAGGCCTGCACCACCACACCAAAACCATCCCAACCGTCAAGGGCGGGGTCGCGCATCATCATTTCAATCAGGTCAAGAGAAATATCAAGCCGGTCTGCTTCTTCCGCATCTATATTAAAACCCATATTTGCGTCTTTAGCGCTGATTGCTAATTGCCGTAATTTATCGCCCAGCTCGCTCATCACTCTGGATTTTTTATTATATTCATACCGCGGATGAAGCGCTGATAATTTTACAGAAATACCGGGGTTCAATGCAACATTATCATGGGTGCAGTGGGGGGTAATCGAGGCGATGGCTTCTTGATAGTCTTTAAAATATTCCTCGGCGGCATCATTGGTTAAAGCGGCTTCTCCCAACATATCAAAAGAAAACAGATAGCCTTTTTTCGCGAAAGATTTGCCCCGCTTCATGGCGTCATCAATAGTTTCCCCAAGGACGAAATGTTCGCCCATTATTTTCATGGCTTGGGCGACCGATGCACGAATGACGGGCTCACCCACGCGATCCAGCAAACCTTTAGTTGCTTTCATCATTTTGCGTGCGGGGGCATCTCCTTCCACTTCATCAAGCCATGCGGCCGTCAGCATTAAAGCGTTGGTCGAGAAATTGACGAGAGGGAACGGGCTTTTGCCCCGATGGGTGGACCAATCCCCCGCTTCGACTTTATCGCGGATAAGCGCATCGGCAGTTGCCACATCGGGCGTGCGCAATAAAGCCTCGGCCAAGCGCATTAAGGTCACCCCTTCTGATGTGGATAAACCATATTCTTGTAAAAACTTGTCGATCAAACCGGATCGCCCTGCGTTGGTCCTAGCCGATTCGATGAAATCAGCCGCGGCTTCTTGGGCTCTGGACCTCGCGGCATTTCCGATATCAGCTTGCGGAAGAAGCCGGGGGATAAGGGTTGTTTCACTAATCAGTGTGTTCGCGCGAATTTGTTTACGATATGTCTCTAATGTCATTATGGTGTTTTCTGTCATGATTGAGAAGCCAAAGAGTGTTATCAACCAGCACTCTTTTCGTTCATAGCGGAAATTTGTTTGGGTCTTGGAATCGGTGCTCTTGTGATTGTTTATAATTGATATTTTTGAAAATGGATATCGGCATTTAACATTGCCCCCACACAAATCGGTGTATAAGACAGGCAATAATCAATTACACGATAATAAGGAAATTTCAGATGAGCAATGCACCCTATCTGCACGGTCACTTTGTTGATGGTCGATCTGTTGAAGGAACTTCAGGACGACTTCATGACATTTATAATCCGACCACGGGCGCTGTGCAGGGGCAGGTGGCACTGGCCGCAAAAACCGAAGTTGAACGTGCCATTACGTCTGCGCAAAAAGCTTTTCCCGCTTGGTCAAGGGTGAACCCACAACGCCGCGCACGGGTGATGTTCAAGTTCAAAGAGCTTGTGGAAAAAGATATGGACAATCTGGCGAAAATGCTCTCGGCGGAACATGGTAAGATTTTGCCTGATGCGCGCGGTGATGTGCAACGCGGTCTGGAAGTGGTTGAATTTGCTTGCGGCATTCCGCATTTGCAAAAAGGGGAATATACCGAAGCCGCGGGCCCGGGCATTGATGTCTATTCAATGCGTCAACCTTTGGGCGTTGTGGCGGGAATTACACCGTTTAATTTTCCGGCAATGATTCCTATGTGGATGTTTGGTGTGGCGATAGCCTGCGGCAATACATTCATTAACAAGCCATCGGAAAAAGACCCCTCTGTACCGATGCGATTGGCTGAATTGATGATGGAAGCGGGTGCGCCGGAAGGTGTTTTGAATGTGGTCAATGGCGATAAAGAAGCTGTAGACACTTTGATTGAAGATCCCCGCGTAAAAGCATTATCATTTGTTGGCTCGTCGGATATTGCCAATTATATATATGCCAATGGCGCGGCCCACGGTAAGCGGGTGCAAGCGTTTGGCGGGGCGAAAAACCATATGGTTATCTTGCCTGATGCAGATATGGATAATGTGGTGAACCAACTGGTTGGTTCAGCTTATGGGTCCGCCGGCGAGCGTTGCATGGCAACCCCTGTGGCCGTACCCGTTGGTGATGATACAGCTGAACGCTTAATTGAAATGATGAGACCCCGGGTTGAAAGCCTATCTATTGGCCCTTCTATGTCTGAAGAATCAGACCTTGGCCCCTTGGTGAGTGGTCCCCATCGTGACCGTGTTGCTGATTATATCCAGATGGCGGTTGATGAAGGGCAAGAGTTGATTGTCGATGGTCGTGATTTTAAAATGCAAGGCTATGAAAACGGTTTCTTTATGGGGGGCACCTTGTTGGATAAGGCCAAGCCGGGCCATAAATCCTATGATGAAGAAATCTTTGGCCCCGTCTTGCAAATTGTTCGGGCCGCTAATTTTGATGAGGCGGTGGCACTACCTTCTGATCATCAGTATGGAAATGGTGTCGCTATTTTTACCCGCAATGGTTCTGCGGCGCGCGAATTTGCCCAGCGGGTGAATGTGGGTATGGTTGGCGTGAATGTACCCATTCCTGTGCCTGTTGCCTATCACACGTTTGGAGGATGGAAGCGTTCAGGTTTTGGTGATACAAACCAGCATGGGCCTGAAGGTGTGAAATTCTGGACAAAGGTAAAAACCATTACCCAGAAATGGCCAGAAGATGTTCAGGGATCTGAATTTGTTATTCCAACTATGGATTAATGGTCAGGTCTGGCGAAGGCTTTAACTTATTCGTAATCACCCTTTTGCTATATTCTCGTGGTTAGAGTGAGGGTGCTATGCGTTTAAATCCGAAATATTTATTGACGTTCGTGTTGTTGGGGGTATTGGTTTTTGTCTCCTTGAAGACCGAAAAAAATGCCCTTATCGGTAAAGGGGATGTTTATGTGAGTGAACATCCCAATCGTTACCGGACCGTGGTTTTTTCATGGTATGATGATATTTCTGCGCCGATGTCTTTAAGGTTTGAAGAGGCATTTGCGCAATGGGCCGATAAAACAGATACGATTATTATCGATCTTGACTCTCCCGGCGGCAGCTTGATTGAAGGGCAAAAGGTGATTGATGTAATCAATGCCATGAAGCGCTCCCATACAGTGGAAACCCAGGTCAAGGCCAATAGATATTGTTTATCCATGTGTGTACCGATCTATTTACAAGGGCAAAGACGGCTGGGATCTGTTTCGTCAAGATGGATGTTTCATGAGCCGAAATTAATCAATGTGTTTACGGATGAAATAGAGGAACAAAATTCCTTTGATCAAAAGCGTAGTAGTTATAAATTTTTTAACCGGTATTTTGTCAATTCCCCGATGGATGAAAAGTGGCGTGAGAAATTGCGTGAAGAGTGGACGGGTAAGGATGTCTGGTTTACGGGCGCGCAACTTATTGACCAACAAGCCAATATTATTCAAGAAACGATTTAGAAAATCATTTATGAAAAAGTGACACCAGCTAGCCGGTTGCTGCATTCAGGGCATCGCGTTGTTGGCGGTTTCGTACCAATTCGCGGGCAATATCTTTTAAGGCTGGGCGCATTTTCTCAGCTTGTTTCAAGGCACCGCGTTCTAAAGCATTCATATTGCTGGCTGAGCTATCGTCAAGGCTAGGATTGCCATAGCCCTTGGATAAGTCATAATCGAAACGTTTAAACCGCTCCCCCAATAAATTATTCATATGTAATTCAACGGCGCGGGCCTGTCCGTCAGCAATCGAGGAAAGAAGCGGTGTGCGAAACTCGCCCCCCGGATTGACCCAACTTAAAAAGCCCCAGTTTTTTGCTTTCCTGAAGGGGAAAGGTTGGATGAGGCGGCCCGTGCCGATGGAGATGACTTTAATATCATCATCAGGATAGATACGAAGAGCCTCGGCAAAACCTGCAAGACTTGGGTTATTAATAAACACGCCGCCATCAATAATGGTTTGGCTTTTTCCCGATCGGGGATTAACCACCTCGTGAGGGGGAAGAAAGGTGGGGGCTGCGGTTGACCCTAAAATTGCATCTTTAAGCGTAATAGAGCCGGAACATAATAAATCCCCCGGAGGGGTCATGGGGCCACCCCGATAAAAAACAGCTTCGCGGGGGTCGATAGAATATCCGGTTATCAACAAATTGCGCCGCGGATTGATGAAGTTTAAATTCGCAAAAATATCATCGAGAATGTTTTGGAGGGGACGCGGCGAATAGAGGGGGCCAAAAAGTTGGCGAATATTACGCACTATAGGAAGTGCAATCATGGGGCGCGGCGGGAATATGGTTTTTGCCTGTTGACGAAAAATATCCCGTATTTGGCTGGGATTGCGCAAGGGGCCCTGATGGTCTTTGCTGGTGGTGGTGTTGGCATCTTTACCGGGGGCCGCAAGGGCCGCCGCGATGATAGAGCCGGTTGAAGTGCCAGCGATCACATCAAAACAATTACCGATAGACCCTTCATAACCTGCATTGCGCATTTCCCCCTCAAGCACATCCAGCAAAACCGCGGCAACAATCCCGCGAACTCCGCCACCATCAATTGAAAGCACATAGCGTGTTTGCATTTTATCATCTCTGTTAAATCTGAACTTATGGCATCGCCGATCTTATGTGTTTTATGGTAAAGCGGGCAATTGCCATTGGTAAAGAAAAATATTGGTGATAAATTAGGGTATCGGCTGTTGGCTGTTTTATGTCATATCGTTCGCAAAGAGATGGACTATAGAATGAGTTTTCTGATTACAGAAAGTGTTTATTAGGTGTCATTGGTCAAAAACATTGTTGTTCTCACAGGGGCAGGCATTTCGGCTGAGTCTGGCCTGTCTACATTCCGTGATGAAACAGGCAAGATTGAAGTGGGTAAAACTGAAGTGGGTAAAATTGGGGGGATCTGGGCGGAATATGATTACCGCGAAGTGGCCACACCAGAAGGGTTTTTGGCCAATCCGGCATTAGTACACGAATTTTACAATAAAAGACGTGCCATGCTTTTGGAAGTTGCACCCAACGCTGCCCATATTGCCTTGGCCGATCTGGAAAAGCGCCTACTTGACCAAGGGGCTGGTTTTACATTGGTGACGCAAAATGTGGATGACCTACATGCCCGGGCGGGATCGATTAATGTTTTGCAAATGCATGGGCAACTCAACAAGGTAAAATGCGTTCGCTGCGAGCATATCTTTGAAACGTGCAACGATGTTTCTTTAAATGATAGTTGCCCTGAATGTTTTGAGGTGGGGGGAATACGCCCTCATATAGTCTGGTTTGGCGAGATCCCCCATTATCTGGATGATATTGACGAGGCGCTGAGTGACGCTGATCTGTTTGTCTCAATTGGCACTTCGGGTAGTGTTTATCCTGCTGCTGGCCTTGTGGGGGCAGTGCGTCAGATGAATATCCCTTCACTTGAGCTTAATTTAGTCGCTTCAGAAAATGCGGCCCTTTTTACCCACGGGGTCTATGGGCCGGCGACGGTGATTGTTCCCGAATGGGTCGAGAGCGTTTTCGAGGATAATTATTGAGGGGGATATTGAGCCCATAGGCATTAAATAGCCTGGATTCCTTCTTTTAGAGGGCAGGGTTTTACCAATCTGGGTGCTTTCCCACCCGTTTACCCTTGACGAAAGCTGTAAAACCATTACTTAAATGATTATATCTTCCGTAAATTTCAGAAGACTTGGCAACGCCCCTAGGGGTGCTCTGGAAACTGTGTTTACGGGCATGATTTGATTGTAGCGATTAAAAAGACTGGGTATAAGCCCGCAATAGAAGATTATTTTGATGCGAGAGCAAACCATTACGAGAGCAAAGCATTATGGCAAGAAATAAATCAAGACCCCGTAAAGGCCGCGCTGGAAAAGCGAAAGCCGGTGCAAAGCCTAATACCGCCCATACTACGGCGAGCGGTGCTGATGCTCCCGTGATTGAGGGGAATGCCCAAGAGACGGGCGCACATGCGGTAAAAGCCAAGAAGACATCTCCCTTCGAGTTTATCCAGCAAGTCAGAAGTGAAGGCTCCAAGGTAACATGGACCTCCCGTAACGAAACAATGATTTCAACCATCATGGTTTTGATAATGGTGAGTGTTATGGTCTTGTTTTTCTTTATTGTTGATCAGATTTTACGGTTTGGTGTTTGTAGTATTTTGCCGGGCAATTGCGCAGGCTTATAAGAGTTTTCATAAGAATTATTAAAGATGATATTTCGAAAATATCGTTTACGAATGGAAAATAATAATGTCTCATCAATGGTATATTGTTCACGCTTACTCGAATTTCGAGAAAAAAGTTGCTGAATCCATCAGACAAGCGGCTGCAGAAAAAGGACTTGAAGATCATTTCAAGGAAATTTTTGTGCCGACGGAAGAAACCGTTGAAGTGCGCCGCGGGCGTAAAATCAATGTAGAGCACAGACTGTTCCCCGGATATGTCCTTGTGCAGATGATTATGACGGATACGACATTCCACCTAATCAAGGAAATCCCCAAGGTCACCGGATTTTTGGGTAATCAAACCCGTCCCATGCCAGTGCAACAAGCTGAAGTTGACCGTATTTTAGGTGTTATTCAAGAAGGTGTTGATAATCCTCGCCCAACGATCTCTTTCGAAATTGGCGAGAGTGTCAATGTGATTGATGGTCCATTTGCGTCTTTTGCCGGTATAGTTGAAGGCGTGGATGAAGAGGCAGCACGATTGAAAGTAGCCGTTTCTATTTTTGGCCGATCAACCCCTGTTGAACTTGAATATAATCAAGTTGAAAAGGTCGTATCATAATTGAGCCTATTGGTTTTGTTTAAATATTAGCCCAGATCTTATTTTTTGTGGGAATCTCTTTTCGTAATAAAATCCGTTGGACACAGTATGGAGGAAAGCCCTATGGGACAAGTTTTACATGAGTGCGCCACGACAACGCACGCCGTCAGAAAAGCAATACAGTGATCGCAAGCTTCGATCTGGGCGTTAGCGGCGCAGTATGGCATCAATCAAAGCTCGAGGAATCGTTTGCAAAGCAAGCGCAGTCTGAAGAACAGTTCGAAAGTGGCGTGGGCGCAAGAGTGTTGAGGATTCCCCAATGGGCCCCAAGAACACCCGCTCAACAAGCCTATCATCGGAGGAGGAAGCAGCCTGTGTGGCTTTTCGCAAGCACACATTGTT
>CALLPQ010000037.1 GCA_938015425.1 uncultured Parvularculaceae bacterium | reverse complement strand
GGGAGAGCAGTGTCATTTGCTAGTGCCCCCTTGGCGTTGTTACTATTACTATACATATGGTTTTAACCAAGGTTTGAATAGGCTGATATTATTTTTTGATGGGTATAATGATTATAAGTCAGGTAATTGTGTTGAATCTACTTTTTCGCTGCCTGCGATATATTTTAATTCAACGATAATGTCGTTTTTTCCCGGTTCCATATAAAAAATTTGTGTCTCATATCCTTCTTTGGAAACGGATATTTTTAATAAGGATTCAAGTTTAACCGTGCACGGAGTTATGCAATTCTGATTGGTTGTTTCAATCATCACGAATGCCCCTTGCGGCGTGCTTCTTATGGTCCTTATGTTTGTTGGCGCGGTCTCGCACCCCGCTAAGGCGGTAATAAAGAGAATAGGAATAAGCATATATCGATTTTTCATAGGGTTCTTTCTGTGGGGCCTTTGTTAGGATCTTTCTTGGGGACTTTCCTTTGGGGCTTTCCTGTGGCACCTTCCTGTGGACCTTTATGTTCAATCAGCCTTTATCAACTTGATTTTTCTTTTTAGTGGCAGCAGCCATAAGCGTAAAGCCTTTTTCGAGATCCGTCAAAAGATCGGAGACATCTTCAAGGCCTGCGTGAAACCGTAATAATGGTCCTTCTTTATCCCATGTGGTGGCGGTTCTGTTATTTTCTGGCTTGGAATGGATGCATAGGCTTTCATAACCTCCCCATGAAAACCCCATTCCGAAGACGCTTAACCCATCGAAAAAGGCTTTTATGGCTTCTTGGGGCACGGGTTTTAAGACAACACTAAAAAGTCCTGTTGACCCCGTAAAATCACGTTTCCATAGGGCGTGGCCCGGGCAAGTTTTAAAGGCGGGGTGTAATACTGTGTCAATTTCGGGTCTTTTGCTAAGCCATTTGGCAAGTTTTAACCCTGAAGCCTCATGGCGTTCAAGGCGCGGCCCCAAGGTGCGCAGCCCGCGCAAGGCCAGCCATGCATCATCCGCCGAGGTGTTGGTACCCAGAGCCAATTGGGAATAATATATTTTTTGTGCTGTTTCTTCATCTGCCGATGTAATGGTACCAAGCAAACAATCGGAATGTCCGACAATATATTTTGTTGCCGCCTGAACGCTAACATCCGCACCAAGACTGATGGGTTTTAAAAAATATCCCGCAGCCCATGTATTATCGATAATCAGTTTCGCCCCATGATCATGCGCCGCTTTGGCAAGGGCTGGAATGTCTTGCACTTCAAATGTTAAAGAACCGGGGGACTCTGCAAAAATAACTTTGGTATTGGGGCGTATGAGCGACGTAATATCCTCGCCAATTAGAGGGTCGAAATAGGTAACGTCCACTTGAAAGCGTTCAAGGAAACGCTGGCAGAATTTTCGGGTGGGATCGTAAACATTATCCACCATTAAAATATGGTCGCCCGATTTTACAAAAGCCAATATGGCAACGATGCAAGCTTGCAAGCCCGAAGGCGCGAGCCTTGTTTCTAATCCTCCCTCGAGGGCGGTGACCGCCTCTTCAAGGGCGCGGTGTGTGGAGGTTCCAAGGCGGCCATAAGCAATTGTCTTAACACCTTCAAGATAGTCATTATAGGTTGGAAATAGAATGGTCGAGGCGCGCTCAACAGGCATGTTGACGGGATGTTGGGGGCGCTTATGGGGCCGGCCTGCGGTGACTAATTTTGTTTTTTGCTTCATGTCATTTACTCAAATCTTGATTTTTAAATCGTTAAATCAATTTATAATCCATACTATCATAGGCTCGATTGAATAAGCTAGGTTGTTCGGCATTGCTTGGTTGGGTCCATAATTTGATAGCTATTAAGGTGTGAATGGGATGATGTCTTTTAATAGGGGAACCTCGCCCTTGCGTTGGTCATAAACACTAAATCCCAGTTTTTGATAAAGGGAAAGTGCGGCAGGATGATCAAGGGTGCAGGTCTCTAATCGTATGCGTTTAGCCCCGCCTTTGGAATCGTTTGCTGCCCTACGAATAGGAGGGGATTTTGGTGTGTTTGACTGGGAAATGTCTGCTTCATCTTCTTTTTGTGCGTTATCTTTTTGTGTATTGACTTGTGTATCCACCATGTTGTTGTGATTATGAATATCGATTGCCGTGGCTAAAGCACTTTGACCTTCACCAAGACCCTCTGGTTGCAAGACATTTTGGGGGTTACCATTTTGAGGATGGTTATAATTTTTTGTCGGTAATGCCCCGCATGTCCATGCCAGATCAATCACTTGGCTTAAAAAGAAACGTCCATAGCCGCGGCCAATGAAGTTCGGGCTTAGGCCAAAAAATTTAATTTCTGGTATGTGAGGGTGACGCGCATCAATTTCGGCAAACCCGCCAGGGACACCATCAATATACAGAACATAAATAAAAACGCGGTCATGGCTGATGATGGTTGATAATTCTTCATCGCTCATCATTGTGCGGCTCACCCAATTATAGGGGTCACCTATCAAGCGATAGAGATAACGATAATAATGAACGGGTGGTTTGTCGGCTCTTAATAAGGCCAGTTTTCCGGGGGGGCGAGGACAATGAGGCAAATGCGTGCGCGATGTCATTTCCAAATAGGTTACAGTGACGGGAATTGTTTCACTCATCTGTTAATCTCTCAATTTGTCCGTCTTGCTGTCTTAAAACTAAAGTGAATGGTCTCTGGTTTATGGCTTCTTATATCAAACCATGGGGGGCAAGGCCACGCTTGAATTTTAAGAATTTTATCGCGAATGTTGAAAACCGCCAGCGTGTTCAGCATTTTTGCTTTTCACATTTCGGATATGTCTTTTATTTAGGCCCGATCCTATTGTTCAACAGGAAAAAGACCATCCTGACTATCTGCGTCCGTTCTATCCGCGCCCGTTCTGTCTGCGTCCGTTGGCTCGGGTTGCCCCCACTCGGCCCAAGCCCCGTCGTAAAGCCCTGCTTGATGATAGCCAAGTTGCTCAATCGCCAGATTGATAACCGCTGCGCTAATGCCGGAGCCACAAGTGGTGATTAATGGAGTGGTTTCGTCAATGTTTAAAGCATCAAAAATTTGCCTTAAGGCCGAAACGGGTTTGAGGGTTTTATCCTCGTTTAATAGAGTGGCAAAAGGCAAGTTGAGGGCACCGGGCATATGGCCACGCCGTAAATGGGGGCGGGGCTCTGACGCCTCGCCATCAAACCTTGCCTTGGGACGCGCATCCAGAATTTTGATATCACTGTCGAGAGCTTCAAAAACATCATGGGCGGTTAAAAAACCGGCCTGTTGATTGGGTGGTTCTTGATGGTTTGATAAGGTGTCGTTCGCTAAAACATGATTGTTTATTGGATTGTTTGTGCTTAGCGTATAATGGGTTCGTGGTTTACGGATAATTTGATCGCTAAGGGGGAGATGATCATCTTGCCATTTAACCAAGCCGCCATTTAGCACGCTTACATTTCTATGCCCCATCGTCCGTAGGGTCCACCATACTCTGGGGGCGGAAAAAATTCCGGCATCGTCATAGATGATGATATGATCAGTGGGAAGGGTACCGAAATCCGACATGGCTTCGCAAAATTGCGCCTCACTGGGAGCCATGTGGGGTAGGGATGTATTTTGATCAGCAATGGCGTCGATATCAAAAAATCGAGCGCCTTTTATGTGCCGTTTTAGATAATCCGTATAGGCAGGGTGATCGCTGGTTCCGGGAAGTCGCCACGAAGCATCAAGAATAGTGATGTCTGGTTGATCCAGTCTTTGAGCCAGCCATTGGCAAGAAACCAGTGCAGGTGTTTTTGCTGGTGCATCCACCTAGCGCATCCATGATGCAACGGGTAAATCTTTGGAGCGTAAAAACTCGGGATTATAAAGTTTTGATGCATAGCGATTACCGTAATCGCATAAAATGGTAACGATGGTGTGGCCGGGCCCAAGGTCTTTTGCCAATCTGATGGCACCGGCAATGTTAATACCAGCTGATCCGCCTAGGCATAAACCCTCTTCTTCAACCAGATTGTATAAAATATGTAACGCTTCGGGGTCTTCGATGTGGTACGCATCATCAAAGGTTAAGCCTTCAAGATTGGCTGTGACGCGGCCTTGGCCTATACCTTCTGTAATCGAGCCCCCTTGCGTTTTTAATGTTCCTTCTTTAACCCAGCTGAAAAGTTTTGATCCCATGGGGTCAGTTAAAACACAGCGGACATCTTTATTGCGTTCCTTCAAGGCCATGGTGACCCCACCAAGGGTGCCGCCTGATCCCACGGCGCAGGTAAACCCGTCAATTTTTTTGTCGGTTTGATCCCAGATTTCTACGCCTGTGGTTTTATAATGGGTGTCACGATTGGCAACATTATCAAATTGATTGGCCCATAACACGCCATTTGGTTCCGTTTTGGAAAGCTCTTGCGCCAGCGCACCAGACCAGCGAACATAATTTTTGGGGTCAGAGTAGGGAACGGCATCAACTTCAATTAACTCAGCACCAAGAAGTTTAATCGCTTCTTTTTTTTCTTCGCTTTGGGTGCGGGGGAAAACAATTTTAACTTTATATCCTAAAAGAGAACCGACCATGGCAAGACCGATGCCAGTATTTCCGGCTGTACCTTCGACAATGGTGCCGCCCGGTTTTAAGGCGCCGCTTTTTTCTGCATCACGAATAATACCCAAGGCCGCTCTGTCTTTTACGGACTGTCCGGGGTTTAAAAATTCTGCTTTGCCCAAAATATTACACCCTGTTTCTTCCGAAGCACGCTGTAATTTAATGAGCGGCGTATTGCCAATGGCTTCAAGGGCGGAATTATAAAACTGCATAATAAACTCTTCGGGTTCTAACTCATTTCGATGTTGGAGATAGACCTTGTTTGCATAAATGACAAGTTGCTGATGTCCTTTCAAAAGAGATGTAGGCCTAAAACACCAAAATGTGAGAACCGCGAAGCGTGTTGATGAATTCTTAAAGCCAACTTTAGGAAAACTAACTTTAATTACTAAGAGCCCGAATCGAAAATCGTTAAACCCCTTCAGCAGGGTGTAAATCAGACATTCATTTCAGCAATTTCACACGATTACGGCTCTATTTCTTTAAAGTGAGAGCCTGAGGTGTAACGAGTTGGGGCAAACTTACGTCTGATCTACTCCCTTTTTATATCTTATCTCGCTTTTCCCTTTAGGCCCTCAGAGCCTTAGCGTTTAATTTTATCCATCACCCACAACATAGGATCAAGACTTGCCGCCCCTAATTTTTGACACCGCGATGGTGACCAACCGAAAACAAGGTCGGGGGTTTCCACTGTGTCTTTAAACGGCATTTCTAAAGTCATGGCTAAACATCTAAAAGTCTCGGCCATATAATTGGTGCATATGCCAAGATTTGCCGAACCGGGTTTGTCTTTAGGATAGCCATAGCGGGTTTGGAAATCAGGGCTGGATTTTTTATACCCCGCTAAAAAACTATCCAGTAAATCTTGGTCATGGTCGGTAAAACTTGGTACACCCTCGGCGCCGGCAATAAAATTATAAGGCAAGGCTTCATCGCCATGCACATCAAGAGCGAAGTGGACGCCCGTTTTTTTCATCATTGTTTGCACATGAAAAACTTCCGGGCTTTTCTCGATGGTGGCTTTATCCCATTCGCGGTTCAGGTTTATGCCAGCGGCGTTAGTACGTAAATGGCCGCGCTTTGATCCGTCGGGGTTCATGTTCGGGACAATATGAAAAACAGCCTTATCGCGTAAGCTTCGCGAGACCGGATCATCGGGATCACATAAGCGGTCAAGAAATCCTTCGATCCACCATTCAGCCATGGTTTCCCCAGGATGTTGGCGCGCGGTAATCCAGTATTGTAGTTTTGATGTATCCATTTCGCCAATGGTTAAAACATCAATATCTTGCCCATCTAGGGTTTGCCCGACCACAGTAAGGGAAATATCGGGATCTTGAATATAGTCTGCTATCAAATCATTATGACGTTCCATCGTATAAGGAGCAAAATAGGCATAATAAAGACTGTCTGTTTCGGGGGTGTGCGTTATAATTAATTTTCCATTATCATAGCGGGTTGGCACCCGAAACCAGTTGAGGCGGTCAACACTGGCTACAGCGCGATAATCTTCCCATCCTTGTAGGTAAGAGGCACCGCCAGCATTTTCTATCGTCATGACACAGTTTTGGCCTTTGGCACCGGAAAGTCGAAAGTAGAACCATTGATAAAAATCTGATTGATGATCTTTGCGAATATTCAAAGAAATTCCAGAAGGGTTTTTAAGTGAGGATAGATCATTAAGTTCGATATTGCCGCCGTCAAAGTTACTGTTAATAGAAATCATGATTTTTTCCTCTGTATTTTATCTTTGTGATTTATCTTTGGGCCTTAATTTTTACAGATGGTGGTATTGGTGTTAGATTTTTTTAGCACTGATTTGATACACATCTGTTGTGCCAGCTCTAAACCCTGCTTCGCAATAGGAAAAATAGAATTGCCATAGTTTTTTGAAACGTGTGGTAAACCCGTATAGCTCAATATCTTCCCATGCGTTTAGAAACCGTGCGTGCCAATTTTTTAAGGTGTCTGCGTAATGCACGCCAAATTGCTGACTATTTTGCCAAGCTAACCCATTATCTTCAATATTTTGGCGTAATAATGGGGGGCTTGCTAACATGCCGCCGGGAAACACATAACGTTGAATAAAATCCGTGGACCGTTCATAGGTTTTATAAAACCGGTCTGCGATAGTAATAATTTGAAACCCTGCTAACCCGTCAGATTTAAGACTTTCACTGATTTTCTTAAAATAGACTGGCCAATATTGTTTGCCCACGGCTTCAAACATTTCAATTGATGCAACTTTATCAAATGTGCCTTCGATATTTCTATAATCACATAGCTGGATATCGACTTTTTCGTTTAGACCTGCTTTGAAAATGCGTTTTTTTGAATATTCATATTGCTCTTGGGAAATGGTAATACCGGTCAGATTAGCGCCAATATTCTTTGCGGTATATTCGGCAAACCCGCCCCATCCTGATCCAATCTCTAATATCTTATCGTCGGGTTTTAGATCGATTTTTTCTGCAAGGCTGCGATATTTATTTTCTTGTGCGGTTTCTAAATCTGCGCCTTGATGGGGAAAGATAGCAGCAGAATAGGTCATGCTTGGGTCAAGCCATTCTTTATAAAACTCATTGCTTAAATCATAATGACTCATAATATTTTTACGTGACCCAATGATTGTATTTCTATTCAGCCAATGGCGTGCAGCGTCTAGCCAGCTAATCATGGGGATTGCTTCAAAAGCACTTTCGATATGATCCGCATTCATTGCAAAAACAAATAAACAGGCGGTGAGGTCTGGGGTTTCCCAATCACCATCAAGGTAGCTCTCGAAAAAACCAATATCGCCACCCATGATCGCCCGAAAGGCGAAGCCATATTGATTGACTTTTATAATGCCAATGTTCTGTGTCGCTTGGTCGCCGATAAACTTTAATGCTCGCCCATCGGGGAGTATCACAATAAGGCTGCCGCTGCGTAATTTTAGTAAAATATTGCAAACCAATATAAAGGTGAGGGGCAAACCTTTTAAGGTTTCGGCTTTATTGTCTGTCGTAACCTGTATTGCTTTTTCTAAAAGCGCGTCGTGCGAATTTGTTCTATTCATTTTTAAGGTCTTTCTTGCCAAAGTGTGTTTTTAACATTGGCTTTTCAATCAATCCTTGATGGCTTTATAGGCGTCTAACGCTAAGATGCGGGCTTGTTTATGGTCGACAATCGGCTTGGGATAGGTTTCGCCAAGGGTGATTTTGGCTTCAGCCAATAAGGTTTCACTGGCCTCCCATGGGCGTTGAATAAATTTATTAGGGAGTTTGCTGATCTCTGGTACATATTTACGGACATAATCTGCATTTGGATCAAATTTTTCTCCCTGTGTCATAGGGTTGAATATCCGAAAATAGGGGGAGGCATCTGCGCCGCATCCCGCCACCCATTGCCAACTTGCCGCATTACTAGCGATATCTCCATCAACCAATGTATCCCAAAACCATTTCTCACCCTCACGCCAGTCAATCAATAAGTCTTTAATCAAAAAACTGGCAACGATCATTCGTACACGGTTATGCATCCATCCTGTTTGCCATAATTCGCGCATGCCCGCATCAACAATCGGAAATCCTGTTTGCCCCGTTTGCCATGCTTTTAAATGCCTGGGGTTAACCTGCCACGGGAATTTTTCAAAATATCCGCGTAAGGGTTTTGAGGGAAGCTCAGGATAGAAATACAGAAGATGATAGGAAAATTCACGCCATGCTATCTCTGATAAAAATTTATCGGCTTGCCCCTCATTCACGTTTCCTGCGGCGATTGCCATTTTTGTTGTTTCCCATATCTGTAAGGGGCTGATTTGCCCCCAAGCAAGATAGGGTGATAAGCGGGAGGTGCCAATTTTGTCAGGCCGGTTTCGATCATCATCATAATTGTTGACGGCGCCGTCCAAAAATTGACCAAGGGCTTTATGGGCGTGTTTTTCAGTGGGGTGCCAGATTTTTTTAAAGCTCTTCGCCCAGTCAGGGTTTTGAGGCAATAATTTTAGAGATGACAGATTGTCACTTTTAACAGGGCCCGAAAAGGCGTTGATTGCCTTGGGCGCCGGTATTAAACTGCGTGAGAGCCCCATGGATTTTATGGTGCGCCAAAAGGGGGTGAAAACTTTGTAATGGGTGCCAGAACCTGTTTTCACTTCCCAAGGTTCGCGCAATAAAGAGCCATTAAAACTGTTCACCTCAATGTCTTTTTGCTCAAGGCTCGTTTTGATGTGTGTATCGCGATTAATCTCGTCTTTTGCATATCGACGATTCCAGAAGATGGCCTTGACTTTTAAGTCTTCGCAAATATCACAAATCATATCGTGTACATTGTCTGATGATTGCGCCTGCTTTAATATAAGCTGTACACCGCGCTTTTTTAAATTCTGATGTAAGTCCGATAATGCGTGATGTAACCACCATTTACTGGCCCCACCGGGCGGAAAGGCCGTGGTTTCATCTAAAACAAATAAAGCAATCAGCGGGTTGGTTTTTTCTTGCGCCGCGTGGTTTATGGCGGCGTTGAAGGCTGGATTATCTGCTATGCGCAGATCGTACCTAAACCACATAATGGTGGGGTTAATGTTGGCCTTGGTTGATTTTGTCATATTTTTCCAAAGATTACGAATAGGAATTTCGTGTGCAAAAACATTATAGGCCGGAACCTTCGAGAGATTGAGGATTATTTTTACATTTCCTTGCGACAAATAATCGTAAGGAATTAATCATAAGAGATAGCCCCATAAGGTCCTGACGGGCCAATGATGAGGGGGCAATAAGGGCCTAAGACCCAAGGCAGGGTTAAGGAGGTAAGAGGTAAGCAATGCTGTTTAGACAACCCCTGCCGCTAGGCAATCATGGATATGCAAGAGGCCGATGGGCTTTTGATTGTTCAAGATAAATAGACTTGTAATTTTTTCTTCGTTCATAATGGCCAGTGCATCCCCGGCGAGGGTGTCAGCAAGGGCCGTTTTTGGGGTGGCGGTCATAATGTCTTTTGCCATTTGTCCCTTTAAATCTTCCCCGAAATGGCGGCGCACATCACCGTCGGTAATAATGCCGGTTAAAATACCATCATCATTGATCAACCCTACACAACCAAAGCCCCCCTTTGATAAGGTTTTTACGGCTTCGCGGGCGCTGATCAATTCATGACAAAGGGGCAAAGATGTTTTGGTCATTAATTCGCCAACACGGCGCAATGTTGCCCCCAACATGCCACCGGGGTGAAAGCCGTGAAAGTCATGGGCGGTTACGCCTTTTAAACGCATTAAACTCACCGCGAAAGCATCGCCAATGGCCATCATCATGGTTGTTGATGTGGTGGGGGCATTGGTTATCTCGCAAGCTTCTTTTAGGTTGGGGAGAATAAAACTGGCTTTTGCGGAATGGGTAAGGCTGGAATTTTTTCCTGATGTGATCGCCGTTACAGGAATGGAGAAGCGGGAGGCATAGCCTAAAATGTCGCCCATTTCAGCCGTTTCTCCTGACTTCGATAGAGCAAGGATGACATCATCGCGGGTGATCATGCCTAAATCCCCGTGACTAGCTTCAGCCGGATGAACATAGCTGGCTGGTGTTCCTGTTGAGGCAAAAGTAGCAGCTATTTTGCGGGCAATGTGTCCGGATTTTCCCATGCCGGTTACAATGATGCGCCCTTGTGCTTGAGCTAGAATATCAAGCACCGGCACAAAACCATCTCCCAGGGAAGATTTTAAGAGTTCGAGGCCAGAAATTTCATCATCCAAAACGTCTTGGGCGATTTTAAGTTTATCCATGTTCTCTGTGTTGGTCATATAGGGGCTTAATTCTGATATGTGTTTAGCTCTTTAAGTATTTAGTTTTGGGATAGATTATTAGAGGTAACCGAACCGGGTAAATAGTGAGTTTTGGAATTCTATCTGTCCAATCTTTTATGATGCCATAACCTTATCACATATGGTCTTATCACCTATAAAATTATGATATTAATTTGGTGATATGATATGCTTTTATCTGGTTAGCCCGCACAAAAGGGGTTTGATAAATCGTATCACAATGGTCTTAAATGGCCGCATTAGGAGAGTGGATATGGCGGCGCAAGCGCGGATTATCGAAATAGAACAGGATAAAACCCCGTTGCGCATTGGCAATAACTTGCCTTTGACGCTGGTTGCCGGACCGTGTGCGATGGAAAGCCGGGCCCATGCCCTTGAATGTGCCGAGGCTCTAAAAGAGATTTCGGTGCGCACGGGCATTGGGCTAATTTTTAAAACCTCGTTTGATAAAGCCAACCGCACCAGCATGAACAGTAAAAGGGGGGTTGGGCTTGATGCCGCCTTGTCAGTTTTTGCGGAAATTAAAGAGGTGACGGGCCTCCCTGTTTTGACAGATATTCATGAGCGCGAACAATGTGAAAAAGTGGGAGCGGTGGTTGATGTGTTACAGATCCCTGCCTTTCTATGCCGGCAAACCGATTTGTTGGTGGCCGCGGCAAAAACAGGCAAAGTGATCAAGATTAAAAAAGGTCAATTTTTGGCGCCATGGGATATGAAAAATGTGGCTGCCAAGGTTAAAGATGCGGGTAATGAAAATATTATGTTGACGGAACGCGGCGCTAGTTTTGGATATAATACACTGGTTTCCGATTTCAGGGCATTGCCCATCATGGCGCAAGATACCGGCTATCCTATTATTTTTGATGCGACCCATTCGGTCCAACAACCGGGGGGGCAGGGGGCAACATCTGGCGGGCAACGCGAATTTGTACCAACATTAGCTAGAGCCGCAGTTGCGGTGGGGGTTGCGGGTGTTTTTACAGAGACCCATCCAGATCCTGACAATGCTTTGTCTGATGGACCGAATATGATCCCCCTAAAAGATATGGAAGTTTTTATTCGTGAGTTAATGGATTTGGACAAAATTGCTAAGTCCAGAAAATCTTTGCACGGATATAGTTAAAAATTTAATAAAATTTTAACTAATATTAACAGTTAATTAACACAACAAGTTTTATCAAAAATAGTATAAATGTCCCTACACGAAAGTCGATTTAAAACCGGTTGTCAGGACACGGCTTTTCTTGAGCTCTCTACAACTTTCCCCATAGGGTTGCGTGTGCTTGCTGCATTTTGTAGATTTATGTTTTGAAAACTTGAAGCTAGGTAGGAGGGCCCTTGATGGTGGAAAGGAAAATGTCGGATATAAATGACACCTCTAATCATAAGAAGTCGGAAACCATTGAAGTGCGAGTTTCTTTTGAAAGTAAACAGGCTTTACAAGCAAAGGCGAAACGCGAAGGGCGAACATTGAGCGGTGTGATTCGTGATTTGATTTCGGATTATTTAGCAAATCCTTCCCCTAAAGATGAAATGAAGCAAGGCACGTTTTTTATTCAATTAAAGGAGAAAATGATGCTTTTAAATTCAATACACATAACCAAAACGGCTTTAGGATCAGGTGCTATTGGCGGGGCGTTAATCGTCATGAGTGCTTTTTTACCGAATGCGGCGGCTGAAGACGTACGCCTCGTTATGCATGGAGAGAGTGTTCAGCAATGTGATAATCTATCCAAAAATGGGCAAAACAGTTTTAAGGCAGAGTTTGGATTAAATTTTGGTGATACCGGGTCGCTCATTGTAGATAATGATGATGACACAAATATTTCACCTCATGCTTTTAGAAACCAGCCTGAAAGTTATTTCATCAAAGTAAGCCTTAATCAGGTAGGCGATGATATTGCCTTATCGCTAAATCTTTTTAATGGAAGAGATGAAAGTGGAAAAAATATTGCTAACCCGTCAATGCTCATGGGATTTGATCAAGAGAGCATTATTAGTATCAGTACAGATGAAAAAGGATGCTACCGTTTGAAATTTTTGGCTCGTAATG
>CALLPQ010000036.1 GCA_938015425.1 uncultured Parvularculaceae bacterium | reverse complement strand
CAATCAGGGCGCACGATTAAGCGGGCGGTTTTACTGCGTAAGCGTAATGCCTTTTTATCACAGGCATTGGAGACGAAAGAGGAAAAGATAAGCGAGGCCGGTAAAAGGTTTCAGGCGATGATTGAAAGCTCAAGGGAGTTAACGCTTATTTTCTCGCCTGCTGGAAATGTCACTTATGCCAGCCCGTCAGCACAAGATGTTTTGGGTTATAGTGAGGGGGCTTTCATGTCCTTGACCAGCCGTCAGTTGGTGCATGAGGATGATTTGCCCCAATTTAGGGCTATTGGTGAGAAAACCCTGTCCGGCATTGGAGAGGTTCATCTTTTATCCCATATATGCATGCTATCCCATAGCGGGGATTATGTTCCATTGACGGGACGCTTGGCGAATTTTCTCTATGTCCCCGGAATTGAAGGGTTTGTTTTCACAGGACTACCCTTGAGCGATATTGTGTCGTCCCAGCTTCATGCGGCGGAATAAAGTTTTCCCCAACCCAATTTGTGAAACCGTCCTTGGATTAGGGTAATTTTATCCTTATTTGGAATAAGGGCGTGATAACAGTTAATTACGTGGCGTTTAACACCCATTAAATAAACAAGGAAATTCAACTCGTTGAAGGGCAAATTTACCCATAATTCGGGCTATGCTCTTATGTACCATAGATTTTTTTTACCAAGGTGATATCCTGTTATAAGAGAATCAATTTCAAATGATCGGGGTTATGTCCCCTCCTTAGTTAATTATCTAAGTGTAATATGAAAGCATTATAGTAAAGGGTTACATCAAAACTCTAAAATTTATCCAGCAGAGCGTTTGCCCAACGAGACACCAGCCCCTTCTACAAGATCAACTCTAAAAGAATTCATATAGCAACATTCCCATTAAGCGAAAAAATGAATATAAAAGAACTCCATAAGCCATCCCCCTATAAGAAAGCCTTTTTTATAAAGGCCGTTTGGATATCATTTGCGACCATTGCCCTTGGCGCGTGTAGTACCCTTGGTTCTATTACGGGTGAAAAAGCGTCACGGCCTGATGAAACCGCGCAATTAGCTTTAGAGCAAACAGTTGCAAAAAACGCAGAGTTGGAAAAAATTGTTGGGGAATTGCGGGCTGAAAATCAGCGGCTTACCCAAGACATTTCGACTTTGAAACGTGCTAAATCAAGAGCAGAAGCTGTTCGGGCAACCCTGGAAAAAGAGGCAGAGGAAGCGCAAGATATAGAAGTCGCTGCGCAAGATCCTTCTAATATATTAACGGTGCCCGCGCCGCCTAAAAGCCCTGAAACAATTATCGTCACCCAAGCCGATGCCGAACCTCTGTCATTAGCGGCATTACCCGTTGAAGAAAAACCACGTCTGGTGGAACCTAGTTTTGCATCGGTGGATGCCGTTTTTGAAAATGAAGCTTTGGGGAGTTCGATTTCCACCACCAGTGTTTTATTCGGGGTACATTTAGCGTCTTATCAAAGAGCGGTGCAAGTGAGTGATGGCTGGCGCAGTTTACAAAGTAAAAACCCTGATGAATTGGGGCTTTTGGAACCGCGTGTGGAACGTATTACCATTGAGGGGCGAGGCGATTTTTATCGCCTGATCGCTGGTGGTTTTTCCTCTGAAGAGAAAGCCAAAAGCCTGTGTGCAGTATTAAAGCAAAGACAGATTTATTGCGCCGTTAGTGACTTTACAGGCAAGCGGCTTGATAGCCCTGCAGGGCGGTAATGGCTTTAGGGCACTGACTTATGATGCTGTCGCGCGCATCCAAATAAATTCCCTCTCATATATCCGATCAATATAATTGACCTTGCGGGTGCAAAAGCGTACCTGAACAAGGGCTTATTGTGGTCTATTGTACTGATATATTTTAATTTTAACTTCTATTGAAAGACTTGTTATGTCCCGTTCTGTTCGTGTCCGTTTTGCGCCATCGCCAACGGGAAAACTGCATGTGGGTAATGTGCGGGCTGCTTTGTGGAATTGGTTATTTGCTCGTAAATCCGGCGGCGAATTTATGTTGCGTATTGATGATACGGATCAGGTGCGCTCAACCAAGGAATTTGAGGCGGGCATCCATCATGATCTTGAGTGGCTAGGGTTAAACCATGATTTAACAGCCAGTCAATCATCCCGTTTCGGGGTGTATGATGAGGTGGCGGACCAGTTGCGTTCGGCTGGTTTGCTCTATGCCTGTTATGAAACAGCCGAGGAACTTGACCGTAAACGTAAATTGCAACGGGCGCGTTCGCTGCCTCCTGTCTATGATCGGGCGGGACTTGGTTATAGCGAGGAAGAGATAAAGGCGTTTAAGGCGGAAGGGCGTAAGCCCCATTGGCGATTTAAATTGTCCCAGACACCGGTTAAATGGCATGATCTTATTCGCGGTGAAACAGTGGTGGACACGGCCAGTGTTTCCGACCCTGTTTTAATACGCGCTGATGGTCAATATCTATATACATTGCCCAGTTGTATTGATGATCTGGACTTTGATATTAGCCATGTCATTCGCGGTGAAGACCATGTGACCAATACGGCGGTACAAATTGAGGT
Organism: uncultured Parvularculaceae bacterium; assembly: GCA_938015425.1. Classification (GTDB taxonomy): domain Bacteria; phylum Pseudomonadota; class Alphaproteobacteria; order Caulobacterales; family Parvularculaceae; genus CALLPQ01. Next base: position 2,304 of record CALLPQ010000036.1, on the reverse strand, counting down.
CTTTCAAGCCTTAGCGAAAATGCGTAAAGGGGCAGTGCCGCCCGAGTTTGCGCATCATTCATTATTAATCGGGGCTGATGGTGAAGGGCTTTCAAAACGCCTTGGGTCATTGTCAATCGAGGCGATGCGGGATGATGGACTTGAACCACAAGCCATCACTAGCCTATTGGCCAAGCTTGGTACTGCTGACCCCGTAACCGCGCAAAACCAGTTACGCCCGCTTATTGAAGGGTTCGACTTTTCAAAGATGGGCCGCGCACCGGCACGGTTTGATAATGAGGAATTAATCACTCTCAACGGTAAACTGTTGCACGAAAAACCATATGCTGAAATTGCCAGCCGTGTTGAGCCATTAGGGGGGAATGAAGATTTATGGCTCGCCATTCGGGCCAATATAAACCGGGTGAGTGACGTAAAAACCTGGATTGATATAGTCAGTGGGGAAATCAAGCCGCTTATCGAGGATGGCGAGTTTACCCAGCAAGCTGCGCAATGCGTGCCTGAAGGGGCCCTTAATGCCGAGAGTTGGGGTGTTTTTGTCGCCGATGTAAAAGAGAAAACCGGCGCTAAAGGCAAACACCTCTTTATGCCGTTGCGCAAAGCCCTAACCGGCTTATCCCATGGTCCCGAGATGGGGCCTATTTTTGCGTTAATTGGCCGTGACAAAGCCATTGCAAGATTGCAAGGGCAGGTTTCTTGAAACCTAAAATTTCAGGCGTATTGCAAGTAGAGTGTTTGCCGATTTTAAATTCCGGCTCTTATCTTTAGGTAAAGAGCCGTAATCGTATGAAGTTGTTGAAATGAACGTCTGATTTACAATCTGCTAAAAATGTTTGTCGATTTTAAATTTAGGCTCTGAAATTGTGAAAGGACTTGTCAAGTATGGGAGATGAAAAAAAAAAAAATTGAACGACGGATTTTTTGAAGCTCTGAAGTTGTAAAAGGGTCGGTCGGGTATATAACAAAGAACTTATAGCTGTCAAAATGCAATGCTACAAGTAAAACAGCTGTGCTGAGAGACAGTCTCAGTGGGAAGCTGCGATGAGAAAGCGCAGCTTCTCGCAGCAATTGAATTTCCAGGGCGCGCCGGGCAAAAGCTCTTTATTGACATTTTGATGATTTTGTTAAAATAATCTTAGGTCTAAGCCGGGTTCGAACCGGCGACCTTCTCCGTGTAAAGGAGACGTGATAACCACTACACTATTAGACCTTGCCATGACAAGACCTGAAGATTCATGAAAGTACCTCTGATATTCTTTATCGTAAGAAATAGAACAATCTTATTAGACAATGGGTGCTATGCTGAACTCTTGATGGGCTAAGGATGTTAGCCTATTACATGTGATGGGCTAAGGAATATTGGGCTTAGAATACATGTTTTGTAAACCAAAATGGTTATAACCAGAGTAAAGACTCTTACTAAGTTCCTTTCTAGTGAAATTGTTGTAAAGTTTTGAGCAAAAATGTGTGTTTATGCATCACTATTTTTAGCCCATCACATCTATTTAATAGGGCTGTTAAACTAACAGGGCTAATACCTAAAAGGGCTGTTTTAATAGGGCTGTTAAGCAACAGGTGATTTGCAGATGTAATATTTTAATGAGTTATAGGGCTATTCATCTTACATTTTTAAGATTAAATAGGGCTGCAACTTACAGGACTTGTATTTAAAAGGGCTGTTTGAATAGGGCTGCGTTATATAGGGCTGTTAAGGTAATAGGACTATTATTTTATAGGGTTGCCAGTCATGTTTATTATGCTATTTCTTTTATTTTTATTACTAGCAATAATAAGAGGTTTTTAGTGGATGAAGAAATATTTTTTCTATAACAAATTGTCTTAAGCATTTTGATAAAAAGGAAAGGGACAGTTAAGAAAACTAACCAGGGCTAACAAGCTAAGGTAACATTATATTTGTTATATAGGCATATCTTTTCTTTGACAGACAAATCATGCTCTAGTGTTATCAATTAGAGGCTTTCATCACATAAGATTTTTTGCTTAACTTGAAGGCATATAATTTGACAGAACATAGGTGTTGGGAGTGAGAATAGTCAAACACTGCTGGGTGTGTGTAAAAGTGTCTGACAATTGAAATATGTGAGGCTGGCAAGTGTTCTAACAAAAACTGCAAGTTTTCTGACATGGGATGGAATATTAAAATTCAATGAGGATCCCGCGCGCGTGCGAGTAATTCAGAAAAACGGACTATAAAACAAGTAAATCTGTTTGAGTAAAAGTAAAACTCTTAGGCTGCCACCCACCACTTCAGCTCTGCCCAAAAAAATAACTGTCAAGCCAATT
>CALLPQ010000035.1 GCA_938015425.1 uncultured Parvularculaceae bacterium | reverse complement strand
GGCTTCAATATTTTCGAATGATTGGGGTTCGGTTTGTGAATTGGTTAGGTTGAGGGTGAGGAATTGTTCACCAGAACGCGGCAGAAAAGACCGGCTAAAGCTGGCATAAAAGGAAATATTCTCAGCGGGTTTATAGATTAACCCAAAACGGGGAGAAAATTCTTCATCAAGTCTGCTGAACTCACCATCATTACCCTGATCAACTTCAAATATATCCAAAACGTCAATATCGAAACTATCAAAGCGGATACCGGCTACTAGTTTCAGGTTTTGGGTTATGTCGATTTGGTCTTGAAGATAAGCTGAAAAAACTCTGACTGTTGTATCCCGATTGCGGTTCAGATCCACAAAGGCGAAAGAGGGGATATTGAGAGGGTCTGTGAAATCAAACAATAATTGATCATCATCAGGGCTACCCGCGACTTCATTTCCATCAAATATGCCGTCCCCATTCACATCAAACACATTGTCCAGACGCGCATTTCTTGTGTCTTGTACGCTATATTCACCGCCAATGAGTACGAGATGGCTGAAAAATCCCGTATCGAAAGTGCTTACCACATTGCCTTGAATGAAAAAATTCTCCCGATTGGTCGTATCGCGGTACCCATCAAGTTCGATCTGGTCGAAAGTGCCATTAACCACTTCTACCTCTTCGCTGGCGAATAGGTTGGAATAGACTTTATTATAGTCCGCATATTGCGCCGTGATATTACCGATAATGTTTTCAGAAAATTTATGATCAATACGGGTGCGGATAATATTTGCTTCTAGTGTGGCAAAATTCTCATCAGGGGACCCAAAGAATGTGTTGTCGAACCCTTCCAACGGGACATCGGGGCCGCCCTCGACATTTTGCGATGTTACACCGCGATCGACAACGCGATCATCATTTAAATATTCGTAGGAGAGAGTGATACTGGTATCGGGAGATAGTTGAAACAAGGTTGTGGGGTTAAACCCGAACCGTCTTCCGCCAAAAAAATCACGATGATTGTTAAAGTCCTCATAAAACCCGTTAAGGCGAAAGCCGACAGTGTCGGAGATGTCAAAGTTTTTGTCGACGGAGCCTAAAAACGCGCCAAAGCTATCCACTGATGCCGTGGCATTGGTGAAGTCTATCCCTGCCGTTGCTTTTTTCGTCACGCGATTGACAATCCCGCCTGTGCCGCCCCGCCCGAATAATAAGGCATTTGAGCCGCGCAAAACTTCGACTTGTTCAATATTATAAAGGGGGCGAAAATATTGCACATCATCGCGGATACCATCTTGAAAAAAATCGGCAGTGGTTTGCTGTCCACGGATGATAATGGCGTCACGGTGACCTTCGCCCTGACTGATGGTAAGGCCGGGGGTATATCGGGTGATGTCACTAATGCTTGTAAAAGCTTGATCTTGAATTTGCTCTTTGCCAATGATGGAAAGGCTTTGCGGCACATTAATAATGGGCGTGGGGGTTTTCACGGCATTCAATTTATCGATTGATAGAAACCTTTGTCCTTCGACGATGATTTCATCGTCGCTATTGGTGTTATCAAAGGAGGGGGCGTTTTGCGCATTTGCTTGCGTCAAAGCAATCAGACTGGTTGAGGCAATGAATAATGATTGTCGAGCTTTAATGCTAAGTTTTTTCATGGTTTTTACTTTTATTTGGACGCAATTGGCTGATTGCTTTGTGATGAAATGAAAGCAGGCCAGAACTATGTAAAGATGATTATTTAGGGTGTATGCTGTTTTAATGCATAAGAATTCTTATATCAATTAAGTCAGCATAGGGATTAAAGTGATGAATGATTAAGGTGATGATCCACTGATTGGCTTATTCATATTGGGTGATTTTCTTGGCATTTTTTGTTTCTCGATTACCATGTAGATTTGCTTGTTGAGTGATAGATTCGCTGGTTTTTGTGAATCATTCTCAATTGCATTTTTGATAATATAATTGAGAATGATTTGCAACTAAAATTGCGAATAATTATCACTATTATTTAAAAAAATAATAGTGCAATATTATCAATGGCTTATAGCTTTTGATGTGTTTATGATTTTAAGTGGTTATGTTTTTAAGCGTCTTTAGTTTTTGAGACTCTTGGGTTTTTGAAGTCTCTGGCTAACGGAGGCTTGACGCTTTTCCATGAAGATCAGCCGCATTGAGGTTTGCGCTTAATCACCGGCCTGCTTATTCAGAAACGCGTTTAATGAGTGCACCACAATTTGAAAGCTTTTGCTCCAACCGTTCGAAGCCACGATAAAGGTGATAGACACGATTAATCATGGTTTGCCCCTCAGCCCCGAGCCCGGCCATGACCAGTGACATAGAGGCCCGTAAATCGGTGGCCATCACGGGGGCCCCTTTGAGACGCGAGACGCCGGTGACGGTTGCATTCTGCCCATCAACGGATATTTTTGCCCCCATACGGGAGAGTTCGGGGGCGTGCATATATCGGTTTTCAAAGATGGTTTCTTTAATGGTCGAGGTCCCCTCTGCCGTTACCATCATCGCCATAAAGGAGGCCTGCAAATCTGTTGGAAAACCGGGATAGGGCTCGGTCACGATGTTAACCGCGCGGCACCGTTCGCCCTCGCGGCGCACACTAAATCCGTCATCATGGGGCGTTATGATCAGGCCGGCTTCTTCCATACTGCCCTGGGCGGCTCCCAAAAGGGTGATGTCCGTGTCCCGCAATCGAAGCTCACCGCCGGTTGCCCCGACCAACATGGCGTAAGCACCTGTTTCAATCCGGTCCGGTAAAATCTGATGGGTGGTCCCGTTTAATCTGTCTACCCCGTCAATGGTGATGGTCGAAGTGCCAGCACCGTCAATTTTTGCCCCCATTTTAATGAGGCACTGGGCAAGGTCGATTATCTCTGGTTCGCGGGCTGCGTTTTTTAAAACTGTTTGGCCCTTTGCCAGACAAGCCGCCATCATTGTATGTTCTGTTGCCCCTACAGAAACAAAAGGGAATGAAATGGAAGCACCTGTTAATCCATTGGGTGTGGAAGCAATGACATACCCGTCTTCCAGATCGATTTGCGCCCCCATGGCGGTGAGCGCTTTTAAATGTAGGTCAACAGGACGTGAGCCGATGGCGCATCCGCCGGGCAGGGAAACTTTTGCATTGCCTTCTCGTGCTAATAAGGGGCCTAACACGTTAAAACTGGCGCGCATTTTTCGCACTAAATCATAAGGCGCGATGGTCGAGGTGATGTTTTTGGTGTGCAGGGTAAGCTGATTATCTTGCCCCGATAGTTGGACCCCATGCTGTGCCAATAGTTTTTTCAGCATTGCCACATCAGCGAGCTCGGGAACATTTTTAAGGGCTAAAGGTTCGTCCGTTAACAGGGCAGCAACCATGATTTTCAAGGCAGAGTTTTTTGCCCCGCTTATGGGAATGTCGCCGTAAAGTTCGCGCCCGCCGATAATTGCTAATTTGTCCATAGGTTTACTAGTCTGTTTTGTGTGTTGAGAGATAGGCGTGTTTTGAAGAATGGGAGGGGGCTTAAGAGGTCTCGTCTTTATTGGGTGTAACGGTGCTGGATGAAGCGGGACTGGATGTAACGGGATCGGATGAAGCGGGATTGGATGTATTGGGGGTTTTACGTCGGCGCAAGTTATCACGCAGGGCCGCGGCAAGTTTTTCCTCGCGCAAGGTTTTCTTGTCTTTTTGTTCGGGTGTGTTAGGGGCGGGGCTTTTGCTTGCATGTTTGTCATGGTGACAATCATTAAGGGGTGGGCCAGACATTTTAGCGTCTGCCTCATGGTTTTGGGAAGGCGATTTTGCGCCTTGTTTGTGGCCCGATGTTTTTGAGCGATCATTATCCATACCCTCCCATAGCCAACAATGGGCCATTGGGCAATCATACAAAGGGCTGATGTTCAATAAATTAGACTCATAATCATCCCTAACGAGATTAAAGCCGAAGCACTGACCCAAAACAGACCATTAATTGCAATGCCTTTAGCCATAACCGAATACCATGGTGATCCGAAATTGACTGATAATGTTTTAAAGGATTGAAATAGGCCCCAGAGGATAATCAGCTCATTAAATAAGGACAGCAAGGGAACATTATCTAACGGGCTTATCTGAAATAAAACCGACAGGCTTAAATAGAAATATAGCGCCCCATGCATATAAAGGCTGATGATCAATAGGTCATACAGAAATATATTCTTTTTATAAAAATAGAATATCAGCAATAATAATGCGTAGATCAAAGGCATCAAGAAAAGCGCGCGTGGAATATTTTTGCGCAAATTCCCTAAAAACAATCTTGGATCTTTTTGAACCTGTTCTACGTTTTGAATGATCTTTGATGCATATTTGCGAAGATTTTCAGGGCCTTGATAATAAAAATCTTCATTTTCGTCATCTTTGCCTGATGCGGGTGGGCCGTCTAGATCAGCATTTATCGTAATATTGTTTTCGCCGTCATTTGAAAGATCGCCCGATAAGGTTTGTTGGTTAATCATCAAAAAGATGCTGGAAAAGAACAGGATCGAGAAAAACAGGAAAATCCTGAATGGCGGCGTATAACGCGCCCGATGGCCCATAACATAGTTTCGGGCAACTTTCCCCGGGTTGGAGAGTAGGCACCAGATTGTACGATATAACCGGCTATCGATAGAGAGGGTTTCGACAATAATATCTTGCAACAACCCGATCACAGGGCGGCGCAGTTCGACACCTTTTTGGCCGCAAACATGGCAAAAAGGTCCCGTCAGGGCGGTCCCGCAATTATCACAAACGGTTTTGGCAAATTGCTTTTTCGTTTGTGTCTTCGGTGCGGCCTGCCGGTTTACCGGTTTTGCCTGTTTCGAATCAGTCATATGAAATTAGCCCCTCATCTAATTTATACTATATCTTATCATGGTCTTATATGGTTTTCATCTATAAGATTTTCGGGCCGCGATGGAGGCTTTTGCCAGTTGCCATCGTGTAAAAAGGGCGCTAGAAGCCGATATATCGACGTTCATTGTCTACACGCTGCCGTAGCTCAGGGGTAGAGCACTCCCTTGGTAAGGGAGAGGCCGGAAGTTCGAATCTTCTCGGCAGCACCATT
>CALLPQ010000034.1 GCA_938015425.1 uncultured Parvularculaceae bacterium | reverse complement strand
ACCCCATAAAAAACCCGCCACAAAAATATGGCGGGTTTTTATATCTAGATTGAATTTAGAGACTCTCGCTTTTAAATTCCTTAGCTCTTAATCTCTTTAGCTCTTCAATTTTTTAACTCATAAATTCTTTAGCTCATTGCTTTTTGGAAATTCTCATCCACCTTGTCTAAAAATCCTGTTGTGGTTTGCCATTTTTGATCGGCCCCAATCAACAAGGCCAGATCTTTGGTCATGTCACCATTTTCCACCGTCTGAATAACCGTATTCTGCAAGGTCTCAGCAAACTTCACCAGTTGCGCATTATCGTCAAGCTTGCCGCGATGGGCCAACCCTTTGGTCCATGCAAAAATCGAAGCAATAGAATTTGTCGAGGTTTCTTCGCCGCGTTGATGGGCGCGATAGTGACGGGTCACCGTACCGTGTGCGGCTTCCGCTTCCATTGTTTGTCCATCGGGTGTCAATAATGCCGATGACATTAGACCAAGGGAACCATATCCCTGCGCCACTGTATCGGATTGTACGTCCCCGTCATAATTTTTACAGGCCCAAACATAACCACCAGACCATTTAAGACAGGCCGCAACCATATCATCAATCAAACGGTGTTCGTAAGTGCCGCCATATTCGGCAAATTTATCTTTAAATTCCGCGTCAAACACTTCCTGAAAAATATCTTTAAAACGGCCATCGTATTTTTTCAAAATTGTATTTTTGGTTGAAAGATAAACCGGATATTTACGTTGAAGACCATAATTAAATGTCGCCCGTGCAAAATCACGAATAGATGCGTCAAGATTATACATGCCCATAAAAATGCCGGAATCTGGCGCTTCAAATACGGGCTCTTCCATCACCTCGCCATTATCGCCTTCCCATTTAATGGAAAGCTTACCTTTGGAGGGGAACAACATATCCGTTGCCCGATATTGATCACCAAAAGCATGGCGGCCAATAATAATAGGCTGTGTCCAACCAGGGACAAGACGAGGAACATTTTTAATAATAATCGGCTCACGGAAGACAACACCGCCTAGGATATTACGGATTGTTCCATTCGGAGAGCGCCACATCTTTTTAAGCTTGAATTCTTCAACCCGCGCTTCATCAGGGGTAATCGTTGCACATTTAACGGCTACACCATATTTTTTGGTTGCCTCGGCCGCATCGATGGTGATTTGATCATCCGTATCATCACGCGCTTCCATGCCTAGATCATAATATTTTAGATCAATATCGAGATAAGGATGGATAAGTTTGTCTTTAATCATCTTCCAGATGATACGGGTCATTTCGTCCCCATCCATTTCAACGACCGGGTTAGCGACTTTGATTTTACTCATATGATGATCCTATCAGTTAGTGCTTTGTATGAAGGCTTCGCGGCGCTATAGCATTGGTGAGACACGAAAAAAAGGGTTTAGAGCGGATAATGAGCAAACCAAGAGATGAAAATAGCGTGACTGTGGAAAAAACAAGCACCGAAGGAGAAAACAGCCCGGTTCGTAAGGCTACCGCAACGCACCAGACCAGAACCCGCCATGTAAGCGATCAGGAAATATTGGCCCATCTTCCCCCCGCGCCCATCTTCGTGCTGGTTGCCCCGCAAATGGGAGAGAATATTGGTGCCGCGGCCAGAGCCATGTTGAACTTTGGTGTGCGTGGCCTGCGCCTTGTGGCCCCGCGTGACGGCTGGCCCAACCCCGCCGCCAAAGCCATGGCCGCCGGGGCTTCAACTGTTATTGACGGGGCACGGGTTTTCGAAACCTTGGCCGAGGCATTGGATGATTGTCATTTTGTTCTTGCCACCACCGCCAGATCGCGAGAATTGCGATTGCCCGTCTTCACCCCCCAAGACGCCGCAACCCTTATCAAAAACAAATTAACCGCGCCTGATCAAGACCCCCTATCAACGACCTTATCCCCAGCCCCACCGCAACAATGCGCCATCTTGTTTGGCGGGGAGCGATCGGGCCTTACGTCGAAAGATATTGCGCTGTGTGATGGCATTATCACCGTGCCCGTTAATCCGGCATTCGCATCCTTGAACCTGGCTCAAGCGGTTTTGATTATGGCCTATGAATGGGGCCGCATAAACGAGATGGATCGTTTCGACAGCCCCCTAGACCAAGAACCCGCAGCCAGCCGTGGGGATTTTGACCGGATGCTAAGCCATTTGGAAGAAGAGCTGGAGGCCGCCGGTTTCTTTTATCCCCCTGAAAAAAAACCTTTAATGATGCGCAATCTAAGCGCCGCCTTTATGCGGGCGGGCCTCACCCATATAGAAATGCAAACCATGCGCGGGGTTATCAAAGCGCTCGCCCATGGCAGGGGTAAAAGTAGAGAAAGAAAATAATTCTTTTTACAGCGTATTCTTTGAAGCTAACTCTGGTGAAGGTTCCAAAACATTTAAGGTGGGGCACAGCCAATAGGCTAACCCCATAATCATAGCCAGACTAACGCCTACCCCAACCACCACCATGGACCAACCAGACGCATCAAAAAGCAGCCCCAGCAAAAAGCTGCCAGCCAATCCCCCTACATAATAAAAGGTGAGGTAAAGGCCACTGGCACCGCCCCGATCAGACTTTGCCGCGCCGCTGACAAAACCCGTGGTCGCCGCTTGCGCACAAAAAGTCCCTGCACCAACAATCGCTAGCCCAGCCAAAACCACCATTAAAGAGGTTGAAAGTGTAAGCCCAAGGCCGACAAATGTGACTATAATAGACACCCAAATGGTTTTACGCGTGCCCCAACGGTTGGCCCATTGCCCCGCAAAAGGGGTGGTGAGAAGACTTGGAATAAACACAAAATAAACCAGTCCCAATTGCGCTGCACTTAACCCAAAGCGCGGAGACGCCAAGACAAAATTGATATAAGTAAACACCCCCAAAAACGCAAATAAAATCAAAAACCCAATTAAAAAAGCAGCCCGCAACCCACTAGATGAAAAATGTTGCTTCCACATTTCTAACACGCGGGGCGATGGAACGGCATTTTTGGGCGCTGGCTCATCATGACGAATAAAGAAATAAGCAATCACGGCACCCGTTAAATTTAAAACCGCAAACGTATAAAAACTTGTTGATAGACCAAAGTTGTCAACCACATTAGCGGCGATTAAACGGCCCAACAAATTGCTGCCAACATTGCCGGTGATATAGGCTGCCATTGCGCCAGCCGCTTGGGCGGGAGAATATTCTTCAGCCAGATAGGCCATGGTCAAAGTAAAAGCTGTTGACATGCAAACGCCCTGCAACACCCTTAAAATCGCAAACATGCGGATATCCGTACACGTAGCAAGTAAGATGGTCGGGACAGTCAAAAAAGCCAAAGACAACCAAATGCCATGATGGCGGCTAATTTTACGGGCGAATATGGCCACCACCAAACCAGCCGCCGCCATACCAAAAGTAGACGCATTCACAGCGGAGCCCATAGAGGCAGCGCTGACGCCATAATAGATGGTCAAGGATGGTAGAATAGCTTGCGCCGCGAACAAATCAACCAATGTTAAAAAGCTGATAAGCCCGATTAATAATAAACGCACAAACTCACTTTGCCGTTCAGCGCGGGGGGTTAAGCCTGATAAATCTGCCATTAGGATAATGAACTAGGAGCCAGAAGCGATAATATCGCTAACAATTAATATGGCTGGTCCTTGGGTGGTGCCCCAAATTACTGTGCTTCCTTTGGGCAAGGAAGCTGATTGAGATAAGGCTAATATCTCTGCATCCGCCAAATCAGATCTAGCTTGGGTAACGCTCCCCTCAAGGACGAAAACATTGGCCGGGCCATTTTTAAAATCAAGCACCCCCGTAGAGCCATTCTCAGTCAAAGTGATGCGCCGTGTACGTAGAGTATATCCGCTAACGCCAATGGCTTCTCCCTCCAGATTAAGCGCCGCTAAAGTTTCAACCTCAACACCGGATGAATTGCCCCTTAAAGTGCGAATATTTTGCGCAATTTCAATATCACCACTGGCGTTAGAGGCCCAAATATCACTCGCAACCAGATTGACGGTTTCATTGGTTTCATTTCGCCAATGGTGGATTAGCCCTTCTGACTCAATTGAAATTTCCCCGCCGCGGTGACGCAACGGCGTCTCATCATTACCATTTCGAAATTCCAGCACCTCGCCATTGACCACATAGATGGTTGCCGGGCGCCCACGATGGCTGTGAATGGGTACGATGCCGCCCGGATTAATATCCCAATAACGCATCCGAAAACTACGCCCATCAAACCCCTTACCCAGTCCGTTCAATGCTTCATTACTGCGCACGTAAGCCTTGATTTTAATAGACCGTGATGGCCCTTCAATCCCTTCAACCGTCTTTGTCGCACTTAATAAGGCGCAGCCTGTCATCATATACAGGCTGACCAAAACCAAACCAATCATTCTAACCATTGGATTTTTCCTTTAGACTTAAACTTGAGGGAATCTCGCGTGATAGAGATACTTCACTTGATGGAGAGTATGTACACAAGATTGGTAGATAATTAATCAGTGCACGCCAACCATTTTCTTTTGTTGCTCATCCCACAATCGCAACCGCATGGTTTTAAAACTTTCCACAATCCCCAGTTTTGGAAATGTTTTTAAATCAGGGCTTGCCTCATAACATTCTTGCAACCGGTAATTAGGGATAAGACTGGACAAATGATGAATGTGATGAAACCCGATATTCCCTGAAAACCATTGGAGAATACGCGGCAAATCATAATGGGAACTACCAAGCAACGCAGCCGCTTTAAAATCCCAATTCTCGCCTGCTTCCCAATATGTTTCTTCATATTGATGTTGCACGTAAAATAACCACCCCCCAATACTAGCCGACATAATCAAAGCGGGTAAAAACGCCAAAGCCACAACCCCGAGGCCAAGCCACATCACCAAGGCACCATAAAATATAATTAGCATCAAATTTAGTCCGACCACGCTGCGCCATAAATGGGAGCCATTGATCGAGTGATAAATATCAGCAAACGGCATCGGCCCTTTAAACGGGAAGCGCTGTAAAACAATGATATAGAGAGGAGGGCCAATCAATATCATTGTGACAGGATGGCGATATAAAATGTAGAAGAACCGTTGGAGTTTCGTTAGTTTTTCATATTCCCTTACAGTCAACGTATCAATCGCGCCAATCCCGCGCTTACTCAAATTACCCGATGCTGCATGATGTTTATTATGAGCGTCACGCCAAAATGCAAACGGCGTGAAAGTAAACACAGAGATGAAACGCCCTACATAAGTATTGGCCTTTTTTGATTTGAAATAAGAGCCATGCCCACAATCATGCTGAATGATAAATAGTTTTACCAAAAGCCCTGCGGCAGGCACACTCAATAACAAGCTTAGCCAAATCAAACCATATGCGATGGCGCCGATAATGGCTGTCATTAAAACAGCATATAAAAATAACGTCAGAGCCGTCTGCCCGATACTCCGTGACATCACCGGTGTTTTATAGTTTTGACAATGTGCATGGATTCTATTCAACTGTTCTTTAAGTTCTGCCGAACACAGTTGCGCTTTGGTCTTTAAATTTTCACTCACATTGACACTCAATCGGTTTGGATAAAATCAACTTCGGTAAACACTAAATTAGCAACAGTTCAATTCATATAGTGGCTTAACAGGGTATAAGACTTAACTCATATAACGTGATTTATACACAAGAAAAATAACTTTAAAAGCTGTATGCATTTTTGGGCATTAAAATATTTATTTCTTAAAACCTTATACAAAAACACGCTTTTAGATAAATAGTATTAGGGCTGATTTCCCGTTTATGTCCATCACAATCGAGATAGAATAACAAGAACCCTTTGATAAACATAAGCGGTATACTCAACCTTAAAAGCTTACCATCCGGCGATTATCTGATTTCCTTGGATATCGCTGGTTTAACAAGGCCGGCTTTACCCATAATCGCAGGCTTATCCAGTTTTTGCACAATCGCCCCGCTTTCATAGCCATTAATTAAACGGTTCACCAAAAAAAGGCTTAATCCGGAAAACATAATCGAGCCCATATATTGACCGATCATAACCCCTGGTGCCCCGCCGATTTGCCCCCCAAGCCAGATAAACGGAATAATACCGATTGTATTACGCCCCCAGTTTAAACATGTAGACCAAAACGGGCGATCCAGATTATTGCAAGCCGCATTACCTATAAATAAAACGCCGTTAAAAAACATCAACGGCGCCCCAACCACAACAAACCAGAACAAGATTGGTCGCGCCATTTCATCAAGCCCAAATTGATGAGCGATAAACCCATTTGCTAAAAACAAAACAAGCCATATGCCCAGCGTGTAAAAACCCACAAAAATCATCGCTTTTCGGGTGGTCTCCCGCACCCTTTCATAAGCATGGGCACCAAAGTTTTGGCCGATGATCGGACCAACCGCCCCTGACAAAGCAAAAACAACGCAAAAGGCAAGGGGCATCAATCGCGAAATCACAGAATAACCGGCAACAGCGCTATCGCCATAATCAGCAATCGCACGCAAGGTCATAAATGTACCGATTGGCGTTGCAACATTTGTCAATACAACAGGCCCTGCCACATCAAAGATGGGACGTAAATGCCGTTTAAAGCGTTCACGGTCAAAGGCGGCAAATCCGCCGTGATATCGCAAAACAGGAATAAATGAACAGAGCATCATGGCAAATCTTGACCCCACTGACGCCCACGCCGCCCCTTCCAATCCCCAGCCAAAGCCAAAGATAAAAACCACATCCAAAACAGCATTCACGAAGCCGGTGGCAATGGTCGCATTCATCACCCGTTTTGCATCTCCATGAGCACGCAAAAGACCAGAGCTGATCAAGGCTAGAACCATAATTGGCATAGCCGGAACAATAATCCGCAAATAGCGCACCGCCCCCTCTTTCGCGGCCCCCGTCGCGCCCACCATCTCTAATAAAAACGGTGTAAAAATCCAAAACAAAACAGCAAAAACCGTGGAGATCATAAGCCCGAGTGCGATCACGCTGGTTGCTATTTGGCGCGCGCCTTCATGTTCCCCGCGGCCAATACGCCGCGAGGCCAAGGCGCTCATCGCGATCATTAGACCGACCGCAACAGACATATTGAAAAATAACAAAGTCCCCGCAAAACCCACCGCCGCCGTTAAAGCGGGATCCCCCAATAAAGAGATAAAATAGAGATCGACAAAATCCACCACAAACATGGATAACAGGCCGACACTTGCACTCAGGGACATCACCACCACATGGCGCATCAAGTCGCCGTCAAGAAATTTGCCGCGTTTCACCGAGGCTTTTTGCTCTTGGGCGTTCGTGCGTTCGCTATTATTGACGGGCTGTTCCCGTCCAGACTTTTCCCCCCGTCCAGACCTTAATGGATCAGGTGCCGCAATATCAGCTTTATTTTCTGGATCTTGCGTCAACGAATTCCCTAAGTCGCTAATTATGATGGAAAAATATGAACCCCCTTGCTAATGGATATGGCCGCATTAGCAAGAGCCAAAGCCCCGCTATGGGCCCAGAACAGCCCCATTATTTCTAGCAAAACAAATTACAAGGATAATCTGTTAATTATGGCTCTAAATTAGGGCTTTACCCCAATTTAGAGCGCCAATAGCGATAAACAATTACAGCGAAAAAAATAACCACAACATTGTGAACAAGCCCACACAGCAATAATTGCGCAATATTGTGTTTTGCCATTCTATTTCAACTCACAGCTCGCAATTGTATCATTTCACCTTATTTCACTAATGTGGGTAACTTTCCCATGTAATTTTGCAATATCATCGCCTTGGATTAAGATCCATTAGGCTTTTTTACATCACCACCCACAAAACTGCCCTAAAAGCCACAAATATACCAAAAATAACACACCAATTTATTTCCGCGCTTTGTCATCTTAGGGTTTTATCCTATACTCAAACAATACATCTTATTTTTCGGTTACCGATGATAGAACCGAAGCAAAACTAATTGGAGTGACAATGAGAGAGCCCGGCAAAGATTTTGGAATTGAAGCCTTTTTCCTTGGCTTTCTTGCATTTATAGTTTTCGGGGTCGTTTTGTTTGCCGCGTTTAATACACGTTTCGGCGGTGAAAATAGCACCAAGAGTGCAGCCAACAATCCAACGCAAAAACAAAAGAACTTGACCGTTTCAAACGGAACCATCACGCCCATCCACGCCTCGTCACAACAACAAGATATAATCTGCCAATGTTACAATGCGGGTTTCGAGTTAGCCAGCACCACAAACAGAGTGCAATCCAACGCCTACAGAACAGGTTTTTCCCAATGTCGCTCAATCGGAGACGTCGAAGGCGGTAATGCGTGGACCGCCGGATGGGAAGCCCGCTTGAGTGGGCGCACTTATGAAGCCACCTGCAAAGCTTATAAACGCCATAACTAGTCTTTATACGGTAAAAATCGAATAGAGTAGAGTTGTTTTAGTCACAATAAGGCTTTTCATAAATTACTCAGAATCCACCAAGCTCACCCAGACAGTGCGCAAATTACCTCTTTTATTGACCTCAAGATAACATTCCTCAAGCCCCAAATCACTAAATTTAAAGTTGGAAATAGCACGCGGTGATGGCGCACCCTCTTCAAATCCGGGTGCAAATGTCATTCTTTTTATTGCATCAATCCACGCACGCTCCGCAATGTCATTACCATTGAAATCAATAATTTCCGGCTCATTCACAACGCGGCCAAATTGGTCAATTTCCAACCGTGCACTCCCTTTTGCTTCTATACCTTCAATTTGCGAGCCTTCCCCATAGCGCGGTGCCGCCCCGAACAAAGGCGTATTCACAACAGAAGCAGGTGCCCCGACACTAGCCGCCGCATTAATATAAGCGCGACCTGTTTCTTGATCTTGTTTTCTTATGGCAAGCTCAGCAAGTCGTTGATAGGCGTAATATTTTACGGTGCTCAGGGTTTCCGGATGGGTCACCTCTAATCGTGGGCCCCAATCTGTTTCCACAAGGGTGCGATATTCTTTTGCAATGTCCCACGATAAAATACGGTCAAACGCCCTTAATAATTGTTGGTTGCGCGGGCCTTTAAAATAATTTGATAACGTATCCCGAAACAAAGTCCGGTGATAATCCCCATAAATTTTATTGCGCGGATCAACATTAAAATTTTGCGATTCGGCATAAATTGTATTCGCTTTGTTAAAGCTGTTGACCGAGATTTGCGGATTAAAAACAGACAATCGAAACAATAATTCCCGCCAGACAATATTCCAATACCCAACTTGATCTTTAGTTCTTACATTAGCAATTTTATCTTCAATTCTTGTGGAAAGCTTCAAAGCCGCGCCATCATCACAATTACTATCCGCCATTTTCCGGACACGGATAAAATATTCCACACTTTGTTCTGAATCAGGATAATGACTGTCCATAATTCTAAAAAACCGCGACGCACTAGCCAGACGTTTCTTACGTAATTTTGCAAGGGTCATGGATTCAATCGCACTATCAGCAAGATCGAGAAACTGATCTATCGGTAAACCACTTTTTTCAGCGCCATATTCCGCAGCCTGCTCATAGGCCTTGGCGGCTTTTTGGTATTGCTGCGTGTCAAAAAGGTCATCAGCTTTTTTAACCAGCTGTTCAAAGCGGGCATTACCCGATTGCGCTTTTGCCGCATTTTGCGGTGTCGCACTTTGATAGGTCACACTTAAAACAAAAGCGCTCGCGCCTGCTATTATTGTTTTTTTCAATTTATTCATGACAGCCCCTAACTTATAATTATGATGTAATCTACTATCCAATTTCAGCCCGTAAAGGGCGGCTCATCAAATAATCAATGGCTTCTTGAACACTGTACCGTTCTTCCACGATTGAAGCCACCGTCTCGCAAACGGGCATTTCAACATTGAATTTACGCGCTAAACCCACAACAGCGCTAGAGCTTGCGACCCCTTCGCTTACACTATTGCGGGTGGATAACAGATCATCAAGGGTCGTAGAACTGGTTCTTTCTTTTGCTGCACTGCCCAACATTTGCCCAAGTGACATATTGCGTGAACGCGAAGAACCCGCCGTTAAAATCAAATCGCCCAAACCTGATAATCCGGCCATGGTTGCCGGCTTTGCACCCATAGCAAGGCCAAGTCTTTGAAACTCCGCATAGCCACGGGCGATCAACCCCGCATGGGCACTTTCACCAAGAGCCATCCCGTCAACGATGCCTGCAGCAATCGCCAAAACATTTTTAACCGCGCCGCCAAGGGCAACACCCGTTAAATCATCGCTATAATAAGGGCGGAAATGACGTGCACTTATTGATTTTAGCCATCGCTCCCCTTGCGTTGCAGACGCTGACGCCAATGTCACCGCGGCTGGCAGACCAACAGCAACATCATGGGCAAAACTTGGCCCTGAAAGAATAGACACGCGGGCCTCTGGCCATACATCCAATAATAGTTCGTGCACCAACATCAAACTATTTTTTTCAATTCCTTTAGAACATAACGCAATAGATTTATTCACAGCCCCCTGTTTTTCACAAACA
The DNA here is from genome assembly GCA_938015425.1 of uncultured Parvularculaceae bacterium. Lineage (GTDB taxonomy): Bacteria > Pseudomonadota > Alphaproteobacteria > Caulobacterales > Parvularculaceae > CALLPQ01. Next base: position 15,932 of record CALLPQ010000034.1, on the reverse strand, counting down.
TCACGTAACCGTTTTAACAAAGGCCGTGATTGCTGGGCGGGAACGACAAACAAAATTGCCTCGCTCTTTGCCGCACGGTCAATATCATCTGTTGCCATCACATTAGGGGCAAGCGCAATGCCGGGGAGATAGAGTGTGTTTTCCCGTTGCTCATTAATCGCCCTGACAACCTTTGGGTTACGCGTCCACAAAAGTGTTTTAGCTGACACCCCGCCATTATCAGGGGTTGGGTCAGCTTCCAAATGACTTTGCGCATGCAGCGCCCCAAGGGCTGTGCCCCAAGCGCCGCCACCAAAAACACTCACACTTTCAAATCTGTCGACGCTATCACTCATTTAAACCACTTTTTCAATCCGCTCTTTTAAAAGAGCACCCTAACTTTCAAGAGATAGTGGGGACTATTATTCCCGGCCCAATTCCCTTATTGCTAATTTATTGATTATCACACCATAAAGATGATGTAACACAAATCCAAATGATCAAAGAGTTTAAATATGGAACCTCTCACCCGCGAAACTATCGAAGCCGCCAGTAAAATCGTATATCAATCCATGGCCCCGACGCCGCAATATCAATGGCCATTACTAAAAACCGCATTGGGCAGCGAGGTTTGGGTGAAACATGAAAACCATACCCCCACGGGGGCTTTTAAAGTGCGCGGCGGGTTAACCTTTATCCACTGGCTCAAACAAAACCACCCTGACGTCACCGGCATCATCACCGCCACACGCGGCAATCACGGGCAATCCCAAGCATTTGCCGCCCGTAAACATGGATTACGCACCGTCATTTTAGTACCAGAGGGAAACTCGTCAGAAAAAAACGCGGCGATGGAAGGGTTTGGCGGCGAGGTCATAATCCACGGTAAAGATTTTGACGAAGCGCGCCTTCGCTCCGAAGAACTCGCCCAGCAAGAAGGTTTATTTCTGGTGCCTTCCTTTCATGAACAATTGGTACACGGTGTTTCAACTTACGCCTATGAATTTTTTAACGCTGTGCCTGATCTTGATACGGTGTATGTCCCCATCGGGTGTGGCTCTGGCATATGCGGCACCATCATGGCGCGTAACGCCCTTGGTTTAAAAACCAAAATTATTGGTGTTGTCTCGGAAAATGCCGCCACCGCAAAACTATCTTTCGTGGCTGGCAAGCTGATCGAAACACCAAGCGCCATCACCTTTGCGGATGGCATGGCCGTAAGAGTGCCGGTGCAATCCTCTTTCGATATTTATGCAAACAATGTGGAAGACATCATTACCGTGAGCGACGAGGAAGTCGCCGATGCCATCCGGCTTTACTATCGTGCAACCCACAATATTGCAGAAGGCGCAGGGGCCGCCCCCTTGGCCGCGCTGACCCAGCAAAAACATAAAATGACAGGCAAAAAAGCGGGGGTTATTTTATGTGGTCAAAATATTGATACGGATTGGTTTGTCACCGTCATGTCGGGCAAAACCCCGACAGTTTGAAACATGTCTTCCCATTCATTACTGTTCCCACTCATTACCGTTCCCACTCAAGGGTGGCGGTAAACACTTTTTGGCTTTGGCCATCAACGTCAACCCGCCATTTGGGGTAATCACTGTCTTCAACTTGCGGTACCGTTGAAGTGACAATTTTTACAGGGCTAGAGTAACCATTGCGATCTTTCGTCACTTCAACCAATACCGGATAATCATTGGCATTTGTAATACGATATTCAAATTGCGTTTTATACCGGTATCGATATCGAGCTAGTTTCGTGCGGATGGTTTCGATAGCCTTAACCTCAATAGCCACGGCACTCGCCTCCGACGCACTGACCTCAACAGGTAAATCAATGGCTAAATCACGCACATCATCCTCACCCAAAAATAGATAAGCCCCATCAGACCCTTTTATCATGACCCGCACCGTCCCCGCCGGTAAAGGCTCCCCCAACGGTCCCTCCCGTTTATTATCAATATCATAGCGCACGGTGGCCAATCGTGCTTGCGGGCCAAACCCACTATTTTGTGGGCCACCATACCCGCCATCAAGCAATGTAACCGGTATGGGGGATAAACCATTATTCCGGCGTATACGACTGCCGGTGACGGTGATTTGCTCTCTATCTTCTAACGGCTTTTTATTTTGTAATTCTATGGGGCCTTGCTTTTCAAGCGGCGTAACCCCATCCTCAAGGGCGCGATTGGATTGTCTCTCAACCGCGCGATAGTTCGTGTCATTCAAATTCAAATCAAAAACATAATATTGGGTGACATCAATGTCTTGCTTATCGAGAAACAAGACCTGTTTGGTTTGATAGGCCGCCACCGTTGTGGGGTTAGGGGTGCGATATAATTTATAATCTCCAAGGTCTTCTTGTTCCGCAATGCTTCCTCCAAAAGGCACTTCATTTAAAGCCTCAGCCACATTGGTAAAGCCTCTTTTATCAAGGATTTCAGTATCTAGAACTACAGCTGGTTGCGAAACATCTTCAAACCCGCGACGCCTTATTCTACTACCCACCACAACAAACTCATCTCTATTCACAAAAGTAGTCGATCCACGGCGCCAACACGCCGCCGAAAAGCTATCGCTGTAAAATCCTTCCGCCTCCGTCTCATCAAGGCGTTGCAGTGTGCCGGCAATGATGGCGGTTGGGGCATCTTTAATGGATATTTCGGTCTCGTTGGTGACCGTCAACCATCCGGCCAGATCGGCTTTGCCGCCCCCTTGAAGGCGAAGAATATAATCCGCCTGCCAATCAAATCCGCTTGCCAAATAGCTGATGGTGAGACTTTGCGGGCCCGCTTTGTCGGCCACCACATCAATCGACAATGTGGGCAGCGCTTTTAATCCATCAGGCACTTGAGGAAAGGAGACTTTTTCGGGCAATCCAGAACAATCAAAGGCTTCATATTGACCATCAATTTCCATCACGGCCCCACCATTATCATTCGCGGAGACAATAATGGCCGCTTGCTTTTGCACCGCGCCCGTGGCCGGATTTGTGCGATGAATATAAACCGTTTCGCCAACAAATTTTTCAAACAAAGAAGCTTGAGTTAAAAAGTCATAATCAAAATTTCGCTCTAAGGTTAAGCCGCCAAATTCACGCAGCAACGCCGTTTGGGGAATCATCAAATCACTGACCCCTTCAAACGAAATGGTTGAACGCCCTTTTTGTAATTCTACGGTTCGGGTTTCCGTAATAAAGGCAAGATCATCACGATAAATCGTCAACGCAGTTTCATCGGGCTTTGCCGAGACAATGGTTTGCCCCTGCCCCAGCTGCGATTGAGATTGAGATTGAGATTGCGTTTGGGCTTGTACTTTATAGGCTAGCCCATTACTGGCCAGACCATAATCGAAAATAATGGTCATGGCAGCGAGCATCATTGGCGCACATACAAAACGCTCAAAACACCGTCTCTTCCCCTTTGTCACGGAAGATCGTTTATGAGGATTGAATAGCCTCATATTCTACCACCGTGATTTAGAGCGTATAGTGAAGGTTAAAATGGTCTCCCCTTCCGCAGGCACATCCACTTCCCATACATAATTGTTGACACTAGGGTTGCGGCTCTCTTCTGATTCTTTCACAATCGATGTTTCAACACCGCGCCACCCCGCCCTTTGACGGATGGTTACCTTTACCGGTTCTGATTTTGCATTCCGGATTGTATAAGCCATTGCAGTTTCAGTAATTTTTTTACTGATGGTCCGGTTGGATTTTACTGCGGGTTGCACCGTTACATCGAAAGCTTCACCAATCTTGAGGGAGAGATCACTGCCGCCTGCAATATGGGTAATATTATCTTCACCGATAAATTGCGCACGGCCCAAACTATCCTTGGTATAAACCCTGACGATCCCTTTGGGCAGCGCCGCCCCAAGGCCGGCGGCTTTGCTATTGGAGAAGGCAATTCTGACATCCACATTTTGTGGCTCTGGCAAGGTTTGGAACCCTCCCACTTGATATTCATAATCTTTCGAGGCTTTTGCCTTTGGTGCATTTACAAAAGCAACCTGTTTGGTTTGCCGACTGGCAACGCTGGTGCGCCCCTCAAGAGGGTAGAGATAATTGTCGCCAAGGCGTTCTTCATCCGTTGCTTCAATTCCCCCCGATATCCGGCTTGGATTGCGTCTATTATTGCGATTATTATTCTGGTTTGCCCGTGCGACTTCCCCCGCAACCATTTGCACACGCGCATTATCAAAGCTGGTTTCAGTACTGTTGGTTAATGTGACCCAACCTTGAAAATCCATTTCTTCTTTATCTTCGTCAAACAAAGCCACATAATCAGCACGCCAACCAAGTCCTCCGGATAGATAAGTCAGGGAGGTGGGTTTGCGACCTGACCGCGCGCTGTCCACCACCACCGATAAAGTCGGGTTCGCCCGTAAATTATCAGGGATTTGATCAAATATAACACGGGTGGGCAGATTATCATCGCGTAAAACCTCAATACGGTCTCCCGCTTGAATGACAACCCCGTTATTAACCGACAAGATTTTAACCCGCTCCGTTGTCTCTTTACCTGTGGCCGGATTGGTGCGAACAATGCGCACAGTCTTGCCCACCGCTTTTTCCATTAATTTCGAAGGCGTTAAAAGATCATAATCAAAATTTTGCTCGATAATGCCGACCCCGTCAGCCTCAAACGTGACGGTTGGCGCTTGAATTTGTGAAGAGACACCCGGTAATTCAACAACAGAACGCCCATTACGATAACGAATGACCCTTTGATCACGAATAAGAGCCAGATTATTATTATAAATCGTGAGGGATAAGTCTTGCCCTTGGGCAGCGGCGGGATTTTCATCTCCATCTTGTGCTAAGGCATCCGGTATCGAGAGGAGCGAAGCTGTTATCAGGGCTGTGGTTGAAACCAAAACGGCTTTCGGCATTATCCCTATCCAGAAACTCTTCATCACAATCCCTCCTTTAAAATCCAAAACTTATTATCTGTTTACAGGCTATGGCGTAATTCGTGAAAAGTCATTCATAAAAAGTCAGCGGCGAAATAATTCTCGTTATTATTTGATGATCTGCCTATCAGAATCAATTTCATGGACTCAAATGCGCATTGAGAATTCAGCAGACTTAAACAATAACACATTTGAACAATGAAGGCCCAAGCGCTTAAACAAGATTAACGCTTTGCTTAGGTTAAATAGCTACCCAATTATTCGGTGAATTTTTAGAATTAACCTTTAAAATACGACTTTACTTAACCTTCTCCCGAGAATTGAAAGAATCGGCCAGAACTTACGGAAATACTTAACAAAATTTTAACATTTCACGCCCCAGTTTGACCACAAATTGGCCACAAATTCCGATTTTGAGACAAATATGTCCCACTTTATCTCGCGTGGATAAAAATATAACGGTTTTCTGCAAAAAGTTCCGGTTTTGACGCCTAAAGGTGTTGCGAGCCCTGTTCTATAATGATAATCAGAGCATACCTTATTTCATGTAAGGGAAACCTGCGCGTTTATCGGGGACTCCTCTGGCGCGCTAATCTTACTTAACGAACGTCGGAGATATTTATGTTAAAAAAATTCCTTCTTGGCGCTGCCTCATCAATGCTTTTAGCTGGTGCAGCAAACGCTGAAACTATTCTTGTAAATGACGGACCAGATTTTGATGGCGCTGGCGCTATCGGTACTTCACCTGCTCCTGAATTTTCAACACCTGGCTTTTTCGGTGGTACAGTAGGCAACACAGATGTAAGCGCATTTGATAATTCAGTTGCACACCGTTTCAACACAGCTGGCATGGGTAACATTACTGGTGCGATTCTAACAATCGTTGTAAACGAATTCCTAGGCGGCGCTGGTGGCGCTGGCAATGATCGTATTCTTGCTGGTTTTGCCAATGCAGGCGGCGGTGTTAATACAGCCCTTACAAATTTGGGTAACCCACAAGCTCTTGCTGGTGGTGGTAACACGATCACTCTTGACCTTGGTGCTCTTGGTTTCCTAGGCGGCATTAATGCAAACGGCTTTTTCGACGTTCTTGTGACAGATGACACAAATGTTGACTTCTTCAGCCTTGCTCTTGTTTCAGATGTTCCTCTACCAGCGGCTCTGCCTTTGATGGCTTCTGCACTTGTAGGCGGTTCAATCGCTGCACGTCGTCGTAAAGCGAAAAAAGCTTAAGCTTTCATTAGATTATATCTAATGCAAAACGGCTCCCTAACGGGGGCCGTTTTTGTATGCCGGTTTATTTTTAATATTCTTTATACTTACCGACTTAAACCCTTTAATTGTCTGATTTTAATCGTTCAGCTTTTAAATGGTCCGCCAATAAAAATGCCAACTCTAAAGATTGCCCGGCATTAAGACGCGGGTCACAATGGGTGTGATAACGCGAAGACAAATCTGTCTCTGAGATATGGTGGGCACCCCCTAAACATTCTGTCACATTCTGTCCGGTCATCTCAAAATGAACACCGCCGGGATAAGCCCCTTCAGCGCGGCACACATCAAAAAAGCTTGTAACCTCAAGGGCGACATCATCAAAGCGTCTGGTTTTATAGCCATTCTCCGCTTTAATCGTATTCCCATGCATCGGATCGCAAGACCAGATAACCTGACGCCCGGCGCGTTGGACTTTGCGCACCAGTTGCGGCAAGCCTGCCTCCACCTTGCTGGCCCCAAATCTGGCAATCAATACAATCCGCCCCGCCACATTTTGGGGGTTTAAAACATCCAGCAATTTCAACAAATCATCCGGATCAAGAGTAGGCCCACATTTGATGCCGATGGGGTTTTCAATCCCACTGCAAAATTCCACATGGGCCCCTTCAATCTGGCGGGTACGGTCGCCAATCCAGACCATATGGGCCGATGTGTCATACCATTGTCCCGTGGTCGAATCCACGCGGGTCATGGCTTGTTCATATCCTAATAATAAGGCTTCATGGCTGGTGAAAAAATTCACCTCGCGCATAGCCCGAACATTACTGACACCGCAAGCTTCCATAAAAACCAAAGATTCAGAAATCTTATTGGCTAATTCCGCATAGCGTTCCTTTTGCGGATTATCAGCCACAAATTCCAGATTCCACCGATGCACGTTTTCCAAAGAGGCATATCCACCACTGGCAAAAGCCCGTATCAGGTTTAACGTAGCCGCTGCTTGACCATAGGCTCGCAATAATCTTTGGGGGTCAGGGGTGCGGTCTTCTTTAGTGAAGGCCATTCCATTAATATTATCCCCGCGATAGCTGGGCAGGGTCACCCCGTCGATTGTTTCGGTTGGGGCCGAGCGCGGCTTGGCAAACTGCCCCGCAATACGCCCCACTTTCACCACCGGCAACGCCGCACCAAAGGTCAACGCCACAGACATTTGCAGTAAAACCCGAAACGTATCGCGAATATTATTGGGGTGGAATTCTTTAAAACTCTCTGCGCAATCCCCCCCTTGCAGCAAGAAAGCCCGCCCTTTCGTCACATCAGCCAGCGACTCCCGCAAGGTGCGCACCTCACCCGCAAACACCAAAGGTGGGTAATGGCTAAGGTCTTTTTCTGCATCCGCCAATGCCGCCCGATCCGGATAGTCATCAGGCATATGGCGTGCTGGCTTTTCTCTCCAACTATTGGGTTCCCAAGACATATTTTCTCCGTGCGAGCCTGCATATTCACAATAAGCCATCATATCAGCCGGCGGGTGTCATTACACCCGCAAATCTTAAGGGGCAAGACTATCTATTGCCGCACACGCAAAAATGAGCTTATGTGCCATTTTATGCTCATTTTTTCGTGATTTCGCACTGCGCCACATCCCTGTTACATAGAAGGCAAACCATTTAAGGGAACAAGCAAGGAAAGTCTTATGATAAAGAAAATAGTCAAAACCACCGCCATTACCGGCCTAATGATGATGGGCCTATCTATGACAGGTCTAGCAAGCAACACACTTGCCCAAGACAGATTCGCCAATGTCAAAATTAAAACCACGCAAGTGGTCCCCGGCATTTATATGTTGGAAGGTGCTGGCGGTAATATTGGTCTATCCACAGGGGATGATGGTGCTTTTATTATCGACGATCAGTTTGCACCCTTATCAGACAAAATCATGAAGGCCATTAACGAGGTTTCCAAAAACGACTTAAGTTTTCTTCTCAACACCCATTGGCACGGTGACCATGCGGGCGGTAACGAGAATTTCGCCAATAAAGGCGCAACCATTGTTGCCCATGACAATGTTCGCAAACGCCTTAAAGAGGGCCGCAGCGGTGAAAACGCCATTGATCCAGCACCCAAAGGGGCTCTTCCTGTTATCACCTTCTCTGATACAATTTCATTCCACTGGAATGGCCATGATATTTCGATCTTCCATCCTGACCCTGCCCATACAGATGGTGATTCCATCGTCAAATTTGACGATGTAAACGTTATCCATATGGGGGACGTCTATTTTAAAGGCAGCTATCCCTTTATTGATCTTAGCAGCGGCGGCGACCTTGATGGCTTTATCAAAGCAACAGCCCAAGCCTTAGCCATTACAGACGCCAATACAAAAATTATCCCGGGCCATGGTGCCCTTGCGGGTCAATCAGACCTTCAAGAAACCTATTTTATGTTGCTTGAAGTGCGCACCATCATTGCAAACGAGATTGCGGCGGGCACCACAGAAGAAGAAATTCTGGCCAAAGCACCCTTGAAAAAAATTAGCGAAAAATGGGGTAAAGGTTTCATTAAAGATGATTTTATGACGCGCACTGCCTATCGATCTCTAACAGCAAAAAAATAAATATTATTCTTTATACATTTTAATAGACTGTTCTAGAACTTCCCTGATGATTTTTTCATCAGGGAAGTTTTTTTGTTTCCAGATTGTTTCTACTTCTTTTAAAATCATCGAAATATGTGGCCCCGCCTTCACCCCGTGGGCCAATATATCCCGACCGGACACAGGCAAAACAGGGATCGTCCATTCATTGGCCAACTTTAAAAATTCTTCATATTTATGAGCATCAATATGATCTTGCCCATAGGCCAGCATTAGACAATCCCGCCAACATGATTTTCCCATCTCATAAAGGGCAATACAAGCCGCCTCACGCGATTGTATTGATTTGATCTTGCGCCAGTTTTTTAAAACTAGATCAAGCCTTACAGCTTGTGCATTCGACAAACGTAATAAGTCTTGCAACTCGCCCTCTCTACACTCTGGATATAAAAGAGTTAGGCCCAAAATCGCATCAGCTTGGGGAATAGTGCGTTTTACCTTTTTAAAAGAATCAATATCGGGTTGATAGGGTATGATTTCTTCAGCGCATCCCACACTGATCATATTTTCGAGAGCGAGATATGCATTTGGCAGTTCAAGAATTTTGCAAAATTCAGCGCCAATACGCTCCCGTGATAATTTTTTAATACCAGCCAAATTGGCTTGGATCGCCCGCAATCCATCTTCATCAAATTCATGGCTAAAACGCGCCGAGAACCGAAAAAACCTTAATATCCGCAAATAATCTTCTTTTATCCGCTGTTCAGCCGTGCCGATAAACCGCACACGGCTTTCTTTAATATCTGACAGGCCACCAACAAAATCAACCACATCCCCTTCAGGCGTGAGATATAAGGCATTAATGGTGAAGTCACGCCGACACGCATCTTCTGCCCAATCATCCGTATAGGCAATTGTGGCTCTACGACCATCTGTCGTCACATCTTTGCGCAAGCTAGTTATTTCAATAGCCAATCTTGGCGCGTCTTCAATCACCTTTTTACTTGAAGTCTCCTTCTTATGTCCAGATTGACTGATACCACGGTGCTCCATCGCGGTGACTGTTCCATGGTCAAGTCCGGTTGGTATGATTTTTATGCCATTTTCTTGCAATACTTCCATGACCGTTTGCGGTAAAAGCGATGTGGCCATATCAATATCCAAAGGGGTAATGCCCAACAAACTATCACGCACGCACCCCCCCACAAACCGCACACTATCTTGTGTATGACCATTTAATATCGCCGCCACTTTGCGCACGAAAGGGTGCCCAAGCCATAAAAAATGACGGCGTTCATGCTTTTCTAAAAGCCGTTGCTGCATGGTCTCATCCAACCCTTTGGTCAAAAATGATAATATCAAAAATAATTAGCATTAAACATAACTCGTATTAAGCGCCAACATTAGGACGAACTTATTACAACCTTCACACGCTCGGCTAATGTTAATAACATGCCTGCGGTTAAACCCCAAATATTATAATCCTTATAGGGAATGGTAAAAACTTTATAGGAGATATTGTTATAAACCTTATCCACCGTCTTATGGTTTTCCAGATCTAAAACATAAGACAAAGGAACTTCAAAAATTTCTTGCACTTCCCGTGGACAGGCAACACATTGCACATCGCGTTTTAACAAACCCACAAAAGGGGTTACCTTAAAGCCCATACCCCCATAGTGCACCCCGATATCCCCCAATATATCAATGGATTTCGGGTCAATACCAACTTCTTCTTGGGTTTCTCGCAAAGCGGCAGCTTCATGGTTATGGTCTTCTTTTTGAACCCCGCCGCCGGGAAAACTAATCTGGCCCGCATGGGTTGGCATATCATCAGAGCGCACCGTTAATAAAATTGTTGGTTCAGCCCGCATCACGATAGGTATTAAAACCGCCGCCGACTTTCGATAATCATAACGGTTCATAAATTTTTGATCATTTTTCAAATGCGGGTTTAATTCAATAAACCGCTGACGCGCATCATAGGATGACGGATTAGTGGTCGCAGCTTCTAACAAAGGGCGCCATTGTGAATCCGCTAACTGATTATTGATGTGGGTTTTTGTTGAAAATTTCATCTGTCAAAAATTTCATCTTTAAGGCCAAAAGGAAAAAACATTTCCTGAGAGACAACCCCAAACTGGTCTTGACCATTAATAGATCGCATTTCCCCCCACTCAACAAGATCGTAAAAAACCGACCGCGCCACCTTAGCCTCCAAACCGTCACGCACCAGCAAATAAGGTGCTGCATTTTCATCTTTAGCATCACCGCGCCAGATAAGCGGGTTATCCTTGCCGGCTACGATTTCTTCGCCGACATTGGTGGTAAATCTTAATTCCTGGTTTGCGTTATCTTTGTTGTCATCATCGGGCTTCTTTAGCTGGCATAAAACGGCCAGGAACGGGGCATCAACCACCTTAATGCCCAGCTTTTCAACCGGCGTCACCAAAAAATAGTCATCGCCCTCCCGCTTCAAAACCGACGAAAACAACCGCACCAAACGGGCGCGGCCAATCGGCGTGCCTTCGTGGAACCATGTTCCATCTTTGGCAATCACCATATCGATATCACCGCAAAACGGTGGGTCCCATCGATGCACGGGCGGCAAGCTGTTTGCGCCAGTCCCGGAGAGTGACGCAGAATCTAACTGGGCCGCATATCTCATTAAGTCTGTCATTATCACTATATAAGGGGTTTTTCCGTAATTGCGAACGCCCCAAGACACTTGAACGTCCCTAGACATTTGCACCCACTCGTCATGCTCATCAGTGATATCAGCTTCTTAGCAACTGTATCTGTCATGGTCTGTTGCTAAGCCGAGCTATATGGCTCTCATTTTTTAAAGTAAAAATGATAAAATTTAATCTATCTATTAACATCATTTCAAAGAAAGTCGCTTATAGTCTTATAAGTTAATGAGTATCGAGTATTTTTGGAGTTTATCATATGGCTTTCCCTTCCAACAAAATGAAAAAGGGTACAAGATCGCAAAAAAGTGACGTAAAAGCAAAACCCAGCAAGGATCAGGAAACTACAAAAAAATCCTTATTTTCATCGTTATTTAAGAAAAAACAAGACACAGATATCGTCGTTAATAAAGAAGATTTACACGCGGGGCTAAGCCGCGCTTTACGCCCCCCCAAAGTAACCTCACAATCCCAAGAAGACGATGCGAGCGATCAAGCCGCTGTGCACGAGGCCCTGAATATCATAGAAGCGGCCATTTACGCCCTCGACAATGCGGCAGAAATTCTGACAGAATGCCTTGAAATTGTTACCACGGTCAAAGGGAGTGAAGAATTAGGGGCCCGCGCACTTTTAGCGGAAAGTTACGACGAATTGCGTTTTAGCATTGACGATATGGCTGACGATATCGATCCAATCGCCTATAAGCTTATCCATAAAAATGCCAAAAATATGGAAATAGAAATGTCAGGCCGCGCCCGATATTCCATTACAGGCTTTCCGTTAAACACATCCTCTTCCGGCCTTAATCTATTACCACCTCACCAAGCCTTTGCCCAAGATAGCGAAGTTGATGAAACTATTGCCAGTTTACAAAATGCTAAAAAACGGGTTGAACGCACAACAGCCGCATATTGCCGGGACGCCAAATTCTTGATGTCACGCCTCAATTATAATAATGCCTCTTCCGGTGCCTCTAAAAAGATTAAAAAGGCGCCCAAAGCACAACAACAGCCACAACAAAATGTTGAGCAAAAAGTCGCTTAAGGTATGAGGCGCTGATGGCCGCACCGAAAAGGGATACATCACTCACTTATGATAATTTTATTCCGATTACGCTAGCTTTCAATTCAGATTAACCTTAGAATTGAATTTGCAGTTAGTAAGGAATAAATAATGTTAGAAAATCACATAAATTTTAAATCTTATACTCTCAAACAAGTGACAAAAAAAGCGATTAAAACGCTTTTGATCAGCCCGATTTTTGTTTTATCAGCTATAACATTAACCGCGTCTCCTCTATCAACGGCGCATGCGGCCCCTTTTGATAATGTCGCTATCACAGGAACAAAGACTAAAAGTTTTTCCAGTTACGACGCTGTTTATATTGCCCCAATTCAACTATCTCTACCACAAAATGGCGAAAAAACTCTGCGACGCACAAGGCTTGGTCTATCCACAAATGCAGGCCGTAGATTCAGACCAATATCTGATCGCGATAGAGACCGAAAAGCTAATGATCTTTATGGAGAGTTAAGTGCTGCATTAGAACGAAATTTTGAGCTTGCCGACAGTCCAGGTGTTGGCATTCTAACAATCAAAACAACCCTCACAGATCTACGCTCAACCCGCCCCACAATAGCAGACTATTCGAACCAAATTAATCTAAGTGCAAACAGTCTATACACAGGCGGCGCCAGCATTATAATAGTTTTGAGTGAAGATGGTTCCGAGATCGCCAACATCTCTGACAAATTTGATACAAGTTTTAATGACCCTCGTCCAAGGGTTGGTATATGGGAAGATGCAGATCGCGCTTTCGAACGGTGGGGCAGAAACCTTCGTAAATATATTTCAAAAAATTAACTCTTATACAAAGTTTAAAGCCACTCATTTTAAAAAATAAATAAGTGGCTTTATCTATTCTCTGGTGAAATTTACAAAAAGATTGCACAACGATAATATCGTTAGGCGCGCGATCACCGCGTTACATCATGGTTATCTGCATTCATGTAAACAGCTTTCTCCGATTGAAGGACGTGAGACTTCCACCTCACATAAGCCAGGCAAAACAGGGCCTAACTTATTAGCTATCCACAAACAGATATTTTCCAATGTGGGGCGCTCCAGCCCTTCAATCTCGTTGAGGAGGTTATGGTCCAAAATATCATACACATTTTTCAGGGCATCAGAGACTTTATCAAAATCGGCAACCCAACCTGTTTGCGCCCCGGGCTCACCCTCTATGCTCACGCGCACCGCAAATGAATGCCCGTGCATACGTTCATAGCGCCGGTCCGCGGGGGGCGTGCCTTCAATATCAGGCAAAAAATGAGCCGCATCAAAAGTCATTGTTTTTGTAATACGCATTATAGTCACTTAGCCTAATTTAACTCTCGCCTAAATTGCTTATTCAACGGGACACTTACTCCACTTGGTTTAACTAGCCCCACTTGGCCTAACCAGCCAAAACCGCCCCGCAAAGGATGGTTTTGTGCCGCAAGACTAGCAACATAGCAAGTATTTTCAACAAGTCTGCGCCACACACTATAACGATTGCTTATGGGTTAGCTCGGTATAACCATGGCCTATCAAGCAATGCCAATGATTTTATGGGTTTGCAGGCTTAACCGCCATTGCGGGTTTTGCTGGCAGAATTCTATGGTTTTTTTGATATTTACGTCTTGGTCCGGCCCATCAAGGGGCTGCAAAAAGAAATGTTGAAAATCCAGCGATTTGAAATCATCCGGATGATTGTCTGTCTGAGGATAAACAAGCTTTAGCTCATCCCCTTTCATAATCTTCAGGGGTGCTCGCGCTTTAGGGCTAACGCACACCCAATCAATCCCCGTTTTATCATCAGGCATATCAGGAAGAGGCACCGTGCCGTTGGTCTCGATTGCAATTTCAAATCCTGCATCGTGTAATTTTTCAATCAAATACATATCCAATTGCAATAAAGGTTCTCCCCCTGTGCAAACAATCAAAGGCGCTTTATATTTGTGATGATCTTCAGGTAAGAGTTTAATGAGATGGTCAATCAGCGCATCACCACTGAACTTACCGCCATTGGGGCCGTCGGTACCGATAAAATCGGTATCACAAAAATTACAAACAGCGTTTTGACGATCGCGCTCCAACCCGCTCCACAAATTACATCCGGAAAATCGCAAAAACAAAGCCGCACGCCCCATCTGGGCGCCTTCACCTTGCAAGGTATAATACGCTTCTTTTACACTATATACTTTCACAATTAACCTTCACTATGCAGATGGTTTTTTATAAATAAACTATCAGAAACCGGTTTATGTCGCTCTTGATGATCACGACTTCACTATCATATTTTGATAATCCTGCCAGCCCTCAGCCCGCAACTCACAAGCCGGACATTCAGCGCAGCCATAACCCCAGTCATGCAAAATTTCCCGCACCCCTTTATAGCATGTATGAGAATATTCACGCACCAGCCCAACCAACCGATCACCGCCAAGCTCATAACATAATTGCCAGCTTTGTGCTTTCGTCAAATGCATCAAAGGTGTTTCAAATTCATAATCCCGCCCCATGCCCAAATTAAGGGCATGCAGTTGCGCCCTTAAGGTATCTTCACGGCAGTCAGGATAACCCGAAAAGTCAGTCTCACACATACCGCCAATCAATGTGTCGATATTTCTACGCCATGCCAATGCCGCCGCAAACACCATAAAGGCAAGGTTCCTGCCCGGAACAAAAGTATTCGGCAAACCTTGTGCATCCACGATTATTTCCTGATCTCTTGTCATAGCGGTTTCACTGATTTGCCCAAGAGCGGCCAAATCCAGAACGTCGTCCTCCTTAAGTCTTGGGGCCCATTGGGGAAATTGTTCAACAATTTTTTCACGGATTTTCTGACGCGCCGTCATTTCCACATCATGACGTTGACCATATTCAAAACCAACGGTCATCACTTCATCAAACCGCGATAACGCCCAAGCCAGACAGATGGCGCTGTCTTGCCCCCCTGAAAACAACAGCAACGCTTTTTTCATGTGTGTCTTATCCTCACAATGTTAAGAAGGGGGTTAAGAAGGGGGGGGTAAAAAGGGGGAGCCAAAAAGAGGATCAAGACGAGGTATCAATCTCATCCAAAACTCCCCGTTTAATCTGATCTCGCTCAATCGATTTAAACAATGCCTTAAAATTTCCCTCACCAAAACCTTCATCTTTTTTCCGTTGAATAAATTCGAAAAACACAGGCCCGATTTGAGGGGTTGCAAAAATCTGTAACAATAAACGCGGATCATCATTTTCAGTAGAACCATCCAACAAAATACCGCGTGCTTTTAATGCATCAACATCTTCCCCATGATTGGGCAGCCGTTCCTCTAACATTTCATAATATGTATCGGGCGGTGCACTCATTAGCTCAACCCCGCCTGCCTTCAATTTATCGACACAGGCAATTAAATCATCGCAAGAAAGCGCAATATGTTGAACTCCTTCTCCGCGATGTTCCAGAAGATATTCTTCAATTTGCCCCTTGCCCTCCTCTCCTTCT
>CALLPQ010000033.1 GCA_938015425.1 uncultured Parvularculaceae bacterium | reverse complement strand
AGTGAGTGCATATACATAATAGTTTATATGGAAAAAAAGTCAGCACAATAATACAACACAGTATAATTCGTGCACCTTATTGCAGCAAAGATTTCTAGAAAAAACCGAATCCACACGAAATGCAATAAAATCGGGAAACTGAGAAAATCAATGCACGCGAAATTTGAACTTTGAATGGTTTTTATGCCTGAAAAATAATTTTACTCTGATCACGATAAAATCTAGTCCAAATATTTGCAATGAAAGCGAAAATTTTACCTACATACTCAAAATGTCGGGGCCAAGAAAACCTAATTTCGATGATTTTTTCAAATTACGGAAACAACTTATTGAAACCAGATGAATATGATCAGACTTTTGGAAACTGCAATTACATTACGCTTTTAATGCACAAATACACAATCTTCACGGGTAACAACTCAAATTACCTTTGAAACAATAGCTTGGATATCGTCCAAATAATTTTCGCGATCAGTAAGGATATTCTTTATATTGGTGAACTCTTCATCGTAGCTGCCAGATTAAGTAAGGTTTAGATAAAGTTTAAAATCGTGGTTTGGGTGGCGATGGCCAAGGCTTGCCCCGCGGCTTGCACCGCCAGTTGATCTTGGGACAAACGCGATAAAGCTTCAGCTATATCCACATCTTCTATATCCGCCGCCACTAATTGTGCCAGATCGCGGCCAATATTATTCTGTCGGGCTGCAGTCTGGGCACTTCGTTGGTTAATGCCCACCTCGGCGCTTAAAACCCCGACCCGAAACAAATTCTCGTCAAGGTTTTGGGCAATATTTTGTAAAGCCGCGCGGCTATTCTCGCTTAATCCGTCTTGACCATCATTATTTTCTTGCTGCAAAACCGCTTCAAGGGCGCGCAATGTTTCAAACAACTGCGGGGCAAAATCCGCTGCGACGGGGCCACCGCTGATAATTTGTTCAGCCCCGACCCGCAATGAGGTCGCAGGGCTATGGGCAATTTCAACCTCACCCAAAAGAAGTTGTCCATCATCCCCATTATTACCCAATCTTACAGGAGGAATCGCATTTTGCACACCACCAAAAATAAACTGCCCCCCAATTTCATCATTCAAGGGGTCAACCAGTGATAAAACCGTGCGCCCCAGATCATCGCCTAAAAAACGACTATCGCCCGTAGATAAAGCCTCTCCCACAGCCTGACGCAAAGATGATAGCTGATCGGAAATCGTATCTAGAGCTAATGATTGACGTGCGGAGCGATTAATCGCAACCTGACTATTTTGTAAAAACCCGTCACTACGGGCAACCAGCCCTTCTGCATTCACCAAAGCCACCGCATCACGCCCCAATCCCGCATAGGTTTGAGATCGGTCTCCGCTAGAAATTTGCGTTTGGGTATTTGTTGATGCCCCTTGGTTTTGACGAAAACCGGCAATCAATGCTTGTTGCAATCCAAGATCAGAAATTCGGGTCATAATCAATCGTCCCCTAAATCAACGCTAAAATAGATTGATAAAGCTCATCCACCGCCGAAATCACCCGTGCATTGGCGTTAAAGGAGCGTTGAAACAAAATCAGATTTGATAATTCCTCTTCCAGATTAACGCCATTATCCGCGGACAAACGCGCCGCAATATCACTTGATAGGCTATCGGCTATGGCCGCCTCACCGCGTGCCCGATTAGCAAGCGCACCAATCTCGCCAATCAGATTTGCAATATCATTGGTTTGCGCGCGCCCTGCCTCAAACAAGGCGGAAGCGCCAAAGCCATCATTGGCTCCCGTCACAATGTCGCCGATTTGAACGTTTGATAAATCAATCCGGCCCGCCGCTAATCCTTGCGGATCATTCAATAAAGAGGATGAGACTTCAAAACCGTTTTCCCCTGATATTGCAATCGCATTAAACCCGAACAAAGCGGCAAGACCGGCTTCATCATTTGCAAAAGCAAACCCAAGTTGCGGATTTGTCGTTTGCAAATTCAATGTCCCATTAACAAGGGTTGCGCTCGCTTGCCCAGCGCCTTGAATTTGCCCATTATCCAAACTTTGAAGAGCGGCATTCACCCCAGCGGAAAACCCTTCCACCGTAGACGTAAAAGTAAATGCTCCGCCGCCCTCAATCGATATAGTATTATTATCAAAATCAATATCAATCCGGCCCGACAAAACCCCTTGATCACTAATCAAAGACAGGGTGGTCGTTCCTGCTAAATTCGCAATTTCACTATCCGTAGGCGCATTATTTCCAGCCAAGATGGGGGGAGGCGGAAACACAGTATTACGCGCGGCCACATTATTTAAAACAGTTGCAAAAGCTTCTTCCGCCGCGCTAATACGCTGGGAAATGGCTGGCAACTGGGTTGATAAAAGGGCAATAGCACCGCCTATAGTACCACCATCAATCTCACTGGAAATATCTTCAACCAGAATGTTTTGATTATCACCATTGACTGATAAAGTACTGACCCCTAATTGCGCCCCACCGGACAGTTGCAATGTTGCAAAACCAACGGGGTTGGCCAAAATGCGGCCTTCCCCTGTTGAAATTGTTGCCCGCCCGATATCATCCCGCAATACGGTAATATCCAGCAAGCTTGAAAGCTGTGACAATCGCGCCGTTAAAGCATCGGCGGCCCCACTATTCTCACCGCCACTTGCCGCAATCTGATTATTCAATGAAAAAATATCCGATAAAATTCCATTGGCTTGCTCCACATCAAAAGTCAAACCACTGGCGGCGCGGTCAATTTCCTGACTGATTGTGTTCTGGGTTCTGGAAAAAGCAGAAAACGCCGCATTTAAAGCCGTAACCGCTTCGATGCGCGCGGCGGGGGAAGATGGGTTTGCGTTAAGGCGCGCCAATGACGCTAGCGCCTCGTCCACCTGATTGGCAAAAGAAATATTATCACCCGTGGAACCAAGACTTTCCACAATACGGCTTAGACTGTCAGCGACAGACGATAAGCCCGCGGCCTCACCCGCAGTCGAAAATAACGCTCCTTGCAAAAATTGATCGGCTGCGGCCCGCGCCACTTCCACTGTCACACCGGAAAATTGACCTTCAATAGCATCCGTTGAAAAATTGACTTCGCGGCGAGAAAAATCCGGTGTCGTCACATTGGCAATGTTTTCAGCTGTCGCCGCAATGGCCACTTGCTGCGCAAGAACCCCAGAGGTTGCAATATTTAAAATTGACGACAAGCTCATGACGCACTCCTTACCCTACTCACGGCGATAGGTAAAAAATGCCCCATAGGCAATTTTTGATCAGCGATGAATAATGTCATGATCATTATACCTTTCGAAAAACCTATATAAACATTAGCCATTACATAATTTCAGTTATTTAGACATGAGTACAAAAAATTCTATATCACCCTATAGTGCAAAACACACACCGTTTAATATCTTCTTCATATATGAGTTTTCAAAACACATTACGATCCGGCCCCACCCTAAAGCCCGATAGGTAAGTTCAAATAATATTCTGCCCAACAGGTTTTAAGTTTGCAACTTATCATCACCTTGAAATCACAGTTTAAAATTCACGTTTTTACTCGGCAAAAATATCCTTATAGGGAAAAATCTGCATACATATTATAAAAATAAGGATTTATTAATCACAAAAATGGCTAGAACTATAAAAGATAAAGCTGGCCCGTTCTTTGCGATAAAGGTGCTAAGGCGATGTAATGATTGCACCGCTGTTCAAGTTTTACCGCGAAGATTTTTTGAGTAATATGACCGACACCATAACCAACCTATTGGCCCAATCCACAATTGGACCCTTTAATCAAGTGGAAGATCAACCCGCTGACCCCTCTCAAGTGAACGGTCTCCCCCATGATTTAACGGCCAACCAAAATTTCGCCTTTTCCTTACAAGGTGCTGTCGCTTCTTTAGAGCAAAGCGCGGCGCAATCTTTAAATATTCATGGTGCCGCGCCGCAAAATAATGGTTTAACTCAACCACAATCAGATCAAAACAGAACGGGTGCAAGAGCCACAACAAATCAAGCCAATACCAAACCGCTCTCTGCCAGCCAGAACACCCTTACGCAAAACCCCGCTCAATCCCAGCCAAACACAACAGCCCCAATAACAAACCAAGCCCAAGCTCCGCAAAACTTATCTTCCACCAACATCCAATCACCCCATATCAATAGTCCCTTTACGCCCTCCCTGACACAGGTTTTGCCCGCTTCAGCAAACGCCCTTACTGGCTCCCCGCTTTTAGCAAGACAAAGTGCAATCCAATCAACCCCTGCAGCTTCGGCTCTTCCAGCGGTACAAAATGTGGGCCCTGCTAATCGCAATCTTAACGCCCCTTTAAGCCGTTCACCGCGCACAATAGCCACAACACAAACCGCACCTACATCGCCTGATGAAACGAGTGAGAGTTTTACCCGTTTCGTTGCGTCACGCTTACGGTCTGCGACATTTCAAGGGGGGCAAACCCAATTCGATGTACGACTTGATCCGCCAGAACTTGGCCGTGTTGATATTCGATTAATCGCGGGCGATAAATCTATCGATAGCTTAATTCTATCCTTTGAAAATCAGTCTACGTTGGATTATTTTCGCCAAGACCGCGAGAGTCTAAACACCACATTGCAAGAAGCCGGTTTTGATACCGATAAAAACAATATCAGTTTCGAGCTTACCAAGAATGATAATAGCTTTGACAGTCATAAAGACGGTCACCCTTACACCGAAAATACTGCACAAGACCAACCCACCGACGGTCATAATTCGAGTGATGGTTTTAATATTTTGACCAACTTGAATGAGCATTCACAAACTCTGCCTTTAAATATTGGTTCATCCCAAACCATCTTTATTGATAAGGAAGGGGCCAGAAATGTCTTTCGGGACTTTTCTTCTCTTCCTCCTCATCCGCAAAAATTAATCAACATCCATCTCTAGGAGACATTCATGGATATTGCCAGCCTTACCGCGTCTGCCACGCAATCACAATCGGCCTCTTCGGGTGCGTTTTCCCAACTGACAGATAATTTTGATACATTTTTAACATTGCTGACAACCCAATTACGCAATCAGGATCCGTTAGAACCACTGGATACGGAACAGTTTACGCAGCAATTAGTGCAATTTGCGGGCGTTGAGCAATCAATTCAAACCAATAGCAATCTTGAAGCCTTGATTGCACTGCAATCCACAAGCGACCGTCAAGCATCTCTTGATCTTGTGGGGCGTGTCGCCTCTGTCAATAATAATGAAATTAATATAAGCGGCACTTCTAACGATAATATTCCCGCCTTTAGATATACATTACCGCAAAACGCCGAGACTTTATCCCTTAATATTGTCGATCGTAATGGCACCATTGCCCGCAGTCTTGATGGTCAACAAAATGCCGGAACCCATTCCCTGATTTGGGATGGAAGACTGGAAAATGGCCTAAACGCTCCGGCTGGCACTTATCGCCTTGAAGCAGCGGCAAGCCGCAATGATGGCACAGCCTTTATCCCCACTATTGAAACCAGAAATCTGGTTGATGGCGTTATTTTTAATAATGGCGAGCCACAAATCTCGGTTGGCGGCAAGCTTGTCTCCCTCGATGCGGTCACGCGCGTTGATGCACGGTTTTAAGATATTCCCATGATCGGAGTTATAATATGAGTTTTTCAGGTATTTTCAGTATTGGCCTTTCCGGTCTTAATGCCCATACAACCAGCCTTGAAGCTGTTTCCGATAACATTGCGAACAGCCAAACCGTCGGCTTTCGACGGGCCCGAACGGATTTCTCGCAATTGATTGCCCAACAACAAAGTGCGCGCAATAATATTGCCGGCAATGGGGTCAACGCCACGAACCGGCACCTCATTAACGAACAAGGTTTTATTAATCGCACGCAATCCTCAACAGATCTTGCAATTTCCGGTAATGGTTTTTTTGTAGTGTCCCAAACCCCTGATGGGAACCCCACAACCGAACCCTTTTTGTTTACACGCGCTGGCGACTTTAGACCTGACGCAAACGGAAATCTCGTCAATTCAGCAGGTTATTTTTTACGCGGACAAGCCATCGGCGATGATATTAATAATATCGGGAATTTAAATAGTCTCCAAACCGTCAATATAAATAATATTACAGGGGCCGCCGTCGCGAGCACCGCCATTGCCTTAAACGCAAATTTTTCTGTCAATGCGCCGCTCTCATCACAAGCCGCTTCTTATTCGCCCAATGATAGCTTCAATAATCTGACATCCGGCGCCATCACACCTGACCTACAACAGACTTTTACAGTTTTTGACCAAGCGGGTAATGATCGCGCTATCACCTTGTCTTTTTTACGCACCGGCCCCAATCAAATTGCGGTTGAGGCTTTTGATGCAACATCTTCATCGGGTACTCCCCTCGCTTCAGGGAATTTAACACTAAATGCAAATGGTCGCGTTGACCAAAATTTATCAACCTTTCCTGCCAATCTTAATCTTGGAAACGGATTTTCACCCATCAGCCTGGATTTAAACGCGATCACGCAAACCAATAGTGCCACCCGATTAATCAGCACCAATAGTAATGGTGCCCCCACGGGAACAGTCACAGGGTTTCAAGTCAATTCACAGGGAATATTGAATGCAACCCTTTCAAATGGTCAAATCCAAAACCTGTTTCAAATTCCTTTAGCGCTTTTTACGAACGCAGAAGGATTAAATGAAGCGGCGGCAACGGCTTTTCAATTCTCGCCTCAAGCTGGTGATATTAACCTTACAGTGGCCGGAAACGGGAATGCAGGCCGCATAGAAAGCGCCGCCCTTGAAAGTTCAACTGTGGATATCAGCGTTGAATTTTCTACATTAATTGAAACCCAAAGAGCATATTCAGCAAGCGCACGAATTTTAACTGTGGCGGATGACTTGTTACAAACCCTTAATCAAACGGCTTTGTAAATGTCTCTTTATGAAACATTAAATTAACAAAAAGACAATTTTAAACAACAACTTAGCGAAGATTTTACCCTAACATTTAGCCGTTTTTTAAACTCACCATGTTAGTTTCTATTTATAGTAGAGTAGTCGAGGAACAAAGACATCATGACATTAGCAGTTAATACAAACACACTGCCGCAACAAAAAGAAGCCTATATCATAGGCCCTGATGGCACACCATTAACATTGGCGGATTTGCCGCCACACACAACAAAACGATGGGTTATCCGTCGTAAAGCAGAAGTTGTTGTCGCGGTTCGTGGTGGTTTATTAACATTAGAAGAAGCATGTGAACGATATTCTCTTACAGTGGAAGAATTCCTATCGTGGCAAAAATCTAT
>CALLPQ010000032.1 GCA_938015425.1 uncultured Parvularculaceae bacterium | reverse complement strand
TCGTCTCCGACGATCTAATCGCCGACATAGACGGCGGCGAAGCGGTTAAAGTTGTTGCCAATGCGTTAACACAAACTTCAGAAACAGTGTATAATTTTGAAGTTGAAGGTGCGCATTCATACTTTGCTGATGACCTTGGATTGTGGGTTCATAATGGGAGGGCAAAACGTGGTGGTAATGCAGCCGGGGTAAAAGTCCACGGTAAATGTGGTACTGGTAAATTGACTGGCATAAAAAAGACAAAACATCAAAAACTGCGCCCCGGCTTTAATGAGAAGAAGAAACCAAATCCAAATAAATAAAAGGTATATAACTATGACAACTATTTGTGCAGTCTCCATCGGTGATCAAAAAGTGATGGCTTGCGACAATCGAGTTGTTTTAGGGGATCAGGTTTTTTCAGATTCAACCGATTCCCAAAAAATCTTAAGACTAAAGGATTCGTTGATAGGCTTTTCAGGTAACCCTAATATAAAGTCTATTTTTCAATTTGATGACGATATTCAAGCGCTCAATTTTTCAAATAAAAGCAGTATATTCTTATCATTAAAAGCTATCCATGAGATTCTAAAAGAAAAATATTACTTGAAGGATGATAATGAAGACTTGGGGCCTTTTGAAGGCTCAGGTTTTAATGCGCTCATTTTAAATAATGATGGTATTTTTAGTGTGCATACCGAGCGTGAAATAGTTAAACATAAAAAATTTTGGGCTATTGGGTCTGGATTTGAGTTTTGTTTGGGTGCTCTATCTGTGCAAATTGAGAATCAGAATAGTATAAAAAATACCGCAGATATTTGTAGAATGGCAATTGAAAGCTCTGCTAAGTTTGACACATCCACAGGTAATGGGTGCATGTATGAAAATCTATTGTAACTTGTGCAGAATATTTTGTGTTTCTATCGAGGTTCATAACAGTTTTGCGTATGATGGCAGTGTTTTGAACGACGACCAGGAAGTTCCGATTGAGTGTGCCTAGTAGTCAACGCTTGTTTTTCAGGCTTAGATTTGCGCTAAGGTAATCATCCCCAAAAACCAATAGAAAATCAACAAATCTTTATATAGATAGAAATACTAGCGGCAATCCTAAAAAACGTAAATGAAATTCTGAATGAAAAAGATAATACTTTCTAGCAATATTGGTTATACAAAAGGTACTGTTAATTTTATCTCAAACATACCGATACACCGTCGGGCGACTAATGCCCATATCTTAAAAGGTATTTGTAATGCTCATCCTTTGTGCATCAGAAAGAGTGCTTCGGATAATTCCTCGCCGTTCAGAGCGGGTTTGCGCCTGAATTTCACCCCTCCTTCTTTGGCTGCGGCCATACCTGCACGGGTGCGCTCAACGATTAATGTGCGTTCAAAATGTGCGACTGCATTCAAGAAATGTAGGGTAAATTCGCCAAACGCCGAATTTACATCAATAGGCTTGCAGATTGAATAAAACCCTATACCCCGGTTGTGTAGCGCCCAGATTGTATCGGTCATTTCGCGCATCGACCGCGCCAGCCTGTCTTTATCGACTCCGCTTTTACCGTGATCGGTGAATATTTTATCAAACCCCACCCGTTTAAGGGCATCAATTTGCAAATTTAATGACTGATCTTCTGTAGAAACGCGCGCATAGGCCACTTTCGTGATTACTTCTCCTATACTTTTTAGATTCCACATATTTCCTGTATTTTCCCCATTAATTCCCATCGGATATGCTCATAGCACTGTAATCTCGTATTGATAGATGCCTACATTCAAATTGAACCTTACATTCAACATGGAATTTACAAATATGGACTGAATTTTCTTAGTAATTTCCTCAGTAGACGGATACCTGGTGAATCCATCATGCTGGCTTCATCAAAATTTATTGAGGAAAGCCCATGTCACCGCAATCAATTCTCGTTGGTCAGATTATCGTCGTATTCTCGATAATTCTCTGTGGTGTATGGGGGGCAACCCAGTGGGTCGCTGTGCAGCTTGCCTATGATCCATATTTAGGCGAGCCGTGGTTCATTATCGACCAAACACCAATCTATTATCCATGGCGTTTATTTGAATGGTGGTATGCGTTTCAGGCATACACACCTGATATTTTTCGTAAGGGCGGTGAAATAATAGTTCAGGCTACATTGGCAGCAGTGCTCTATGCAGTTCTCGCATCCGTATGGCGTGGTCGTCAGGCAAAGTCACTCACAACATATGGATCATCGCGTTGGGCAACAAAAAAAGATCTTGCAAAAAGTGGATTGCTAAAGTCAGAAGGTGTTTTTCTCGGTCAGTCGTATAATGAGTATCTAAGGCATAGCGGCCCTGAGCACGTTATGGCATTTGCGCCAACACGCTCTGGTAAAGGTGTGGGGCTTGTTATCCCAACCCTTCTTAGTTGGACTGAGAGCGCTGTTATCCATGATATTAAGGGTGAAAATTGGCAATTAACCGCAGGTTGGCGTTCAAAATTCTCCCATTGTCTCCTCTTTGACCCGACTAATCCAGCGAGCGCCAAATATAATCCACTATTGGAAGTTCGAAAGGGGCGTAACGAAGTCCGAGATGTGCAAAACATCGCTGATATATTAGTGGATCCTGAAGGTGCCCTTGAGCGGCGCAGTCATTGGGAAAAGACAGGCCATGCTTTGCTCGTCGGCGCAATTTTACATGTTCTCTATGCAGAAGAAGAAAAAACTTTAGCCCGTGTGGCAAGTTTCTTGTCTGATCCTAATCGTCCCTTTGAACGGACGCTATGGGTGATGATGTCCACTAATCACCTTGGCGACGGTGAGTCCCCTGAAACCCATCCTGTTGTCGCGCAAGCAGCGCGTGAACTGTTGAACAAATCTGAAAACGAGCGCTCAGGCGTTTTGTCAACGGCGATGAGTTTTCTTGGTCTCTATCGTGACCCCACTGTTGCCGAGGTGACTTCTAAATGTGACTGGAGAATTGCTGATCTAATCGAAGGAGACAAACCCGTATCGCTCTATCTTGTGGTTCCTCCGTCTGACATATCACGTACTAAACCCCTAATCCGATTGGTCTTAAATCAAATTGGTCGGCGATTAACAGAAAAACTAGACGGCGATGAAGGTAAATCCTCAAAACGCGAAGTCCTGTTAATGCTTGATGAATTTCCCGCTTTGGGAAGGTTGGACTTTTTCGAAAGTGCCCTTGCTTTCATGGCGGGCTATGGCTTGAGGGCTTTTTTGATTGCCCAATCTCTTAATCAGATTGAAAAAGCGTATGGTCCCAACAATTCCATTCTGGATAATTGTCACGTTCGCGTTGCCTTCGCAACCAACGATGAACGGACAGCAAAACGGATTAGCGATGCGCTGGGAACGTCCACTGAAATGCGGGCTATGCGAAATTATGCAGGCCACCGATTGGCCCCGTGGTTAGCGCACGTCATGGTCTCGCGTCAGGAAACAGCAAGGCAACTCCTTACGCCCGGAGAAGTGATGCAATTATCAAATGATGAGGAAGTTGTCCTGATCTCTGGTCAACCGCCGATCAAGGCGAAGAAGCTTCGTTATTACAAGGATACCAATTTTACGGATCGGATTTCTCCCCCGCCGATCCTTGGCGACTCAGATCGTCCCTATAATGACATCCCCACATTACGCGGTGATGATTGGGGTCGCCAAACCCGTTTGGTGGATACGCGACTGGCAGAAAGCAGCGATGATGTGTCCGCGATTGTGGATCAAGGTGGCAAAGACATGAAACCAGAATTACCCCCGATTGAAGAAGTCGAAAAGGCCTTGGAACGGTGTGAACCGGACGCAAATCTGAATGAAGATGAAAGCGGTGTGGAATCGCACCGAGCTGCAAACCTCTTGCGCAAAACTGAAAATATCCGACGTGCGTATGGCGCAGATAAAGCTGCCCCGCAAATTGATCTAATGGATTTTTAATTATGCCCTCATCCAAACCACGCCTTGCTATCTATTTCGAAGAAAATAATTACAGCCATTTGCGCGCTATCGCACAACGCCCCGGCGAAGACTGTTCCAGCGTTGTAAATAAAGCCCTAAAAGCATTCTTCATTAATGAACATGATGTTCAACGAGACGCTGCCCTTATACGCAGATTAGATCGTATGACGCGCCAGTCTGCCGTGTTGAAACGGGACCAGATTGTCATTGCAGAAGCATTCACATTGTTTGTTCGATATTTCCTCACCGTGATACCACCTGTCCCTGATATTGATAAGAAATCAGCACAGGCACAAGGTGCGGTACGATTTGAAGGTTATCTAAAAAGCCTTCGCACTGTACTGGCAGATGGTGAGCGTATTTTGTTCACCGCTCTTGAAGACATAGTTTCAGACGAGACGGCGTATTTTACAAAAGAAGAGCTAATGCGTCTTGACGATCCCGTTCCTGAAAAGGAGGCAATAGATGCTTAAACGTACTCCTGAAACACTGGTGCGTACCCAGACAATGCTTCGTACAGCGATGGGTGAGACTATCTCATCAGCATTGGACGATGATGCAATTGTGGAAATACTTGTCAATCCTGATGGCAAGTTATGGCTTGATCGACATGGTGAGGGGCGCACTCATGAAGGTGTTTTTATATCTCCGCATGAAGCAGAGCGGATAATCCGTTTGGTTGCCAGTCATATTGAACATGAGGCAACTCCTGATACCCCTATCATTAGTGCAGAACTTCCCGGTAGTGGTGAGCGTTTTGAAGGAGTTTTACCGCCTGTTACAACTGCCCCGTCTTTTGCAATTCGAAAAGCGGCCAAACAAATATACACACTGGATGATTATGTTTTAGCCGGAACCCTCCAACCTTGCCATCAGGATGCGATAATTCGTGCTGTACGCAGTAAGCTCAATATCTTGATTGCTGGCGGTACAGGATCGGGTAAAACAACGCTGGCGAATGCAATCTTACATGAGATCGCGAAAGATGGTGACCGGGTTGTCATCATTGAGGACACAAGAGAACTCCAATGTGCAACACCTGATCAAGTGGCGCTTCGAACGCGTGCTGGGCATGTGACAATGTCTGATCTGGTACGATCTACAATGCGCTTACGCCCAGACCGTATTATCGTTGGTGAGGTGAGAGGTTCAGAAGCGTTGGATATGCTAAAGGCGTGGAATACTGGCCACCCTGGAGGCATTAGCACTATTCACGCCAACTGCGCAATGAGCGGTCTTTACCGCCTTGAGCAATTAGTTTCTGAACGGTCTAATACACCGCAGCGAGTTTTAATTGCCGAAGCCATTGATCTTGTTATCCACATTGAAGGACGTGGGAAAGCACGCAGAATTTCTGCGATGCGTGAAGTGCGCGGTATGCGATCCGCTTCAAAAGAATATGACACTCACGAATTTACTTTGACATCATGCGGTCGGGTGCAAGCCGTTTGTTAAATACTCACAGCAAAGGAGAGTAATTATGATTGTAAATCAACCAATAGTTAAAATTATAGGATATCTGGTTTTTGGTTATCTGTTTATGGTCGGGGCCGCACACGCAACCGAGACAGGCCTTCCATGGGATGACCGGATCACTGCGATTGTAGCCTCCGTGCAAGGTGATGTCGCGCGAGGAATTGGCACCATTGCCATTGTTGTAACCGGGCTTTCTATGGCTTTTGGAGATATGGGCGGCGGTACGAAGAAGATGATGGCCATCGTCTTTGGTTTGTCTATCGCATTTACGGCAACCAGCTTTTTTCTCGGATTCTTTAACTTTACAGGCGGGGCAACATTCTAATGGATTGCCTTGGTTTCTGCATAATAGCGTTGCTCGCAATGGCGTATTCATATTGCCACCAGCTTAACAGAACGCTTCGCTACTGCATCGCTTTTTCTGGCCTGTGCTTGGCCTATGTCACTACAAATTTTATTTTTGAAAATCCTCATTATCTGACGGAGATAGTCAACTTATGATCGATGGCTTCACAATACCAATACACCGTTCTCTGACCGAAGATATTCTAATTGGCGGTGCACCAAGAGCTGCAACATTATTGAACGGTACCATCGCCGCAGCGCTCGGATTGGGACTTCATCAATGGGTGGCTGGACTTATTTTTTGGATCGTTACCCAAGGTATTTGCGTATTTGCAGCAAAAAGAGATCCAAAATTTTTTGAAGTGTTGAGCCGGCATGTCCGACATAAAGGCTATCTTGCATGATCAATTTATCTGAATACCAAAATAGACCCCGAAGTTTGGCTGATTGGCTCCCATGGGCGTGCCTTGTCGCACCCGGTGTCATTTTGAATAAAGATGGCAGTTTCCAGCGGACTGCTGCTTTTCGAGGCCCTGATCTCGATAGCTCAACTGACGAGGAACTTGTTGCTATATGTGCTCGAATTAATAATGCTTTAAAACGCTTTGGATCGAATTGGGCGCTTTATTTTGAAGCGTCCCGAACTAAGGCTCTTGATTATCCAAATTCCAATTGGCGAGATCCGGTGGCCTGGATTATCGATGAAGAACGCCGCTCTCTATTTGAAGGACGAACAGAGGGACAAGATTTATTTGAAAGCACTTATTATCTGACTTTCGCCTATATGCCGCCCGCCGATACGGTAGGTAAGCTTGAAGAGATACTCATAGAGCGTGAAAACGACGAAAAGCTTTCAGCTCGTGATTATCTGAAAAAATTTATCTATGAAACCGATAAGGGTTTGGACCTCTTTTCAAATGTCCTGCCTTATGCAGAATTTCTGAATGACGATGACACGTTGACTTATTTGCAATCATGCATCTCGCCTAAACCCCAATTTGTCAAAACACCTAAAATACCAGCCTATCTTGACGCAGTTCTAGGGGGAAGCGACTTAATTGGCGGATTAGAGCCTGTTCTTGGCGGTAAGCATTTGAGAGTTATTTCAATTCAGGGTTTTCCATCTTTAACGGAACCGGGTTTATTGGATGAGTTGAATAATCTTGGTTTTGGCTATCGTTGGATGACGCGATATTTGCCTATGGATAAAATTGAGGCCACGAAAGTTTTAAATCGTTATCGAAGACAATGGTTCGCCAAACGCAAATCCTTTATGTCTTTATTACGTGAAGTTTTCTCCAACGAAGCCTCACCTCTTATCGATAGTGATGCAGATAATAAAGCCTTAGATGCTGACGCAGCGCTGCAATCACTGGGTGATGATCATGTTGGCTTTGGTTACATGACGACTGCTATCACTATCCAACATGCGTCCCCGATTATAGCCGATGAGATGATCAGAGAAATAGAACGGGTTATCGACGGTCGTGGTTATGTAACGATTAAAGAAAGTGTCAATGCCATAGATGCATGGCTTGGTACTGTGCCGGGACTTCCTTATGCGAATGTTAGACAGCCGATCATCCACACACTCAATCTTGCGCATATGATGCCTCTCTCTGCCATTTGGGCAGGCCCTGCAGACAATAACCATCTCAAAAGCCCACCACTATTATATGCCACCACCGGGTCGCAAACACCGTTTAGGCTTGTGACACATCAAGGGGATGTCGGTCACACACTTGTACTTGGTCCAACTGGAGCAGGTAAATCCGTTTTGCTTTCTCTTCTTGCATTACAATTTCGTCGCTATGAAGAAGCACAAGTTTTTATCTTTGACAAAGGTAGATCAGCAAGAGCAGCTACAGCGGGCATAGGGGGAGACCATATTGAATTGGGTGGTGATGGTTCTTTATGTTTTCAACCTTTAGCCGATATTGATCTTGATCATGAACGGTCATGGGCGCTTGAGTGGCTTAATGGTTTACTCGTTCATGAAGGTGTAGAGGTTACACCCGAGATCAAAGAGGCTGTGTGGACGGCTTTAAACTCTCTGGCCTCAGCGCCGCGCAATGAGCGCACCATGACTGGACTATCTGCGTTGTTGCAATCCAATGCATTACGCCAAGCTTTATTGCCCTACACTTTAGAAGGTGCACACGGAGCGCTATTAGATGCTGATCAAGAAACTCTCGGAGACTCAGACTGGCAGTGTTTCGAGATGGAAGAACTGATGAACCAGAGTACGCTAGTTTTTCCGGTTCTCACTTATTTGTTCCACCGTCTTGAGGCACGTTTTGATGGAAAACCCACTTTCCTTGCTCTGGATGAAGCGTGGATTTTTATCGATAATCCAATTTTTGCCGCCCGAATTCGTGAGTGGTTAAAAGTGCTACGCAAGAAAAATGTTTCGGTTTTCTTTTTTTCACAATCGCCTAGTGATGTTGCAAATAGTTCCATAGCTTCGGCAATTATCGAATCCTGTTTGTCACGAATATTTTTACCAAATGCTCGCGCAACTGAGCCTCAACAACGCGCCATTTACGAATTGTTTGGTTTAAATTCACGTCAGATTTCCTTGATTGGAAATGCTACTCCAAAGCGTGACTATTATTTTCAATCGCGCGCTGGGAACAGGCTATTTGATCTGGCTCTAGGACCAGTTGCATTAGCCTTTTGTGGAGCGGGATCAAAAGATGATTTGAGAGTAATCGAGAGCCTAATCGTTAATCCAGGTTCAAGAAGTTTTGCAGAAGACTGGCTCGATCATCGCGGACTGGAATGGGCCGCCGATTTAATTACACCGGAACCTGAAACACTGGAAGGAGACATCTTATGCGCAGCAGAATAATACTCATTCTTGCCGTTAGTATCATCACATTGTGGTCGTCAAATACCGCAAATGCCCAGTTCGGTTTTGGCGGTGTTGTTTTCGATCCGCGCAATTTTGCACAGAATATACTTACAGCTTCTCGAAACCTTCAACAGATCAACAATCAAGTTCGCTCACTCCAAAATCAAGCG
>CALLPQ010000031.1 GCA_938015425.1 uncultured Parvularculaceae bacterium | reverse complement strand
GAACGGCTGGTTGTTCACAATATATGTATACCATTTCTAGGACCTGGAGGGCAACGTGCTCACCTCCGTTTCAGTAGCCAGCAACGGTGCGTTGTTCACCTCTCTAAACAGACTTTCAAGATCACGCTGAGACTGCTGGATTGAATATACTTCGCCACCGAGTCGATGGATGCCTTTAACCAGTTGCGCACTGATAGTTCTGGAATCTTGTCCGTCGATCAGCCCAACGGCAAATCGGTTGAATCCGGACTCTGCGTCCAGATTACTTACCTGCAGTCCGTCAGCCGCGATCACCTGTAGTTGCTCAAGGCTGATATCCGTCTCTACAACCAGACTGTTATGGTTCTTTAAATCGAGTAGATTTTCATCTAGTACCAGTTGGCCGCTACGCATCATCAGTACCCGATCACACAGAGCCTCGACCTCCTGCATAATATGGGTGGACAACATCACGGTCGCGTCCTTCGCAATGTTTCGAAGCAGCCGACGCATCTGGTCTGTTTGGGTAGGATCGAGCCCATTGGTAGGCTCATCCAGAATCAGTAAACGAGGATTACCCAGTATTGCCTGGGCAACACCGACCCGTTGCTTGTACCCCCGTGACAGGGTTGAGATCGGATCAGCTACCTTCTCTGCAAGATCCGTATCTCTAATCACCCGTATGATTTCTTCATGTCTGCGATTGGACGGTATGCCCTTTAGACGGGCCGCATAGTCCAGATAGTCTGCGACAATCATCTCCGGATAAACAGGTAAGTTCTCCGGCAGATAACCTAGCTCGCGTTGAACGTTCTTTAAAGACGTTTTTAAAGAATGTCCGTTGATAGAAGCGGTACCACTATCCGGCTCCAGGTAGCCGGTAAGGATTTTCATTATGGTCGTCTTACCGGCACCGTTATGACCAAGCAGACCGACGATCTCGCCACCACCGACAGAGAACGAAACGTCGTCCACGGCTTTAAAGTCGCCATAGCTGCGACTGATTTGACTTACTTCGAGCATGACTCTCCTCCCATATTCCTATGGTTCAAAAAGTATTATTTGATTCAAAAAGTTCTTGATTCGGAATTACACAAAGCACGAGTGTTAAACACTCTTTCACGCGACACTGTGTAGCAAACGTCTCTGCTGTCAATGCAGAGCGTGCGAAATAGTTAGCCGACTGGCGGGCTTGAGGTAGGCGGTGGTCCAAACGCAGGAGGGATGTAATAGCTAATAAGACGTAACATGATCTTTACTTAGTTTTTACTGGAATAATTTACTGACCTTTTTTGCTCTGGAAAAATTTATAGGAACGGGTTGTTTGATTTCAAGCCAGTACTTTTAAAAATTACACAGGTGTAATGTTTTTCACATGTCCGTCACCCCCGCGAAAGCGGGGGTCCACATCGTGACACCATCTCAAATCACACTAAATAACCATAGATTCCCGCCTTCGCGGGAATGACAGGAAGAGCAGTAAGGATTTAAAACCTAATATTTCTTACCCCATGATTAAGTTTCCGATACACCAATTCTATCTTTCAATTCGACCATACTCTCATCAAATTCTCTCCATAGATTAGTCCATCCAGTTAACATTATGTAATATTCCAGTTCCTCATCGCTATCAGGAGAATTTTTTGACAAATAAACTGTTAATCTCTGTGCACCAGCAATTAACGCACTTAAACTATATTTATCAATTTCGTGTATCTTATTTTTTTCAAAGAAAATTTTAGTTTGTGAAAGCCTCTCGGAAAACCTTTTCATATGATTCACTGCTTGCCATAACTTTGCGTTATTTTCCTCCCAAGGAAACCATAACTTTTCAATCAGATAATCATCTCCAGTGTTATCAAGGAATTTCCAATCTAATTTTTTCAATTCGTCTTTCTTAGATAACTCTATCATATTCATTTTATCCAATAGGGGTCTAATCTGGGGCGAAAGGTTACTAACATTCTTTTTAACAAAAGTAAAAAAATTTACATCCTTACAAAGAGTAAAGTCTTCACTGTCAATTTGACGATAAAGTACCGCCTCAAACCCACCCTCTCTTACATTATATTGATTTATCATACTTGTCGAAGACCCGCCCCTTCCACGATCAGACCAAGCCGAATGTGCGGTTACCCGGTTTCGCAAATCTCTAATTTCCTCAAGTGCTTCATTGTCAGTGGGCTTCCAATGTAATCCTACAGTTTTCAATAAATGATGTATCGCATCTTGCTGGCTAACCAATACTTGTAAAAAACCTATACACTCGACCATAGAGGGCTTGCGCTGCATATTTAAAAGCTCAAATATAGCAACATCCATATCTCGTAATGTATCTAGGCAACCCCAAAATTTAAACCATTCTTCAGAGGATCGACACTCATATTTAAAAGCTAGTAAGGATTCGGCAGTCTTTCGAATAAGGTTAATTTCATTGGAAAGATTAGTATTTTGATCAGAGTCCCTCATTGGCTTTCTTCACCGCTTCGGCTTCCAGATAAACCTCTGAGCCCATTTCTTTGAATTTCTCGCTCATTTCCGCCATGCCTTTTTCTGACATTTGCGTCAAATCTTTTTTCTCGTTATCGGAGAGGCCATCGGCGTAATCACGCACGTCTTGGGTGATTTTCATGGAGCAGAATTTTGGTCCGCACATGGAACAAAAATGGGCGACCTTATGGGCTTCTTTTGGTAATGTCTGATCGTGATATTCACGAGCGGTTTCGGGGTCGAGGGCCAAATTGAACTGGTCTTCCCATCTAAAATCAAACCGGGCCCGCGAGACCGCATCATCGCGGATCTGCGCTGCTGGGTGGCCCTTGGCCAGATCAGCCGCGTGGGCCGCCAACTTATAGGTGATAACACCAACCTTGACATCATCACGGTCCGGCAAGCCTAAATGTTCTTTAGGCGTCACATAACACAACATGGCTGTACCGAACCAGCCAATCATCGCCGCGCCAATGCCTGATGTGATATGGTCATAACCGGGAGCGATATCTGTGGTTAGAGGCCCAAGCGTATAAAAAGGGGCTTCCCCGCATTCGTGCAATTGCTTATCCATATTGACTTTAATTTTGTGCATGGGCACATGGCCTGGCCCTTCAATCATCACCTGACAGCCTTTGTCCCAAGCAATTTTTGTCAACTCGCCAAGGGTTTCAAGTTCAGCAAATTGCGCACGGTCATTGGCGTCAGCGATTGAGCCGGGGCGTAATCCATCCCCCAAGGAGAAAGTGACGTCATAGGCGCGCATAATCTCGCAAATTTCTTCAAAATACGTATACAGAAAACTTTCGCGGTGATGGGCAAGACACCATTTCGCCATGATAGACCCACCCCGCGAGACAATGCCGGTGACGCGATCTGCTGTAAGATGAATATAAGGCAGGCGCACACCCGCATGAATGGTGAAATAATCTACCCCTTGCTCACACTGTTCAATCAGCGTGTCTCGATAAATTTCCCACGATAAATCTTCGGCAACGCCGTTTACTTTTTCTAGCGCTTGATAAATCGGCACAGTACCAATGGGCACAGGGGAATTGCGGATGATCCATTCGCGGGTGTTGTGGATGTTACGGCCCGTGGACAGGTCCATCACATTATCTGCCCCCCAGCGGGTTGCCCAAACCATTTTCTCCACTTCTTCTTCCACCGAAGAGGCCACCGCGGAATTACCGATATTTGCATTAATCTTGACAAGGAAGTTCCGGCCAATGATTTGTGGCTCCAACTCTGCGTGGTTGATGTTGGAGGGGATCACGGCCCGCCCTTTGGCCACTTCATCACGCACAAATTCCGCCGTGATAAAAGCGGGTATATCCGCGCCAAAGCTTTCCCCTTGGGCAATGCGGGCCTCGGCCTCTTCGATCATTTGCTTACGGCCCAGATTTTCGCGGATCGCGATATATTCCATCTCTTTGGTGATGGTGCCCGCTCTGGCGTGCTCCAATTGGGTGATGGCATAACCGTCAAGCCCGCGCAGGGGTTTGTTGCGCACGGGAAACTCACGCGCAAGATGCTTGCCCGATGCGCCGCCATTATCTTCGGGTTTCACCTCGCGGCCCTCATATTCTTCAACGCCGCCGCGCGCCTTCACCCACTGGGTACGCGGGCGGGCCAAACCCTTTTCAACATCAATTTTAACATTCGGATCCGTATAAGGACCTGTTGTGTCATAAACCGGAACCGGTTCTTCCTGCGCTGATGGGTGCAAATCAATCAAGCGCACGGGCGCGGCGACATCATCAAACCGGTCTGATTGCACATACACCTTTCGGCTAGCAGGCAAAGGACCAGTGGTGACTTCGGGAGTTTTAAATTCAGATTGAGGGATGTGTTTGTTCATGGGTTTATCCTTTTGGATCAATGCAAAATACAGGTGGGACACCAAAATCCCACCCTGTCGACTTGGTAATACACTCAAGTGTATCTTCCGGCTTCTGGGTAAATTCAGTTATTGGTTTTTGGTTATTTAATATTGCTTTTTTCATTGCATCACAGTCAGCATAATGTTCTGTTCGGCCTTTTTTAAAAGAAATAAATGATTCATATAAGTTTACTGTATGTTTTGTTGTGGTTCGTAAGTGCTGCAAGAAATAAAATGCTGAAATCAAAACAACGGCGCCACTTTGCATGTACCAGTAACGGACCGCGGTCCCATTTTTTTCAAACACTCTGGGAACCGGATGACCTTCTTTACTAAATGCGACTGATAAAGGAGCTTCAAGCATCATGTATATAGACTTGTCGATATTCGCCAAACAAGATTTTGTTCTATCAATAGCTTCTGACCAAGTGCAATTCCTACTGTCCTCACCAGGCAATTTTAACCCTGTGCTCTTTTGAACGGTTCCATTACTTCGCCTTCCTGAAAATCCTAAATCAACAAATATCCATTCATCAGGGTCGCGGGAAAATTTATATGCATCACCGGCTTTTATACTCACACCAATAACCCTAATGCGCGTTGGAGTTTTTTTGTTAGATCTCTGGCGACAAGCTTACAACAATGCGTATCGTCCCACTGCACCACATGGATGGAATGGGCAAAATTTTTGCAACAATCCTTATATTCAGTAAGCATCATTTTATTAATTATGGTCATGATGAGGTTTACTTGAGTTATTCTCATCATGGTCTTTAATGGGGTGCCACTCGCCCGGCTTTGAAAAAAAACTAACGCCAGAGGCTTTTAACGCTTCGGGTATTTTAACGGGAACATGCACGCCAATCGTTTGCTCGATATTCAATCGCTCAGACAGA
>CALLPQ010000030.1 GCA_938015425.1 uncultured Parvularculaceae bacterium | reverse complement strand
GTAGATTCAACACAATTACCTGACTTATAATCATTATACCCATCAAAAAATAATATCAGCCTATTCAAACCTTGGTTAAAACCATATGTATAGTAATAGTAACAACGCCAAGGGGGCACTAGCAAATGACACTGCTCTCCCCAATCAAAATGGCTTCAGTATAAAAAAAATAAAAACAAAAAAACTTAATACTAGATCTTTAAAATCAGTTGTTTTTTTAAAGCTAGGCTTTTATGCATTAGGGGCAGCTGCTTTATTGCCCACTTTATCTTCTAAGGCAGTAACGACCCAAAACTTATCATCAGATATAAACACACCCTTAGAAGACGTTATTGTGGTGACCGCTGACGGGCGAGACCGTTTATTAAAAACCACCCCTGCTTCTATTGAAGTCATTGACCAAGCCACGATTGAAGCCACGAACGCTATCCGCATCGGGGAAATTCTAGGCGCTGCCCCCGGCGTATTCTTTGCGGGTCTAAATGGCCCCCGCGAAATCGCTTTGGTTCGCCAACCCCTTGCTTTTGATAATCGGACTTTATTTCTAGAAGATGGTGTACCTCTTCAATCTTCTATCTTTTTCGATCAATCTGCACTGGCCTATTCAACCGCCCTTGCCTCACCCGGTTCTATTGAAGTTTTACGCGGCCCCGGTACAGCCCTTTATGGTTCCGATGCCCTGACAGGGGTTATTAATGTCAGCACACAAAAAGTACCTGAAGAATTTTCTGGCGGGGTTCGCGCCCGTTATGGGCAATTC
The DNA here is from genome assembly GCA_938015425.1 of uncultured Parvularculaceae bacterium. Classification (GTDB taxonomy): domain Bacteria; phylum Pseudomonadota; class Alphaproteobacteria; order Caulobacterales; family Parvularculaceae; genus CALLPQ01. The sequence continues at coordinate 67,306 of CALLPQ010000030.1, read as the reverse complement.
GGATTATACGATTTACAAGGGAACATTGGCGGCAAAGTCACACCCCGCCAAAGCGTTCTTATCACCGCCGCCTTTTCAGGAGAAGAAGGGTTTCGGGACGAAACAGCCTTCAATCGCGCGCAGGTCATTGCCAAACATAAGTATGATGGCGAAAATCTTGATATCGATAGCAGTTTCACATTTACGCGCTATGAGACAGAGCCCGCAACAGCCATCCCCTTTAATGACTTTTTAGACGGGTCGCGGGCTTCTGGCCTTTCGCCGCTGGTTAATCCTGATGACGCAAACGAAATCGGGCTTTATGCACGTGCGCAGTCACGCATCTCATGGGCCATTGCAGATAATTTAAAAATAGACGTAACCCCCTATTATCGACGTCAAGATATTGCATCAACCGCAACTTTCCAACCGGCCACGGTCCCCCGTACAGAGGCTTTAGTCGAAACTTTTGGATTATTGCCCCGCTTATATTGGGAGCAAAAAAATGGCAATACGATTGCCGGCTTAGATATTGAAATCACATCCTTTGATCGTTTTACTTTTCAAGACGCGCCGGACACTGTTGTTTTTGGAAATTTATTTTTACAAGGGGTCCAGTTTGATTATGACGTTAACTATCAAGCTTTTTCACCTTACATTCAACACGAACAAACCATTGGTTCTCTCACGATCAATCTGGGCTTACGATATGACAATTTAAGGTATGATTTTGACAATGCCCTTCTTGAAACACCGGGGGATGCGCGTTTCCAAGTGGCTGACCGGATTGACCGGTTTGACGCATTAAGCCCCAAAGCCGGCATCGTCTGGACGCTGAACGAAAAACATAGTTTTTTCGGGCGTTATGCAAGAGGCTTTAGAATTCCGCGCGAAAGTGACCTATACGAATTAGAAGACGGCCAAGCAGAATTTTCCCTCGAGCCTGAAAAGCTGGATTCTGGTGAAGTTGGTTGGCGCTATAATTCAAACCGCATTGCGGTTGAGTTAATCGGTTATTGGTCGGTCAGCCGGGATGGCGTCATCACAGATGTGCAAACAGCAGCGGGAAATATTTCTATTAATGCCGGGTCCTCAAGGTTTTCAGGTATCGAATTATCATCAAACGCGCAATTGGGCGCAGGGTTTTCACTTGATACAGCATTTGCTTTTCAAGACTTTCGCTTCCGGCAATTTGCAGCAGACGGCCCCGACCCTTTTGACGGTAATTTAATCAGCGAAGCCCCGCGCACTATTGCAAATTTAAATTTGAATTGGGTTCCCCCAGCGTATCAAGCCTTAAGCCTTACGGCCCGGCTTCGTCATATTGGCCGTTGGGCCCTCAATGACGCAAACACGTCATTCACGGACAATGAATTTATATTAAGCATTTTCGGGCAATGGCGAATCAGGGATAATTTATCGATTGACCTGCGTATTGAAAATATCACCGATACTTTATTTCCGGTTTTTGCTGATGCGCCAAGCTTTGCCCCTAATGGGCGGGCCCGCCCCGGCAACCCCAGAACGGTTTCTGGCGGCCTAAAATTCACATTTTAAGAGCCGCCAGAATAATTTCGCCTATGAAGGCTATGTGGAATGTTTTAAAACTCCGTCCCCGAGGGAAGTCGTTTATTTTTCGTTTAAATCCCAACCATAGTCAAAGCGGGCAATATCATTTTTACCGTCAAGTTTAGCCAATAGGTCTTCACTTGCATATTTTCTTACATGTTCAAGCACACCTTGTTCACTATCGCCAAAATCCACTTGGTACCATTCATAGATTGATGAGGCCTGAATATTGCCATTTGCATCAACCGAAATACCGCGAGGATGGTTAATAAAATCTATGGCACCTTTTTCTAATAATTCTTCTACATTATCCACCGTATAGGCAACGGGCTGTAAATTAGGGCATCCGTAAGATGCGCAGTTTACAGAATAATGTGTGCGAGGATCACTCCAATGGGCTCGAAGAATGTCATGCTCGATATTATTGAGGGTAATACGAACACCGTTCACTCTGGCCAGTTTTTTACCCCATGGGCCAAAACCAAAATTAATCTTTTTAATGCTGCTAAGGGGATATTCATCCAAGATCACTTTAATTGTTAAAGCGTTATAAAAATTAATCCAGTAAACATAAGCCTGCGCCTTGCTTAAGGTTTTCACATCTGTTGCTTCTAATTGGTCAATATAATTTTCCAATTGCTGCGCATCTTCTTGACTGACACTTTTATAGTTAACGATTGTGCGATTATCATCCGTGGTTGCAATATATTTACCGAGAAACCCATCAAATGTTGAGTGATCATATTTTGCGGTTGCCTCGGGCGCAAACTCACCAAACCGGGCCAACTTTCCTTGAGCTGACGCAGGGATCATCCATACCAATGCCCCCAATAAGACTAAGCCCAAAAGCACAGTCGTAATAGATTTATTAATTATTCGCATACGTATAATAGAATTAGACATTTTATATTCCCATTAATTAAACATGGCTTTAGCGTGTTTTTAAACTTTTAAAAATAATCCCTTAATCTAATATCATTTAACATTAAGCATATCTAATAATCGAATTAATTTAAAGATATGAACGTAATCGAGACACCAAATCAGGGTTTTCTTTAATAATGATAATATAACAATCCGTGATGTATATCAAAGTGACTTTTCAGTTATCTCACCAGAACTTGATGATCACCCACCTTAACGAGACCAACCCCGATTATACTTTCACATATTGGTGATAAACCGACTATTTACAGGGGTTACCGCCTGCTTATAGTACAAATGCACCCTAAATATCTAATCGGACTTAAACGCCAAACAAGGTTAGAAGGCATCAACCATACCGTATTAGAGTTTTGTGCGCTTTTTTAAACTGGGCATTAAATGAACTTTATTCAAAAAAACCTAAATCTATTATTTTTAATGCTCCTTATCATGATATTCTATGGCAGCATTGCAATATTTAGTCCCTATGTGGCCTATGATGTTTTTCCTGATTTAACGCCCATAATCTTATATGCATTGCTGGCAGGCCTTTGTGGGTTCGGGCTTTTTTTGTTGGCCACCACCCCACACTTCAAGAATTACACAAGAGGGGTTTTAACAAAAACACGCTTCACTTTAATGGTTTTGATCATTTCATTAGGTTTTTTAGCCCGCTTGGTGATGTTCCAGACCCCCCCTATTTTAGAAGATGACTGGTTTCGATATTTATGGGATGGCGCGGTATCGGCTGAAAATATCAACCCGTTTAAACACCCCCCTGCGGCTGCTTTTGAAGAAAAAGACTTATCACACACTGATTTTTTATCGGACGATCCGCAAATCAAACAATTAAACCAACTCTCCACCCAAAACGACTATTTCGCCTATAAAACCAATTATCCCTATCTTACCACAATTTATCCCGCGGGGGCGCAACTGGCTTTTCGCATCGCCAACGCAATCACGCCCTTTAATTTAAACAGTTGGCGGCTGGTCTTATTATTTTTTGACAGTCTGGCGGTTTTTTTAATCATAAAACTTTTGCTTTTCCACCAACAAAATATTTTATGGGCAAGCCTATATTGGTTAAATCCGATTGTTATTTTAGAAGGATTTAATTCGGGACATATGGATATCCTACTTGTACCCGCTTTATTGTCGTGTCTTTATTTCACATATAAACAAAAACCAATTCTAACCGGAACCATGTTGGGAATTGCGATATCCATTAAGATATGGCCCCTATTGTTAATCCCTTTATTTATCCCCCCTTTAATAAAAACGCGCCTAAATATCCACAATCTATTTCAGCATAAATCAACGATCATTTCATATCTCATCCCCATATTACTATGCACCATATTATCATTATACCCCTTATTAATTAGTGCCCACCACGCTGATAGCGGGCTCGGCGCTTATAGTCAGGAATGGCATAAAAATAGTTTTTTATTTTCCGTTTTAAGTCATCTCACTGCACTGGCGGGAGACGAAACCGGAATATGGGCGCGCATTTTGATTGCTTGTAGTATCACGCTCACCACTTTGATTATTTCCGTTACAAACCATGATGCAAAAAAATTGCCTGCTATTCTTTTAATAATCATTGCTGCTATGTTCTTTTTAGCGCCCGCTGGCTATCCTTGGTATTCCATCTGGTTTTTATCTTTCGTCCCTCTGGTTCTAGCGGGGGCAAACAACAAGAACGCAAACACATACAAAACAAATCAAACATCATTTTACCATCCAGCTTTTGGGCTGATCATACTTACCGCCTTTCTGCCCCTTTATTATTTGCGCTTCCCCCTCTATGAGGCTGGATATAACTGGTTTTTTAATAGCATCATTGTGCCGATAGAGTTTGGTATTCCCCTTTTATTTATCGCTTTTGGCTTTATTAGAGCAAAACACATCCCCCAAAAGGAAAAAGACCATGGGTGATTTATCCCTCCCTAAAATTAGCGTAATAATACCTGCCCTTAACGAAGAAGCTTCCATAGCGCAGGTTATTCATTCCGTAAAAGATTACGTTAATGAAGTGATCGTTTGTGATAATGGGTCTACGGATGATACGGCTTTAAACGCCAAACAAGCAGGCGCCGTTGTTGTGAGTGAAACAGTGCCGGGATATGGCCGAGCCTGCCTTGCGGGCATGGATGCAGCAAAAACAGCCAATATTCTGGTTTTTATGGATGGCGACGCAGCCGATAATCCACAAGATTTACCAAAGCTAATCAAACCCATCCTCGATCAGGAATTCGATATGGTTATTGGCTCACGTCTTAGCGGCGTGGTTGAAGACGGCGCTTTAACATTCCCGCAAAAATTTGGCAATTGGTTGGCTTGCCGCCTAATGAAAATAATATGGAAAGCACCCTATACGGATTTAGGCCCCTTTCGGGCAATCCGGAAGGATGGCCTAACCGCTTTAAACATGGACGCCCTCACCTATGGGTGGACCATTCAAATGCAGATACGCGCCCTTAAAGCAGGGCTTAAAGTCACGGAAACCCCCGTGAATTATTCTAAGCGCATTGGCGTCTCAAAAATTTCCGGCACCGTGAAGGGCGTGGCTTTGGCGGGCACTTATATTTTAAGTGTTATTTTTATCGAGGCCACAAGAGATAGGCACTCCCGGTTTGTCCGTAGCATGACCAATAATCAAAGCCCGCCCAAAGGTGAAACCACTCTATCTTGAGGGGGTCTTACGCCCCTTCCATCATAATTTCCTGCTTTGCCCCTTCGCCCCATTCACGCATTGCCGGTAGGGACCAAATAGTCTGGCAATAATCAACAACCATGTCACTTAGATCAAGTGGGCCATAGGTGCGAAATCTTGAAACCACCGGCGCATACATTGCATCCGCAATAGAAAACTGGCCAAACAAAAACGGGCCATATTGATGAAAACGCTTTCGGCACATAGACCATATATCAATAATACGTTGAATATCATTGCTAACAGCGGGAGAGGCCAAATGGCTCATCGCATTACGCGTATAATTCATGGGCCATGCTTGGCGCAAATCAGGAAAACCCCCATGCATTTCCGATGAAATACACCGTGCAACGGCTCTTATTTTCCTGTCTGCTGGCCAGAGGTTTTTCTCAGGATACAAATCATTTAAATATTCACATATTCCTAATGAGTCCCAAACAGTTTGCCCATTATGAACAAGCGCTGGCACCAAGCCAGAGGGGGAATGGCGCAGAATTTCAGCATTACTTTCAGGCTTATCAAGGGGGATTAAAACCTCCCGAAAATCAATCCGGCTATGTTTTAACAACATCCATGGGCGCAGCGACCATGATGATAGGTTTTTATTCCCGATATAAAGTGTCATATCAGACATATTGCTTCTCCTGTTCAATTTGTCGTGTGCCCGTATTCGTATCTATATTTGTAGTTGCAGAGTGATCTTTCGAGAGTGCATTTATGTTATCACCATTACTTTGTATACCGCTTTTTTTACGATTTATATGATAATGAAAAAAATCAGCCAACAATAATATCATGTTTTGGCGATCAGACGCGCCCTCTAAACTTTTTTGCGCAACCTCGACAACATCAGCTAAAATGCGGTCTTTGCGCGAGTTTAATAGGTCTCGTGAAAAATCATGGGTAAATTCAGGGTGCATTTGGAAAGAAACCCCCATGCCATTCTTATAAAGCAAAACACCATTGGGGCAAAAATCAGACCCCGCTAGACATTCAGCATTTTCAGGCGTTTCCAATACCTGATCTTGGTGGGACACAACACAAGACATTGCGCCCATCTTGTCACCCGCCTTTGCGGCTTGTTGTATCCATTTAGACTTTTGAACCCATTGGGGCATTTTATCTATGGGCATAGAGGTTTTATAATGGTGCACCCCCACGCCCCAACCATTTTCGGATTTTTCAACCCGCGCCCCAAAGGCACGCGCCATAAGTTGGTGCCCAAAACAAATCCCCACTATAGGAATATCGGCCTCAAGGGCAATTTTTATATAGTCTGTAAGGGGAGCAATAAAATCATGATCTTCATAAACCCCAAACGGAGATCCCGAAATAATATATCCGTCATAAGCGCCAAGTGCTGGAAAAACATTATTTTCAAAAACGCGATAATGGTTAAAAGAAATATCACACCCGGCCTCGTCAAAGGCTTGTTGAAACATATGTGCATAACCGCCATGGCGTTCAACCAATGTTTTTGATGGTGACCCTGTTTCCAATATTGCAATTTTCATATCAAACCCTAACCCCCACAGTTAATCAGCTATAGGGCAAATAATAAAGCATAATCCCTAATCCACTGACCTTTGGTCATACAAGGCTAAACAAAAAATGAAAAGTCACACTTTATCGTAAACCCCTTTTTGATGATCACATTTGCAGTGCGATAATTGAATTAAATAACCCGTTAGAATAACGACTATCACTTTCCGTCATCGATATATCATCGGTTAAGGTATAAACAATTGATTTTAATGAAGAAATAAAAATGGCGACTCCGGTAGGATTCGAACCTACGACCGTCGGCTTAGAAGGCCGGTGCTCTATCCAGCTGAGCTACGGAGCCATTATATTTTATAATCACGAGAGTGTTCTGTGATTATCTCAATTACCTAATCAGTATTGTCCCTAAGGTCAATTTTTTACAATTCAATTTTTTAAAGCCAAGTGATTAAGGTGATTTTTAATATCGTTTTCACCCATGAGGCGATTTATAAAATCAATTTCTCTTTTAACCAGATCAAAGCCACCATCTTTAGTTTAATACTATGGCAGATTAATGGGTCCAGGGTTTACGCCGCTGAAATTGAAAATTATCGGCATAAGCCTTGATGACCCTTGTGTGGTTCTTTTCCGCAATAAGCTGGTAGGGAATATTGTTGCGCGTCGCATAATCAATCGCGTCTTCTTTATCCTCAAAGGTCAGCCGCACTTGGCCGGGACGGGTTTCCGCACTGGATGTCCAACCCATTAACGGGTCAATCTTGCGGGCGGCTTGCGCATCAAATTCCAGTACCCAATAGGCCGTTTTCGCCTGACCAGACTGCATCGCCGTTTTTGACGGCTTAAATATGCGTGCAAACATTCTCATACCTTTTCGAAACTATAGGAAGTCTATAGAATGCATTCATCCAATATTCAAAGGAAAAAACCAGCAGCCCCAAAAAGGCGCTTTCATTTCGTCTAGTCGTTTGGATCATTCCCCCAAATCATTCCAATACAGCAATGCATTATAGAAATAAGCATGGTCATGATGGTTCATATGACGGTGTAAGGGGTTCCATGCATAAAGCACCACTTGCCCGTCGCCTACTTTTTCATGCAATAAAGCTGGTGTACCATTCATCACCTGCTTACCGTTTAAAATGGCACCAGATCGCACCAATGGCGGGGCTTTGGGTTTATCCTCTTTGGCTTTGTCGTCCTGCGCATCCGCCTCTTCATCATCAAAGGGTTCAGGCACAATTTTATCACCAAACTGCATAACCACATGGTCACGATTACGGTCTGCCACCCGATAGAGGGGGCCATTGGTACGAAACGCATAATCAAATTGGTCATATCCATAAGTCAGGGGAGATGAGCCGGTAATCTTTGTGGATAGGACCGAGCCGGGTGTGTTCAAACCAGCGGGGCGACTTATGCCAATTTTGCGGGTGATGCCCGTTTCAGTGGCCAACACACCTCCCGTACGCAGACCCACCATAGTGCCACCTTGGCGGATAAACTTTTCAATCTCCGCCATGCCTTCAAATCCAAATCCACCTGTAATATCTGGTGAACTGGCAATAATCCCGTGGCTTGGATAGTCCTCGGTTTTTGTATAGGCCAGAGGCGACCATTTGGTGTCAACACCGCTAACAATATCACCTGCGGTCGTGCCACCACCAAAAGACGGAACCACCAACACATCATATTGATCCCGCAAGTTACCGCGGCGCGCATCATCTTTGGTGACAATATCATAAGGCACATCCGATTGATCGAGGGTATAACGCACCCATCCCGCATCCTGGGTGCTGACCCAACTATGGATCAAGCCAATGCGTGGAACATCCAGCACATGATGCTCCCCCTTAGGCAGTGAAGAAACAGCGCGGCCACTAAGGCTAAATTTTTCTAACGCCGCACGGATGTCATCGCGATTGCCATTGGCACTATCAATGATCAATGTGCCTGCGGGGTATTTTCTCCCCCTTATAGAAAACTCTTCTTTTGCGGAAAAAACATCAATTGCCCCCAAAGCAAAGCGCAAAGGCCCCAATTCATTTTGCCCTTTATGAGGTACAAGGATGTATCGTCCGCCGCCGGAAAGGGCGTCTTGTTTAAAAGGCTCCGCGCCTTCATCCAACGCCCGCACCGTTAAGTCCAAAACCGCTTTATCATCAATCGGCTTGACCTCGACACCTAATTGCAACCCTAAAGTCCATGCGACATCATCATAGGGAGAGACTTGCACTTTTTCCGGAAACTTCTGATTTTCCAACAGATTTTGCGCCAAGGGGCCATAACGTTGGTCAAGTTTAACAACCAGATCTCCGCGGTTGATTTTACCTTTATCTTCCCCGAAAGAACGCTGAGCGACACTTACATGAATGCCGTGATTGCTCAGCATATCAATTAAATCTTGGCTGGCATTAACATCATCTTGATCAACAGGAATAGAAAAAGCATAAGGTGCTTCTTCAATCGCACGGGTTTTTGCGTTGACACCTTTTTTATAAAAATTAGTCAAATAGACTTTTGGTGTATTGGCAATAAATTCCAATGAAGAAATCACACCGGACTGCATAAAATTCGTATTATTTCGCATGGACCAATCGAATTTGCGCTCGGGCGGGTCAGCACGATACCATGTCTTATCGATGACCTTGTCGCCAGCAAAGCGGCTATTGGTTAAATCACGTTCAACAGTTTTCGCCACTTGGTTACCAAATGTCTCATAAAACCGGCCATTAGCATTATGATTATTAGTTACCCATAATAAATATCCTGGATACCAACCCGTATAAAACCCCCACGTCCATACACCCGGCATACCAAGTCCGGTTAATCTTGATACTTCATAATTAGCAATAGATTGCCACTCGGTAATCGTGATCGGATCCACCGCACTATTATAGGGCCCCGTGCCTGTGGACACATAAAGCAGGGGCACTGATTCATGCATATCAAGGGAAAAAGTCGGTTGCCATTCATAAAAAGCTTTCACATAATTTTGTGTCAAAGGCTGGCTAATGGCCAACCCGTCACGATTATTATCATGAAAGGTATAATGCCCCCAAAATGGCGGGCTTTTAGGCGGGGTGTCATTATAATCCTCAAAATCGGTAACATGACGTTTGGTCCACTCCACCTGACGCGCCCGCCCATCAACTTCTAAAACCGGCGTGATCAAGGTGATCAATTCTTTTCTGATTTTTTGAAATGTCGGGCGTTCTTCAACCGCTAACCGATAAGCAAGTTCAACCGCTGTTTCAGGGGGACCCAATTCAGTGGAATGAAGACCCGCCGTCACCCAGTAAATCGGTTTTCCTTCTTCGACCAGGGCTTTTGCCTCTTCCTCGCTCGTCTCATCAGCATTCGCCAAAGCATTGGTTATCTCTTTATACCGATCAATATTTTTTAATGTGTTTTCATCGGCGATAATCGCCATAATCATATCGCGCCCTTCGGCACTTTGTCCCACCGTTACCAACTCAACGCGAGGGCTAGCCTCGGCCAATGCTTCAAAATAACGCTGAATATCATCAACATGGGTCAACGTCCCTTCACTACCAATCGTATACCCCAAAAAATCTCTAGGGCTTGGCACTGTTGGATGTTCAGGCAATTGCGCCACCCAATCATTGATAAAACGCGGATCCGTGGTTTCATCTTGTATGGTTTTGGTGGCCACTTCATCAATTTGATTGGCATTGATTGTTTGTTGAGTATTGACTGCCTGTTGAGCATTAGCGGTTGAGGCTAAATATCCGCCCGTAAATAGTTCCGTTATAAGCCCACCCGCAATGATTAGAGCAATAGATGATGTTTTCATGATCATGGTCAAAATATTAGCCTCCCAAATGGCATTAATTTTTTAATTATAAATCTGTCAGAGCCTGAGTCAAAAACCGTTAAGCCCCTTCAGCAGGTTGTAAATCAGACATTCATTTCAACAATTTCACACGATTTCGGCTCTAATTCTTTAAAGTGAGAGCCTGAGGTGTAACGAGTTGGGGCAAACTGGCGTTTGATCCATAGATTTTTATATCTTATCTCGCTCCGTTTACGCTCTCAGTAGTTGATTGTATCAATTTATTTTTTGCAAGCATATTTTATAAATAGTGTTGTAAGCATCAAGTATAAAGCATAATCCGCCTATGCGCACCTTCTAATTGCTAGTCCGGTCAAAAATACGCTGGATGATCGGCGCCTTTATCTTGCCAATCGAAAACCGGAAAATTGCCAGCGCACATGAGGCGGGAAAAAATTGCGATAGCTCGCCCGCACATGCCCTTTAGGGGTCGCGCTTGATCCGCCCCGCAATATCATCTGGCTGGACATAAATTTACCGTTATACTCTCCGATTGCACCTGCCGCCGGTTTATATCCCGGATAAGGCGTATAAGGACTTTGCGTCCACTCCCAAACAGTCCCGAACATGTTTTGCAAACCATGATGGGTGTGATCATCCCCAAGGCTTCGTTTGATATAATGATCGCTTAATTCGGGGCACCCATTTTCCAAAAAATGCCCCTTATCAAATTGATCTTGGCAATCACTGGCTGCCGCAACTTCCCATTCTGTTTCTGTTGGCAACCAGGCATCCGCCCAAGAGGCGTAAGCAAACGCTTCGTAATAGGAAACATGACGCACGGCCTCATCAAGGTTCAATCGACGCTCTCCAAACAATGTATACTGATAATAATGGCCATCATCTCCCAATCGCCAATAAAGCGGCATTTCCCAATTATGGGCGCGCGCATAGGCCCAGCCATCAGCAAGCCAGTGTTGAACATTGCGATAACCACCATCATTAATAAATTTAATATAATCACGATTGCTGACAGGACGTGATAAAAGCTCAAACGGGTTTAGATGGTATTTATGGTTGGGATATTCATTATCAAAAGCAAATTCGTCAAGGTTTGCCCCTGTCTCTACTAGTCCCCCCGGATAAGATATCCATTCAGCGTCAAAGCCAGCTTGATGACCATTATCATGACAATCTCTATCTTTATTATCATTTGAAATATGATGCAGAACACTTTCTTTATAAGGTGAAAGGGGTTCATAGGCTGCGGGCAAGTCTTTATTTTGATAAAAGCCGTGCAATATATCTGTTTGCATTAATTCTTGGTGTTGCTCTTCATGGGCACAACCAAGATCAATCAGATTTTTTAACTTGGGCAACAAATCCTCTTCGGCATTTTCGAACAATACCGCCATTGCATGGTCCACATGGGCTCTATAATCTTTAACTTGCTGCGCAGAGGGTCTTGACAATAATCCGCGCTCTGAACGCTTTTGCATTTTTCCAATTTGTTGATAATAGGAATTGAAAAAATACGAAAAACTATCATCAAAAACTTTGTAATCCTGATCATATATTTTGAGAATAAACGATTCAAAAAACCAACTCGTATGGGCCAAGTGCCATTTAATTGGGCTAGCATCTTCCATCGACTGGACCATCCAGTCTTCCGGTGATAATGGCGCGGCCAATGTCATGCTGTTTTGACGTAACGATTGAAACTGCCGTAAAAGCGCACCGCGAAAAGCATCAATATCTGATGAAACATCAAACAATTCTGCTGATTGCTTTTGCAAACTACTGGAATAGAATTTCGACATAAAGAATTTTGACCTCAACAATTATGGGCAACCTTGATGAAAGCAAACCCGACACATTATTCCCCATCGCACTATATCAAGGGTGTTGCAAAAATATTTTGATGACTTACCTTATCAGAATAATCACTTTTAACCAAAATATAGCCTTAACCGAAATATAGCGTATGAAACTCGCGATCATTGCTGGCACCACCCCAAATGCAACGCAAGCAGGCGATGTTTTACGAACCCGCTATGGGCATATAGACCCCCAAGAAGCAGACATTATTGTTGCCGTTGGCGGCGATGGGCTGATGCTAGACGTTTTACGCTCTCACATGCATAATTCAAAACCCGTTTATGGCCTAAATCAAGGCACTGTCGGCTTTTTGATGAATAATTACAAAGAGGATAAGCTGATTGAACGCATTGAAAGTGCGGAATCGGCCATTATTCACCCTCTCGCCATGACAGCGCAAACCCGTGATGGAAGAATAGTTGAAGCCATGGCCATTAACGAGGTCTCTTTGTTGCGCCAAACACGCCAAAGCGCAAAACTGAAAATCAGCATTAATGATAAGGTAAGGATGGAACGCCTTATTTGTGATGGTGCGTTGTTAGCGACACCGGCAGGCTCAACCGCTTATAACCTTTCTGCCCATGGTCCGATTTTGCCCTTGGATTCGCGCATGTTGGCCCTTACGCCGATTAGTGCATTTCGGCCCCGCCGCTGGAAAGGGGCTTTATTACCGCAAGATGCCCGCCTCAAGATAGAGGTCCTATCACACGAGCACAGGCCCGTGGCCGCCGTTGCTGACAATCAGGAAGTCCGTGACGTTATATCAGTCAGAGCCCATGAAGACCGGACCCACTCCATGACCATCCTTTTTGATAAGGGTCAATCCTTAGGGGAACGCATTCTGGCCGAACAATTCGAATATTAAAATGGTTTTAAAAGCCTCTATCAATATTTAATATTCTTATTTTAAAACAATAGTTTAATCTTGTAACAAGATAATCAAAGCCGTTTTTAAAAAACGGTTTCTGCGTAAATTGCCATTCTTTTATCCAACACAAGCTTGGAAGGTTAGCCCCCATATAAACAATCACCTGAGTTTATAAATTAAATTGTTAGGAGCTAAAATTCACTCTTGTATCAAGACAGCAAATCACCCCACAAACAATCATTAATTTGTATAAATATTGCCGGAATTAGATTCCGTTTAAAGTGTATTAACCCCCTGGCTCCTACAATTAAAAAAGGGAAGCCTCGCGGGTTTTCTGAGGGGGGTAGTTGAGGTGACCATTTCGGGTACCATACATCCAGAGGGAAGCTTAAGATGGGCGCGCAGGCTGTCAGGCTGTCAAACATTGATATCGATAACGCTTTTGAGCAGCGTGATTTCGAGGTATTATTCCAACCCATCTTCAACCTGAACGATGGCTCTCTCTCGCGTATGGAGAGTTTTATCCGCTGGCGCCATTCATCTCTTGGCATTTTGCCTCCCGGCGCTTTTATATCCTTTTTTGAATCCCAAGGCCGTATGAGTGAGTTATCACGGTATGTCCTTGACGAGTCCTTCAAAAACTATCTTGAATGGCGCGGCAATTATGGCCCCGGTTTCTCGATCAATTTAGCCCTGACCGACTTACAAGATGAAGCATTAGCATCCCATTTAACTGTTTTGTTGAGAGAATATAATTTCCCCGCAAACGAAGTGACTTTAGAATGTCCAATGCCGCCTGTGACTGTGAATCAGGAAGCGGCCAAAAACCAGTTTTTAAAACTTAAAGAGACGGGTGCACGATTAGCTATAGAAGTTCGTGGGCGCGCCAATGATTTTATCCGCGAAGTCTCGCCATTTCCGTTTGACGAAATAAAAACCGGGGGCGCCGCCATATTGCGTTTCGCCCGCACAGTCAGAGGGCCGGGGCTGAGTGCCATATCCGAATTACTGGACATTGCTAAAGATAATCAATGCGCAATCGCAGCGGTCGGTGTTGAAGACCAAGCATCTTTACGGGCTCTTTGCGGGCTCGGGTTTAATGCGGCCCAAGGCAATCACCTAGGCAAGGTTGGCCCCCTAAAAGATTTTAAATCAAACCATATTAATACTGTCCGTGAACGGCTGGAACTCTCCCCTATAAGCGATCGTCAACTCAATGATCTGTTTAGAGAACAACCCAAAACGGATAACAACAAAAAAACATCTTCGCTAAAACAAAGCAATGCACCAGCCGTTACGGATAATGCACCCACGTCCAACGAAACAAATATTGATAACCAACAAATTAAAGAGTCTCAGATTTCCAAAGACCAGGTTTCCAAGGACCAGACTTCCAAAGATCAGGCTTCTATAACACCCCAATCGACTACAGAGACAACAGCGGAGCGGGCCAAACGAAAAGCCTCAATTCTGGCCCAACGAAAAGGCAGTGATGTTTTACGGGCTGAACTTGCCGCGAGGCGCGAAAAACTTGGCCTAACCCCCAGCAAAGAAATTAACAAGAAACCGCCAGCCGCTGCTCGCGGCCTACAAGATAGGCTGTCTACTGAATTTGTTAATGATGGTGACAAACCAAAAGCCACACAACCCTCCCCGCTTCCTCTTGATAAAACAAAGGATAATGAGGCCATTATGCCCAATCCACTTTTATTTGATGATCAAGAGCAAATAGAGACGCTGGAAGAGAGCGAACACCCAACGGACGAAACACGAGAAGCGCAATCATCTGATACTAAAGCGCTGGCCCCCTCAAAAGACACTCAAGACATCGAACGTGATAGCGAGCGTGATACCGAGAGTGTTGAAGGTGAATTTAAAACCCAGTATACTGAAAGCTCAATAGCTGAAAAGCTAGACGTTAAAAACCTAGACGCTAACAATCAAGAAGCTAAAAATGAAAAAATAGCGACAAAACCGGAACCAACCCCCTCTTCAGACAATAAGGGGCAAACCGAAGAAATTATAGCAGAGCCATCAAAAACGCTTACTACGGAAAGCTTAACACCTGCCAAGCCAGAAATCCCGCTTGAGCCAGAAACCCCGCTTGAGTTAGAAAGCCGCCCACCTGAATTAGAAAACCCAAGCGGTCTAGAAGTCTCAGCCGAACAAGAAATTTCTATCGAGCAAGACGGCTTTGCTGATTCAATAAACCCTGAAGAAAAAGAAATCGGCGTTCAGCTGCCCAATGCCCCCCGTAAACTCGCATTGCAAGAGAATTTTAAATCAAATATTCAAATTAAAAATGTGGAAGCCTATCAAATAGCAATAACCAATGTTCAAATTGACGAAGACAATGTCATCGAATATGAGAAAACGTCTTTACAGGAAAATAATCTGCAAGAAGAAAAACAATCTTCTGCCATCGAAGACAGTATTTTCCTGATCTCCCCCAATGATCTCGTGCCTAAGGGTCCTCGCAAACCCAACAAGACACCCATTTCAAATCAACAATCAGCGCCAGTCCCCACCCAGAACAGTGAACCAAAAACCCTTGATGCAGATGACGACGCTGGTGATTATAAGCCCTTACGTCTTAACATCGTTGACGGCCCTGAACCCACTTGGGAAACAGATAGCGACATCAAAATTGCAAACGAGATAACCGGCGCGACAACTAATCTGTATGATGATGATTATGAAAACATTGATGATCAATCGGATGACAAAACACAAGAGCCCCTACCCCGTAAGGAACAAAAAGCACTGGCGTTAAAAGCGGCTCTATTAAACCACGATAATGGCACACTCGACAATGAAGACAATGACACAACGCTTATTGCATCTGAAAATGAAGCGGCCATGTTCGAGGAAAGTTTGCTACTGGCTAAACAGGCAAAGATCAAACGCAAAAAGAACAAGAACTTCCTGACACGCAAATATCGGATTTGGCCAACGCATTTCTGGCCCCGTAGCTGGAGTAAAGCATGGGCGAGGCGCGCAGAAAACCGCGACTTTGTCAGACGCGCAAAAGAAATGAGCACTCGCCTCACGCCAGCTGACGAGCCCGCTGACGAGATCGAGGCAAAGAATAAACCAACCCAACCGTCTTTATCAGACGACACTGAAGATCGGCTTTTTTAGCCTATCGGGCATCTAACTATTTCGCGTAAAAAACTGACGATTTCTTGCAATCCGCACTTGGGGTTTTACCCAAGGGGATATATGTTCCCCCCATGGATAGAACACAAGAGATGCGTGAGGCCTTTAAAAGGGCCCTTCTTCAAACAACCAAAGCCTTAAGCGCCACCCAAGAAGTGGATGTCAGCTTTGGTGGCGATGTCATGCAAGTTGCTGGCACGACGGCGCGGATACCCTTGCCAGACCGGATTATCAATCGGGAAACCGCGGCGATCACGCGCGGCGAAGCAGATGCCGCGGCTTTGCGTCTTGCCCATCACGACGCCATCACCCACGAACAATTAGCCCCGAAAAATACAGCCGGACGGGTCGTGTTTAAAGCCCTTGAAAATGCCCGCATCGAAGCCATTGGCGCAAGAGCCATGGAAGGGGTTGGCGATAATCTTGCTGCAGCCTTAGAGCAAAGCTTTAAACTAAAAACCAACGATAATCGAAGCGATGATGATATCACCCCCCTTGCCGATGCGGCGGCGTTAGTCTTGCGGGAAAAACTGACGGGTCGCCCTGCCCCACATTCCGCAAAACCCTTACTCGAATTCTGGCTACAACAATTAAAAGACAAAGCGGGCAAAAGCTTTGATGCCCTCAGCAATATTGATCATCTGGAAGATCAGGGCAGTTTTGCCAAACTGGCAAGAGATGTCATCCGTGATCTTGAACTGGATGATGAAGAAAAAGGGGATCAAGAAGACGATAATCAAGAAAGCGAAGACGAGAACGATCACGAGAACGATAATAAATCACCTGATGATGAAGAAAGTGATCCAACCGCAGAAAACCCCGATGACGCCATGCCCGACGGGGATGAGATAAACGATAGCGAAGCCCAAGGCAGCGATCAGGATTTCGATCTGGAAAATGACCAAGACGAAGAAACATCCCAAGATGCTAACGCCACCATGGGTCAACAGTCACAATCTGGCGATAATGGTGACCATTATAAACCGTATACAACAGAGTTTGACGAGATTGCCGAAGCCAGTGATTTGTGTGATCCGGAAGAATTATTGCGGTTACGCCGAACCCTCGATCGTCAACTCGAGAACTTCCATGCCATTGTCTCCCGTTTGGCCAACCAGCTACAACGTAAACTCATGGCACAACAAAATAGAAGCTGGATGTTTGACCTTGATGAAGGCGTTCTTGACGCAGCGCGGTTGGCCCGTATCGTTATCGACCCGATGCAACCTCTATCGTTTAAACGGGAAAAAGACCAGGAATTTCGTGATACAGTCGTCACCCTACTGATCGATAATTCAGGCTCAATGCGGGGGCGTCCCATCACTATCGCAGCCATATGCGCTGATATTCTGGCCCGCACCCTAGAGCGTTGTGGCGTTAAGGTGGAGATCCTTGGCTTCACCACCAAAGCATGGAAGGGCGGCGCATCACGTGAGCAATGGGTGAGTGAAGATCGTCCGGCTAAACCGGGACGGCTCAATGATTTGCGCCATATTATTTACAAAGGGGCAGACTCCCCTTGGCGGCGCGCTCGTTCATCTCTCGGCTTGATGATGAAAGAGGGAATTTTAAAAGAAAATATTGATGGGGAAGCCTTAATATGGGCCCATGACCGACTGATGGTGCGGCCAGAAGCAAGACGCATTCTGATGGTCATTTCTGACGGCGCACCCGTGGATGACACCACATCTTCTGCCAATGGCGGCGCTTATCTGGAGCGGAATTTACGCGATGTCATCGACGAAATAGAAAACAAATCCCCCGTTGAATTATTGGCCATTGGCATTGGTCATGATGTTACCCGTTGGTACCAACGGGCTTTAACAATCGTCGATGCCGACCAATTGGGCAGCGCCATGGTTGATAAGCTGGCAGAATTATTTGACGAAGATAAAAATAATTAAACGGCGACGATTATAAAAGAATTTTATTATGGCTTTACGGTTTATACGCATTATTTTTTATAGTTTATTAGTGTCTTTATTTCTGCTTCTTCCTTATCAAGGGTGGGGTCAAATATCTTCATTACCAGTGCCATCAAATAAATATGGGCATCAATGGGAAAAAATTGACATAAAAACTGCGCCCCATCAACTCAGCCGAACAGTAAGCGCAAACAAATCTTTTCGTACTGGTAAATTGATTTATCACGGCGGGTTAGAACTTAAAAGTAACTCCAAAAAATTTGGCGGCTATTCCGGTTTGTCCATCAGCGAAGACGGTAGACAATTATTAGCCGTATCTGATCGCTCCCACTGGTTAAAACTATCTCTGGACTATAACGCACAAGGTCAATTAAGCGGGGCCCACAAGGGCGCCATTTTGACCCTCTTAGGAGATCAGAATATATCGCGCTTTTCACAAGGGGATAGCGAAAGCGTAGAGCAAACCGGTTCTGAATTATTGGTATCTTTTGAAGGCCACCCCAGAATTGAACACTATCAAATTCAACCCGATGGCATTATTTTACATCAAGGACGATTATCCGATTTCAATCACTTAAAGAAGCTGCGTAATAATAAATCATTAGAATCCGTCGCACGGATTAATTCTTCTACCGTGATTACACTTGCTGAACAAAACCCTGATCATAAAAAATCTGATACCCCCGGATATATTATTCAAAACAATCAGCAAACCCCGTTTTTTGTAAAGAAAACGAAAAAGTTTAGCATCACCGATGTCACTTATCATCAAGGTAGTTTATATTTTCTGGAGCGTTATTTTCATAAGCGCTCTGGTTTATATGCCCGCTTATCTTCATTCCCTCTGGATAAAGAAATCAACCAAGGGCCAAATGACCCCCTATCCTTCAAAACTATAAAACCAAAAAAACTAGCAAGCTTTGGTCTGCTCCATAAGCTTGATAATTTTGAAGGCATATCTGTTCGCACAGATCAATCAGGGCGTACTTTTATCTATATTATTTCTGACGATAATTTTCGGGACCGTCAGAAAACACTTTTATTGATGTTTGAATTGGGCGCTTAGATATGCAGTGCGTGCCCTAATGTGCGCATCGCTGCCTCCTGGAATGCTTCACTTTGGGTCGGGTGGGCGTGAATAGTCGAGGCAATATCTTCAAGCCTTGCCCCCATTTCAATCGCCAGCGAGAAACTGGCTGACAGTTCGGCAACGCCGCCGCCAACACCTTGTATCCCCAACACAACATGATTGTCCGCGCGAGCAACAATCCGTATAAATCCCTCTTCGGCTTCCATGGTCATGGCGCGACCATTGGCCATAAAAGGGAACTCATTAGTGATAATGTCAAATCCGGCTTGTTTCGCTTCACCAGGAGAAAGTCCGGCGACCACCACTTCAGGGTCCGTAAAACAAATGGCCGGTACAACCTGTTTGTCCCATTCACGGTTAATACCGGAAATAATTTCCGCCGTCATTTCCCCTTGTGCAATGGCACGGTGGGCCAACATCGGGTCCCCCGTAACATCACCAATAGCGTAAACACCGTTCATTGATGTTTGGCATTTTTGATTAATCTTGATAAACGGCCCTTCCATATCCAGCATCAAGCCTTCAAGGTTAAACCCTTTCGTATTGGCCTTACGCCCGACAGTGACCAAAACTTTATCCGCTTGCAATTTTTCAAGCTCGCCATTGGCGCGCTCAACCACAAGCTTGGTTTGCTTTTCATTTAAACCTTTGGCCTTGGTGTCAAGCATCACCGTAACGCCAAGCTTTTTCAACTTGGTTAAAACAGGCTTGGTTAAAGCGGTATCATATTGGGGAAGAATATTTTTCGCCGCTTCCACAATCGTAACCTTGGCCCCCATTTTTGCGTAAGCAATCCCCATTTCAAGACCAATATATCCGCCGCCAACAACAACAAAATTCTCAGGCACTTCGCCAAGAGACAAGGCACCCGTTGAAGAAATAACAGGCCCTTCAAATGGTAAAAACGGTAATTCCACAGGCACAGAACCCGTTGCAATAATAATATTTTTACAGCTAATCCGTTGCTCCCCTTCATTAGTTTCTACCAAGACGGTTTTGCCGTCTATAAATTTTGCTGTGCCTTCAATTTGTTGAACTTTTGATTTTTTTAAAAGCCCACTCACCCCTTGATTAAGGCGTTTAACAATGCCATCTTTCCAAGCCACTGATTTTTGTAAATCGATTTTTGCGCCAGAAACACTAATGCCAATATCAGAGCCATTAGCAAAATGGGTTGCTTTATAAAATTCATCAGCAACATGAATAAGCGCTTTAGACGGAATACACCCGACATTTAAACAGGTGCCCCCGGGTTTTTGCTTATCAACGATAATTGTATCAATACCCAACTGGCCAGCGCGAATAGCCGCGGCATACCCACCCGGTCCAGCGCCAATCACAAGCAGGGAACAATTTTGGTCTTTCATGGAAACTACCCTATTCGTCTATAAAAATTTCAGCAGGTGATTCAAGCAAGCCTTTAATACGTTGAATAAACAATGCACAATCCCAACCATCAATAATCCGGTGGTCAAAGCTGGATGACAAATTCATAATCTTACGGGGGATAAATTGTGTTCCATCCCAAATCGCCCGCACTTGCATTTTATTGACCCCGATGATTGAGACTTCAGGGTGGTTAATCACGGGCGTTGTCACTAACCCGCCCATGGCCCCCAACGAGGTAATCGTTATGGTGGACCCTGACAATTCATCGCGGCGGGCCGATCCATCACGGGCAGCTTGCGCCAACCGCAAGACCTCCTCCGCGCATTCCCACACGGTTCGTGCTTCGGCATGGCGCACCACAGGTACGATCAGACCGTTTGGCGTTTGCGTAGCAACACCAATATGCACACCGCCATATTGATGCACGACACCCGTTTCGTCATCATAAAGCGCATTCATTTGCGGCAATTCACCAATCGCCTTAATCATGGCTTTCATCAAAAACGGTAACATGGTCAATTTTGGTTGATGGTCTTTTTTATTCTTATTAAGACGTGCCCGTAATTCTTCTAACGCGGTGACATCAATTTCATCCACATAGGTGATCGGCACAATACGCTCTTTGGCGATGCTCATTTGTTGAGCAATTTTCCGGCGCAAACCAATCACCGGCACATCGGTAATTTGCGTGTTCGCAACAAGGCCGCCCCGGCCAGAGCCGCCACCACTTTGTGGGCCTTTAGCTATGATTTGATCAATATCATCATGGGTAATCCGCCCCGCAGGGCCACTGCCCGCAACCATACGCAAATCAATCCCCACATTACGGGCCCGCAATCGCACAGCGGGAGACGCAAGAGGGCTTTCCCCCTCGGCGCGCGCCGCAACCGCATTACCAGCAGACATTTTTGAAGATTTAAATTCATTTGCCGGTGTCGAACTTTTAGAAACCGGTTTATTATCTCCGACCACTGATTGCGCCGAGACAAGCGGCTGCGCACTTCCTGCTGCCGGCTGTTCTGCTGGGGATTTTACGCTATCTTGCGGGGGTTTTGCATCACTATTGTTCGCGGGGGTATCAACATCCAATCCATCGCTATTCCCCTCTCCGTCAATCTCGATACGGATTATGGGAGAGCCCACAGCAATCACTTCACCGATACTGGCCCCGCGCCAGCTTAAAACACCTTCAACAGGGGATGGAATTTCCACAGTGGCTTTATCGGTCATCACAGCAGCTAAAACCTGATCCTCAACAATGGCTTGACCTTCTTCCACCATCCACTCAACCAGTTCGGCTTCGGCAACACCCTCACCAACATCTGGTAACTTTATTGTATAAAGACCCATTACGCGTCCTCCATCACAGTTTTCAATGCATTGCCAACCCGCTCGGGTCCTGGAAAATACGACCATTCTTGCGCGTGTGGATAAGGAGTATCCCAACCCGCCACCCGCACAACAGGGGCTTCAAGATGATAAAAACATGCTTCTTGAACCAGTGAAGACAATTCGCCGCCAAAGCCGGAAGTTTTAGTGGCTTCATGAACCACAACGCAGCGTCCTGTTTTTTTAACCGATTTCTCAATCGTATCGATATCAAGAGGAACCAAAGTGCGCAGGTCAATGACTTCCGCGTCAATGCCAGTCTCTTCAGCCGCCGCCAACGCCACATAAACCATGGTGCCATAAGCCAGCACTGTAACCGCTTGGCCCTCACGGCGAATGGCCGCCTTACCTAGGGGAATATTATAATAATCCTCCGGCACCTCACCCGCTTCATGTTTTGACCAAGGGGTAATGGCACGATCATGATGACCATCAAAAGGCCCATTATAAAGCCGCTTGGGTTCAAGGAACATCACCGGATCATCATCTTCTATCGCTGAAATCAACAACCCCTTGGCATCATAGGGGTTACACGGAATAACAGTTTTTAATCCGGCCACATGGGTAAACAAAGCCTCGGGGCTTTGACTGTGGGTTTGCCCTCCAAAAATACCGCCCCCCGTTGGCATTCTGATCGTGATCGGAGCCGTAAAATCACCATTGGAGCGATAGCGAATACGCGCAGCCTCCTGGGTTATCTGGTCATAGGCTGGATACACATAATCCGCAAACTGAATTTCCACACATGGACGCAAACCATTTGCCGCCATCCCGATCGCTGCGCCTACAATGCCGCTTTCGCTAATCGGGGCATCAAAACAACGGCTCTTGCCATATTTTTCCTGCAATCCCGACGTACATCTAAACACGCCACCAAAATAGCCTACATCTTCGCCAAACACGACAACATTTTTATCGCGTTCCATCATATTATCCATCGCGCTTCTTAGCGCTTCAATCATTGTCATTCTTGCCATGGGGTTATACTCCCGCTTCTTGGCGCTGACGCCGTAAATTTTCCGGCATCTCTTTATAAACGCCTTCAAACATCTCGCTGGCGGATACTTTATTTCCAGCGTGTAGTGTGCCGTTCTTTTCTGCGGATTTTTGCGCCAGAACAATCTCGCTCTCTATTTCCGATTGCGCTTGCACATGACGCTCTTGTGACCATGCCCCTCTTTTAATCAAGAACTCTTTCATCCGTTCAAGCGGATCACCTAAAGGCCACGCTGTGGATTCCTCTTTTGGTCGGTATGCAGAAGGTTCATCTGATGTAGAATGTCCCCCAGCACGATAGGTAACATATTCAATCATGGTAGGTCCCAAATTGCGGCGCGCTCGCTCTGCGGCCCATTTCGAAACAGCATAAACAGCCAGATAATCATTGCCGTCCACGCGCAAAGCGGGAATGCCAAAACCAAGCGCCCGCGCCGCCAATGTTCCACCCTCGCCCACGGCAATGCCCTGAAACGTAGAAATCGCCCATTGATTATTCACCACATTCAAAACCACTGGTGCTTGATAGGTGGACGCAAATACAAGAGCCGAATGAAAATCTGACTCGGCGGTTGAGCCATCCCCAATCCACGCTGAAGCAATCGAGGTATCCCCCTTAATGGCTGACGCCATGGCCCAACCAACGGCTTGAATATATTGGGTGGCCAAATTGCCTGATATGGTAAAAAAACCATCTTCTTTTGACGAATACATAATCGGCAATTGCCGCCCCTTTAAAGGATCCTCCGCATTCGAATAGATTTGGTTCATCATGGTTTCGACCGGATAATCATTGGCCAACAATAACCCTTGCTGGCGATAGGTCGGAAAATTCATATCCCCTTTACGCAAGGCTTTGGCATGGGCACAAGCAATCGCCTCTTCTCCCAAAGCTTGCATATAGAAAGAGGTTTTGCCTTGTCGCTGGGCCATCAACATGCGTGCATCAAACGCGCGCACTTTCATCATATCACGCAGACCACGGCGTAACGCATCATCATCAAGACCATCTTCGGCCCAATCGCCAACAGGTTCCCCATCATTATCCAAAATCCGAATGATCGAATAGGCCATGTCGTGGATTTCGCTAGCCTTGATATCAATCGCAGGGCGCCGCACAGCCCCCGCAGCAGGAACAACCATATTGCTAAAGTCAGGCGTATCACCGGGGCGGCACTGGGGCTCTGGCACCCGCAATGTTAAAGGCGAATAGGGTAAAGGCGTTTGCTCACTCATATGATCTCCAGCTTGGTCAAGAACACCAAGTGCCTTAACCGCATTTGTTTCCAACTTTGTCATTTGCCCGGATGTGACCGTTTCTTTTGTTGTTTCCGGTTCGGTCTTTACATCCAGTCTTTTTTTAACACGGGCTTCATGACGGGGTTCGCGATTATTATGGTTGTCGTAATAGAATAGGCCTTCGCATAGTTCTTTTGTGCGAATTAAAGATTTCGAAAATAATATTTTTTCATCATCCTTTTTCATAAACTCTATTCTATCATGACAGCATGGTGTTCCTGCGCGAGTAGTCTAGTCTCGTCAAGTCACCAATGAGATCGTTCAAACTTCACGCCATAAATAACCCTAGACTCCTAATTTTGAGTGTTTTTTTAGGGAAAAACGCCCACAAAAACATTATACAATCTGATAAAAATAAGACTCACTATTTCAATAGCTTAAATTAGCAGTCTATAGTCCTAAATTTGGCAATTTTAGCCTATATAAGTTGTCGCGATTGGGCCCAAAAAGGGTAGTCTTATCGAAGCACTCGCCTAAAACGCGATTACCCATCAAATTCCGGATTTTTTATTTCACCGTTACGTGATGGTCACTATTTTGACGCCCTGCTGAGGGTCTGACGCACGCTATAAGCCGTATCAGCGAAATCGGAAAATAGACCATCGATACCAAGGCGCATATAATGTTCCATTTCACGCCGACCATCCCCGTCAAAAATCGCTGACACGTCATCATCACGGAATGTCCAAGGATGAACCGCCAATCCCGCATCATGGGCTTGCCTGATAAATCCGTTATCCCTCCCCTCGGCATCGGTCAATAAAAGCTTATAGGGGCCAATGCCGTTCGCAAATTTTGCAATTTGCGCGAACTTTATTTCAGGGGCTTTATCCACTAGATAAATAAACCGGATGTTTGTGACGGGGCGCAACCGTATTAAATTCTCGGTCTCGAAAGATTGAATAAAGACAGGATCATTTTCATCCTTATACCCATATTTATTCAATAGAGACAAAAGAGGTTCATCAAAAGAAAGACCTAATGCCTCAAGGGCTTTGGGATGTTTGGTTTCGGGATAAACACCGATACGCCGTCCAAGAGATTGGGAGCGTTGATTAGCTAATTGTAAAATCTCTTCAAAGGTGGGGATTTCAAATTGCCTATCCCATTGGGGGGAGCGTCCCGCACGGGGTTGCACGGCGCGCAGTGTTTTTATTTCCGCGAGGGTAAAATCCTCAACAAACCAATCCGCTCCGTCATGCCCTTCTTTAACGGTTTTGCGTTTCGCAAATTCTTCGTGATCCGCAATATCCGTAGTGGTCGACAAATAGCGATCGTGACGGGCAACCAACACACCATCTTTTGTTATAACTAGGTCTGGTTCAATATAATCAGCACCAAAATCAATAGCCAGATCATAACCGGCAAGTGTGTGTTCCGGCAATCGCCCACTTGCCCCGCGATGGGCGATGATCAAAGGCGCTTTTCTATCAAGAGTATTCCACTGATAAGGCGTAAAATTTTGTGTCATACTGTCCTCTCGAGACTTCTTGTTATCATCTTTGTTCTTGGTGAATTCGCCCTTACTTTTTCCACGCTTACCTTGTTCACTTTTACGATGCTCACTCGTGACCAACTCAGTGCCGGATTTTTCAGAACAGGTAGAAATCCCCACACTGATCAGGCCCATAAACAAAACCGTATATAAGAAAAACCCTATAGATCGTTTAAGCAAAATATCACCATAGTTTTATTCAGATATTGATCATCTACATAAATGCTTGAATGCCTGTTTGCGCACGCCCCAAAATAAGAGCATGCACATCATGGGTTCCCTCATATGTATTCACCGTTTCAAGATTCATGGCGTGGCGAAGTACGTGATATTCTTCTGAAATACCATTGCCCCCATGGATATCCCGCGCCACGCGCGCTACATCCAATGCTTTGCCGCAATTGTTACGCTTCATCAATGAAATAGCTTCAGGCGCCCAAATACCTTGATCCAGCATTCGGCCAAGTTGAAGTGCCCCTTGCAATCCAAGGGCAATGTCTGTTTGCATGTCCGCGAGCTTTTTCTGCACCAGTTGCGTGCCGGCAATGGGTTTACCAAAAACCACCCGCTCCATAGCATAAGAATGCGCCCCGAACCAACAGGCTTCCGCTGCCCCCATGGACCCCCATGATATTCCGTACCGTGCTTTGTTTAAACATGAAAACGGTCCGCGCAAACCTTTGACGTTTGGCAACAGGTTTTCTTCTGGCACAAACACATCATCCATAACAATTTCACCGGTCACAGAAGCACGTAGGGAAAGTTTGCCTTCTATCTTGGGTGTCGAGAACCCCTTCATACCGCGTTCTAGAATAAAACCTCGAATAACATCATCCAGCTTGGCCCATACTACAGCCACATCACTGATGGGTGAATTTGTGATCCACATTTTCGACCCTTTAAGGATATAGCCGCCATCACTCTCAGTGGCTTTAGAGCGCATGGCCCCGGGATCAGAACCACCATCGGTTTCTGTTAATCCAAAACAACCAACAAATTCACCGCTTGCCAGTTTTGGTAAAAATTTCTTTTTTTGCGCCTCATCACCAAAAGCATAAATCGGGTGCATCACCAAGGATGATTGCACCGACATGGCCGAACGATAACCACTATCAACACGTTCGACCTCACGCGCTACCAACCCATAAGCCACGTGGTTGGCACCTGCACCGCCATATTCCTCCGGTAAAGTCACACCCAACAACCCTTGAGCGCCCATCTCTGTCATGATTTCCCGATCAAACCGCTCTTCTCTAAAGGCAGAAATTACCCTTGGTAGCAATTCCCCTTGAGAATAGGCATGGGCCGCATCGCGGATCATACGTTCTTCATCGCTTAATTGCAGGTCCAGCATTAACGGGTCCTGCCATTGAAAGCCGGGCAATTCATCATTGGTTTTTTGTGTAACAGACATGGTTCGTTCCTAATTATGGCCCCGATAAAAGGTGGGAATAGTGATGCATTCATACCGCACATGGGTCAGATGGCAAGGGCCAGTAAGCCAGAAGAGTTGGCCAGAGGAAATGGTCAGAAGAAATGGTCAGAAGAAATGGTCAGAAGTTAAGGGATGCAAATATATTTGGCATTACCATATCTTGTACTAGGCCTTGTGCGCCTGCTTGCCTTTTTGAGCCCCTTATAGAGTTGCCTTTCAAGGCTGGCTTGTAGGACTATCTTATGGAGCCATCTTGTGGAGCCATCTTATGGACTCACCTTGTAGAATCCGGGGCAAAACGATAGTATAAACCTATAGGAAAAAGGTGATTATATGGGTTCGCACCCGACCATTGAGGCCTTAATCTATCTTATAGCCCATTTTAAACCCTATATGGAGAGGTTTTATGTTTAAATTTGTTCCAATATCACTCTTGATACTCCTTACACTAACCGCTTGCGCAAGCGCCGGCCCCGCTGACTACAGCGCCGCAAACGGGGGAAGATTCGGCTTTTCTGACGCCAAAATTGAAACAGGGCGTTATCGCGTGATCTACAAAGGATCGGGAGGCGTCCCCCCTTTTGTGGTGGAACAGTTTGCATTGCGCCGCGCAGCGGAACTAACGCTAGAAAATGATCAAGACTGGTTTCGGGTGGTTGGAAAACAGGTGGATGGTGATCGACGCGGCGGCGTCTCGGTTGGCGGCGGCGTAGGGTCGGGCCGTGTGGGACGTAGGTCAAGTGTTGGCGTTGGGGTTGGCGGTGATTTCGGCACCATCGGCTCCCGTGCTTTTTATGAAGTCACTCTTGAAATTCTGACCGGCATGGGAGAACAGCCAGAGGGTGAAGAGGTTTACAATGCCCGTTCGATAATCGAAAATGCAACGCTTCGCCAAAATAATGATAGTCAAAGCCAAACTAATTCAAACGCCTCTGCCGCAACAACCAATTGAAATAAAATATTGTCTACCTAAGGAAACAAGATCAACTATGCGTAAATTTTTTGTAGCAATCCCCATCATTATCTTAGCCTTATTGGGCGGCGTGTTTTTCCGTTCACTACATGCACCGTCCGATCCGTTTGCGTCCGTTCTCATCGATAAAGAGGTTCCTACATTCAATCTACCGGCTATTCCGCCATTATCCGCAGACACCAATAACATCCCTTCCAATAGCAAAAACAACTTCACCCCCCCTGAAGGGTTTGCCAGTACTGATCTGGTCGGTGATGTTAATCTTGTCAATTTTTTTGCGTCCTGGTGTGTTTCCTGCCGGTATGAGCATCCTTTATTGATGTCACTGGCCGATCAAAAAGTCATACCCATTATGGGCATAAACTGGAAAGACAAGCCGGGTGATGGTGCCGCGTGGCTGTCACGCAATGGCAGCCCCTATAACCGTATTGGCGATGATGATAAGGGAAAAACAGCCATTGATTTCGGCGTTACTGGCGCGCCAGAAACTTTTGTCATCGATAAAAAAGGTCGTGTACGGTATAAACACGCAGGGCCTATCTCGCAAAAAGACTGGCAAACCGTTTTTCAACCATTAATTCAAAAATTACGTGCTGAATAAATAAAGTGCTGAATAAGCAAAGCGCTGATGATTTAAGCACTAAACAATTTAAGCGCCGGATTATGATTACCCCCATAGCTATCCCATAAATAGAATATCTAAAACTGGGCACCAAATTTCGCGTACCAGTCTTGGCGATCAACCTTCCAGATATCCAGTTTAAACTGCCAAAGACTAAATTTTTCTGTGCTCTTATGCTCACCGACTTTTTTTGCCACGGCCTGACTGTTATGGTTGTTGGGTTCAATAACGCTGATAACTTTATCAAGCTTGGGGAATTCTTGGAAAACCCAATGTATGGAGGCAAGGGCCGCTTCGGGGGCATAGCCTTTGCCCCAATGGTCATGGCTAATCCCCCAACCCACTTCTAAAGCTGGCCAACCTTCAGGTTGCCAAGGGCCAACCCGCCCAACCCACGCGCCGCTTTGTTTTTCAAACACCGAAAAAAAACCGAACTCTCGAATTTGCCAATGGCCCAACATACTGGCCGCCGCACGCCATTCCGTCCCCCGATCACGCACCTTACCCGTATCGGTCAGGTTTGCGGCCACCTCTTCATTTTGCATCATCTGGATATGGGGTTCTACATCAGCAGGCACCATAGGTCTTAATAACAATCTTTTCGTTTCTATCTCAATCATTATTGCTTCTCTATTTCCAAAATTTAATCCAGTTGTTTAAGACATAGCCTTTTTAATGAGAGGTAGCCTGATTAATAAGAGAAAGTGCAAGTTCATGCACCCGCTTGGCGTTACCCGACCATGTATAATTGTCCCGCTCTAAAGTCTGCCGGGCTTCCCGGCCTAACCGGTCCCGCAGATTTTTGTCTTGAACAAGACGCTTTAACCCTTGGTGCAAAGCGGTTTCGTCACCATTATCAAACAAGGATGCATTCGTTCCGTTATCAAGAACCTCTTTAATATTGGGTGCATCGGGCGCAATTATCGCTCTACCCATTGCCATATATTCAAATAATTTCAGAGGCGAGGCGTAATCCACCACCGCAGGCTGCAAGGCAATATCAAACAGGCTGACATAAGCACTCACTTGATCGCGTTGCACAATACCCGTGACCGTAAAATGGTCTTCCAATTCCAAAAAGCGTGCTTGGGCCTCCAGTTCCGCGCGGGCGGGGCCATCCCCCACCAATAATAAATGCAATTTTTCCGCGCGGTTTTTCGCCATATAATTTAAAACGCGGTCAACCCCATGCCAATCACGTACAAACCCTGTAAACCCTAAAACCAACTGTCCTTCAAGGCGTTGAGCCAGCTTTAAACGTGCCCGCATTTCCAAGGGGTCATGTTCTTCCAGAAAGTCCGTATCAACACCATTTTGAATGACGTGAATTTTCTTTTCATCAACACCGGCAGCGGCCACTTTTTCGGCCAAGACTCCCGTCACCGGCAAAACGATATCAGCGGCGCGCCATAGGCTTTGCTCGCTACGCTGTGCCATTTTATTTAAGGATAATCCGCCATGCTTGCTTCGCTCTTCACGCAACGGCGCATTCACTTCCAATATATACGGTATATTGGTTTTCTTCTTTAACCAATGGCCCGCATGATAATATAAATTATATCGCTCATATAAAATATCAGGGGAAAAATCTTTATAAGCTTTATAGAGTTTTTGATAGGCGGGGAGAGAATATCCCATTTCTGCCGTTTCATAAACAGGTTTGGGAATAGACCATTTTTTTACCCCTTTTTCAGATGTGCCACTCCCGGCATCCAACGATCTTGTTGCGACCTTGCTCACCCCCTCTGGCCCGACAATCGACAAATCATCCCCTTGCTCGCGCAACGCATCGGTGAGGGCGCGGATGTGAACATATTGTCCGTCTGCTGATTTTGTTCTATGGGAGTAAAGAATTTTCATGATGATCTTTAAAATTACTGACTTCAGTTAACAAGCTTCAATTACCAGACTTCAATTTAACAAGGCCACTAATAAAGAGATGGCTTTATATGGGTTAAACTCAACCAGCGGCGTCGATTAAATTCCATCATAAAATCCCTTTCACAAGTCGCCTGATCTCTTCAGGCTATCATCAGGCTTTTGCAAACCCCTAAGCTGTATCCACAAAAACCCATTCGCTTAATAGGGACGAGTGATAAATTATTTATAATTTTTACTGCATATTCGCCTGTGACGTGTGCCAATATGGTACTTTCTCCTTGCGCTTCTTATGCCTTCTCCGCCAAAATGACACAATATTATTTTGTGGAGTACTCTATGTTTGTTCGCGCTATCTACCTAACCTCAATTACCGCTTTCGTCACCACCTTTATGGTGCTTTCTCCCCTTCCCAACCCCAAGGCCCACGCCGCCGAGAAGGGTAAAAATCCCACTTTGAATGCTTTTGACAAAAAACGGGAAAACGGTGTGACCGTGTGGCGGGCCAATATGCGCGCGCCAGCCCCCATTGTTAAAGCACCATCGACCACTCAAAAAGCAGCACCCGCAACAACCATTAAACCCGGCACAAAGATACGTTTTAAGCGGAGCGATATCCGCCGCCGCCCCTCAACGCGTTCCCGCATCAGGGTGATTGGTCATTTCTCTGGTTTTGGCGAACGGGCACAAGTCATTCAAGGGTTTTATTCCGGCTATAAGAACAATGCAAAACGCCGCTTTCCCCAACAACGGCCAGATGGCCGACGCCGCGTTACAAGACGTTTCTATTAAATTTTTTGGTTTGTGACCTTTTAGCGGTCACAGCAAATTAAACGAAAAAGAAAAGGCAAGCCCGTAAGATACAGGCTCGCCTTTTCTTTTGTTATTGGTCAGCAATGCTACTTTAAAACAGTTTTAACCCAAAGAAGGTTCAAGCTTAATGCAGGCTTCAACCAGTTCCTCAACTGCATCTACAGAATGGTCAAACATGGCTTTTTCTTCAGGAGTGAACTTAACTTGAATGATACGTTCGCACCCTTCCGCACCAAGAACCATCGGTACACCGACATAACGTCCATTAACGCCATATTCGCCATCAAGATAAGCCGCACATGGGACAACCAGTTTTTTATCTTTCAAATAAGCTTCAGCCATTTGAATAGCCGATGCAGCGGGCGCATAATAAGCAGAACCGGTTTTTAACAGGGCAACAATTTCGCCACCGCCTTTTCGTGTTCGATCAACAATAGCGTCAATTTTTTCCTGTGTGGTCCAACCCATTTCGATCATATCCGGCAAAGGGATGCCCGCAACAGTGGAATAGCGGGTTAAAGGCACCATTGTATCTCCATGCCCACCAAGCACAAAGGCACTAACACTTTCAACGGAAACATTGAACTCATCGGCCAGAAAATGGCGAAACCGCGAGCTATCCAGAATTCCCGCCATGCCAATCACTTTATGATGGGGAAGGCCGGAAAACTTTTGCAGCGCCCACACCATCGCATCAAGAGGATTGGTGATACAGATAACCAAAGCATTGGGCGCATGTTTGGCAATTCCTTCACCAACAGCTTTCATCACCTTTAAATTAATACCCACAAGGTCATCACGGCTCATCCCCGGTTTGCGTGCAACACCGGCGGTAATAATACACACATCGGCGCCCGCAATATCACTATAATCTTGCGTGCCTTTCAGATTGCTATCATACCCGTCCACCGGCGCACTTTCGGCAATATCAAGCCCTTTACCCTCCGGTATGCCCTCGGCAATATCAAACAAAACAATATCGCCAAGCTCTTTTTGGGCAGCAATATGGGCCAGTGTTCCGCCAATCATACCCGCGCCAATTAATGCGATCTTTTTACGTGCCATTTTATTCTCCTCATATTTAATGGGCTCAATTTCTGTGAGATGTTTAGCCCAATACCACCAAGCTTGATAGCCATATTTGTCACAAAAAACGCGAGGGCCAAAGCCCTCGCGCTGAATAATGGTGTTATCTTTAAATAATCGGGATTATTGGACGCGCGTCACCGTATAGCCGCGGTCACGCAACATATCCACAACGCTGTCTTCACCCACCAAATGACCGGCACCAACAGCGATAAAATGGTCGCCCTCTCCTGCCATCAAGGTGTTAATCTGCTCAACCCAGTTCGCATTACGGTTTTTCAGTAAAACATCAAAAGCAGCGGGAGAGGCAGATTTAATTGAATCAACCAATTGCTCTTCCATCGCTTTGACATCGCCCGTTCGCCATGAGGTCAAAAGGTTTTTGATCTCGGTATCAACATCTTCCAACTGTTTCAAACCATCATCAAATGAGGTGAAATCATTTGTATCTTCTAAAGACGCCAATGCCTTGATCTGATCAACAGCCGTTTCAAGATAGCGGATTTCATCACCTTGCTCAGTTGCTTTTGCTGTGATGATGGTCTCCGCCCCCGAGTTCGGGTCAAATCCGGCCCGTTGATAGGCCACAATGGTGACCGTCAAAGAGGCAAGCCAAGGGCGAAACGGTTCTAAGTTCGCTAATGGAACACCGTATTTTTCCGCAACGGCACCAAACTTTGCTGCCCGCTCAGCCCCAAGGGTTGAGGAGAGAGTAACACCCGGCTTATTGACCCCATATTGTTGCACGGCTTGTTGAAGCGCTTGCTGGGCCTGTTGGCTGGTTGTATCGGCCTCAAAAAAGGTTGTTTCGGTTTCCACCATCGCGTCATCCATAACCGCAGATGCCCATTGTGTTCCGGGGGGTAATAAATGAAACGTACCGAATAAGAATATTTCACTATCACTATCGGCTAAACGCCACATGGCCGGACGATCACCGTTAATGGTTGCCTGATTTGAACCTGTCTGACTTGAACCTGCCTCGCTTGAACCAGTCTGGCTTGAAGTCGCTTGTGGTGAAGCGGTTTGCGTTGGAGCGGATTGCACTGCCGCTGTTTCAGTTCTGGTCACTTCACTTTGAACAGCCGCCGCATCGGTTTGTCCATCATTTGCGCAAGCACCAAGGCCAACAAATAGGGCCGCCAAAGCAGCGCTGCATTTCAATTTTTTAGAAAACGTCTTCATAGCCAATCCCTCTTTATCATTTTTCATGACAATAATATGGGGGAAACCCAGCCTAATTCAAGATATTATTGACCATTCCCTCATAATTGGCCCAAATTCCCATACCCACAGCATTAAACGTCACCTAAATCACACACAGCTTTTTAACTGTTGCGATATAAAGGCCAATTTTACCAGATTGTCATTTTGATACATCTATAGGGAGATTAAACAATCTCGCCTAATGGCCATTATCAAAAATCCCTGTACGAATAGAATAATCAACCGCAAGCTGATAATCAGGATCATCATCACTATCGACCATTAATTGGCCTGCCTTCGTCAAGAGGGAATGACAATCGCGTGAGAGATGACGTAGGCGTAACTCTTTACCCTGCGCTTTATATTTACTAGCTAAATCTTCGATCGCTTGCAATGCGGATTGGTCGACAACCCGAGAGCGCATAAAGTCAATAATGACAATCTCGGGGTCTGATTCCATATCAAATAATTGCGCAAATCCATCAGTTGACCCAAAGAATAATGGCCCGTCTAAAACATAGGTTTTTGCCCCGGGTACGCTCACACTATCGCGGGAATGGATATGCAAACGGCTGGCATTATTCCAAGCGTAGGCCAAAGCCGAAACCACAACCCCCACAATAACCGCCGTAGCAAGATCATATTTAACCGTAACACTGGTGACCAAAATAATCACAAAGGCATCGGTTAAAGGAATTTTACGCATAATCATCAAACTGCGCCATGCGAAGGTGCCGATAACCACCATAAACATCACCCCGACCAACGCCGCCAAAGGAATTTGTTCAATCAAGCCCGACGCCACAAGGATAAACAGCAATAAGAACAAAGCCGCCATCAGCGCGGATAAGCGCGTGCGCCCACCAGATTTTACATTAATCATGGATTGGCCAATCATCGCGCAACCGCCCATACCGCCGAAAAATCCGGTTATGACATTAGCGGTCCCTTGGGCCACACATTCTTGTGACGCCCCCGCGCGATTACCCGTAATCTCGCCCACAAGATTTAACGTCAGCAAGCTCTCGATTAAACCAATCGCCGCCAGAATAAACGCATACGGAAAAATAATTTTAAGGGTTTCCAGATTTAAAGGAATAGACGGGATATGAAACACCGGTAATCCGCCTTCAATATTGGCCAGATCGCCCACCCGCGGCACATCAAGCTTAAAAGCAATAACGATAGCCGCGACAATGGCAATACCGGCAAGGGGTGCGGGTATGGCTTTTGTCAGTTTAGGCATTCCCCAAATGATCGCCATGGTTAGCGCCGTTAGCCCCAACATAGTTATCAATTGCGCCCCCTGCATCCATTCGCCCGAGGCTAGACCATGGCCGCCCCCCTCGGCTGCACTACCGGGCACTTGAAATTGGCCAAGCTGGGCCAGAAAAATCACAATCGCCAACCCGTTTACAAACCCCAGCATGACCGGATGGGGCACAAGCCGGATAAATTTACCAAGGCGAAACGCCCCCGCAATCAATTGCAAAATCCCCATCAACACCACAGTCGCAAAAAGATATTCCACCCCATGATCACTGACCAGAGCCACCATAACCACAGCTAACGCCCCCGTCGCGCCGGAAATCATCCCCGGACGACCACCAATAAGGGCCGTAACAAGCCCCACCAAAAAGGCCGCATAAAGACCAACAAGAGGCTCAACCCCGGCAACAAAGGCAAAAGCCACCGCCTCAGGTACCAAAGCCAGCGCAACCGTTAGTCCGGCCAGAACCTCGGTTTTTATTAAATTCGGGGTAAAATCCGCAAGGGATTTGGCGCCGGCCATTTCAGCCACGGAAATACGATCAACAAATCTGGATAATGTGGCTTTGGGCATAAAGCTCTCTTAAAACTATAAAACAATCACGATAACAACCCTACACCCCATACACGGTTTATTGTGCAATGCAACAAAAACTGTCGGTTTAAATATGCCGAGTTATTAAAATGCGGCAGGGCATAAAGGCTTTATTGTTCTTTATAAGAAACCCCATTATTTAATCGGTAAATCTGATCAAAATACGTATCAATTTTTCAAGGAGCTTTAATGAGCATTAATAAAATCACCATGAAGCAACTTGAATGTTTATTAGCCGTGGAACAAACAGAACATTTCAGACGTGCAGCCGAACGGGTAAAAATCAGTCAGCCTGCTTTAAGCGCGCAGATACAAAATTTGGAAGAGGTTTTGGGGGTAAAGATCGTTGAACGCGGGCGGTCCGGCGTCGCCATGACACCCCTTGGGCGCGAGATACTCCACCATGCCCGCGTTATTATTGACGAACGACAAGCAATGTTGGATTTAGCGCATTCTTCAAAAGGGAATTTAATTGGCACGATAAAACTTGGCACATCGGCAACATTAGGGCCTTATTTACTTCCCCATGTGGTTTCGTCTCTTCACCGCAAGCACCAAGACCTTAATTTATATGTGCGGGAAAGCGCATCCCTTGATCTGGAATATGATCTAAACCAAGGGGTTCACGATATGATTATATCGCAATTACCAACCTCTAGCTCTGACCATATTTTCGAGAAACTATTCCGTGAACCGCTTTTTTTGACGCTGGCGCGTGATCACCCCCTCGCAAAAAAACCCACCATCAATATTAGTGATCTAAAAGGGCTCGATATTCTTTCTCTTGGGCCGCAATATTATTTGTTTGAGCAAATAAGTTCCCTATGCGAAACATTTGGCACAAGATTACTGAGAGATTATGAAGGCACCAGCCTTGACGCCCTAAGGCAGATGGTGGGCATGGGAATGGGGGCGGCCTTTCTACCGGCCATGTATGTACAATCAGAAATTACAGCCCGCAGTGAAGTGGTGGTCCGCAACATTAAAGGGCGCACCATCACCCGCACTGTCGGTCTGGTTTGGCGCAAAAGCGCAGGACGGGCACAAAGCTATCGCACTATTGCAACCTTAATCCGTGATGTTGCCACGAAGAAATTTGAAGATCTTGTCTTAGAAATGTCCTAAAACAAAACAAAACCAAAGAAATTCACTTCCCCAAAAAGCATACTCATCATAATGATCTATTGAGGGCCAAAACTCTCAGTATGGATATGCGCATCGGCAATATTCCATGATTTTAACACATCACCCATTGCCGCCATAAATCCTTGCGGGCCACAGATAAAATAATCACCATCACGGGTTTCAATAAGATCATCCAGCAGTGCCTCATCAATAACACCAATGCTCGCGCGCTCACCAATGCTATCGGGCGTTTTCGGGGACACATAACGATAGTGGAGATTTAATGCGGGAGATAAATTTGCCAGTTGATCAAGATTATCCTTAAAAGCTTGCACCGTTTCATCCAGGCAGGCATGAACAAAAACAATTTCGCGCTTGGGGTTACGGGCAATAGCTTGGGCAAGCATGCTATAAAGCGGGGTGATGCCAATGCCCCCAGCTAAGAAAATTAAAGGGCGCTCATTATCATCATTGCCTAGAACAAATTCGCCGCATGGGGGTCCAACCTCTATCGTGTCCCCCGCATTCATGACCGTGTGAAGATATGTTGAAACCAAACCATCTGGCTGTCCTACTTCTCGTTTCACACTAATGCGAAAACCCTCTCCACTTGGCCGGTCCGAAAGACTATAATTTCTCATAGTGGTAAGGCCATTTTTCATTGGTACACGCACCGTAATATATTGACCCGGCACATAATCAGGTAGCGGTTTGCCATCGACTGGAACCAGATAAAATGATGTTATAATCGCGCTTTCAACCACTTTTTTATCAATTCGAAAATTTCTAAATCCGTTCCATCCCCCTATTTTTTCATCGTTGGCAGCATATAATTCTGCTTCGCGATTGCTTAATATATTGGCCAACATTTCGTAAGCAGCGCCCCACGATGTTAACACCTCGGGCGTCGCTGCGTCGCCCAAAACACTTTCTATAGAAGCAATCAAGTTTTTTCCAACCACAGGATAATGTTCTGGTTTAACCATCAAAGAAGCATGTTTATTAGCAATCAATTCAACCGCAGACCCAAGGACTTCAAGATTATCAATATTTTGCGCATAAGCCACAATCGCGCCGGCCAAGGCTTTTTGTTGCCGCCCACTTGTTTGATTAGCAGGATTAAAAAAAGGTGCCACTTCAGGGTTATGTTCAAACATACGGGCATAAAAATGCTTCGTTAATTCCTCACCATTTTCAACCAAGGCAGGAATGGTGGCTTTAACCGTATTGATAATTTTTTGAGAGAGCATAATGATTTCCTTTAAACATGTATATAGCATGCATATATAAAGACAGCCCACTAAAAGCAATATTGTAAATACATGTTTTAGTGCGACCAAATAGCTCCCCACAATTTAAATTGGCGACATTCCCAAAAAACAAAGATAGCGGCGTGATTAGGGCAAAAGATATCTCCCAACCTACAGTCGAAAAAATGATCTGGAACTAGGGGTTTGAAAACCACCCAAAAGCAAGCCGTTTAAGGCTTACAAAAATATATAAAAGAGAATTTATAAAAAAGAAGCGGACCCAACCGAGATTGAAATCCGCTTCCATAAAAAAGGACATCGTTAAAAGTCCGATGATGGTCATATAATATTTAGGTTAAAAAGTCAATATTTTAGAACCCATAAACAAAACACTCTAAATTATAGGCCCGCAAAAACTTTCCTGTTACTTTATGAACAGTTTAAAGCGCCAGTGCTAACTTCAAGTCCTCGTTGGAACTCACAAGGTCGTTAAGGGTATAATGATCAAGCACTTTATAAAAGGCATTAAGACTTTCGGCCAAAACACCCTTTAGGCGACAACTGGGGGAGATAAGGCATGGCCGTGTCCCGCCGGGAAAGCAATCAACCAAGGCTGTTTCTTCTTCAAGGGTGCGAACCACACTGCCTAGCGAGATTTTTTCCGGCACCCGCGCCAGTTTCAAACCACCCGCACGCCCCCGAACCGTATCAATATACCCAAGACGCCCCAAAATATTGGCCACTTTCATTAAGTGATTTTTCGAGATCGCATATTTCTCAGCAGTCTGACCAATCGTCGTTAATTGATCTTCACGGATTGCAAGATGCATTAATAAGCGCAAGGCATAATCTGTTTGTAACGTCAAACGCATATTAATCTCCTTCTCCTCAACAGGATATAGATTTTATAACCCCATGCAATACAGCAAAAATGCGGCTAGCATTATCATCACGATTGATCATATGGCGACTGATTTAATTCCCACCTCGAAAAGGATGGGGCTTATCACCACGATCAAGATCTTTATAACGTTCAAGCAGATGTTGCTGACGATTATCAAGAGATTGCGCAACCCCGTTAATCACCACATCACTCACCCGTGTTGTAATTTCTAACGGGTCTCCATCCCAAACTACAATATCAGCAATTTTTCCCACTTCGATCGTACCAAGATCAGTATCTATACCATAAATTTTAGCAGGGTTTAACGTAAGGGCTTTTAAAGCCGCATCATAGGGCAAGCCCTCGGCAACGGCGTTCCCGGCCAATTGCGGCAACAAGCGCAAATTATGGGTGCCCGATTGAGGGCCATAAAACCCGATCACAACACCGGCCTGATTTAAAAAAGCAGCGTTTTTTAAGGTCGATCCGATCGTATCGAAATCAGAGGGTAAGTTGGCCAGAGGATCTAATATAACCGGTATATTAGCCGCCGCCAATGCCCGTGCCTCACGCCATGCCTCGCGTCCGCTAACGATGACAATTTTTAACCCATAATCATTCTTTAAGCGGATAACATTACGAATGTCTGCCGCCCGATCAACAGACACCAATAAAGGCTGACGCCCTTCAATAACCGGACGCAAAGCCGCCAGATCGCTCACCTTATAACGCCCGTCACTTGATAATTGCCGATAACCGGCTGGATTATTTGCATAAGTTTGGGCTTCCGCAAGAGTTTCGCGTAAAATGGCCCAAACCCCAAGTTTTGTACCGCCCGCACGCCCCGTACCACCGCCGCCAATCAACACACTTTGGGAAACGCTGCGCTTTATCAGCGAGTTATTCTTACCCGTTAAATCCACCAATATAGACTGCCCGCCAAAAAGTGATCCGCCTGCTGATGGAACACTAACAGCGCGGGTTACACCCCCGGCCCGATTAATAGCAATTAAACTAGAAGCGGGGTTAAACCCGTCCGCCGCATCAAGAGAAGCCCCGAGAGGAAAATTATTATTTGGTCTTGTATCATTAGAATCCGCCACCGCACCAACTTCTGAAAGACCAAGAGTTGAATGAGGGGCAATAATGCCCGGTGTCACAAATTTTCCGGTGGCGTCAATAATTGTTGCGCCAGCGGGGGCAGATAGATTGGCCCCCACCTCGGTAATTTTGCCATCCCGGATAATAATATCGCCGCCTTCAATAATCGAGCCCGTAACCGTGTGGACCTGCCCATCCATCACCGCAACAGTTTGCGCCGCCGCCCTTGTTATGGTGGTCATACCCGTCATCAATGAAGAGGCCGTAAGCAATGAGGCCATTATGGCCAATTTGCCAACGCCGGATCGCATATTGCCAAAAGATACCGGGTTGCCAGAAGATACCGGGTTTGATTTTTCGGCTTTAGCCGTTTTGAAAAAAAAGTTTTTTGTATTTATCATCTTATTGTCTTCCGTTTCGATAGGATCTCCAATGAGGAAGCATCCGTTTGGGAAAAATAAATCAATTCAATAACAGGTTTGGGGCACCTTCAAATTGGGACATCATCAAAACAAGGCCCGAAAACGCCGCAACCCGTAATGCCAATCACTGGCCTGCGCCGCCTACATAGCCATTTTCTTGTTGGCCAATTTCAAAATCGGTTCTTGGCGATAATGAAGGAACAGAACGGTCAAACATTAAAGCCCCATCTATAAAGACTTTCTCGGCTTTGGCGTATACGGAGAACGGGTTTCTGGACCATAAAACTATATCTGCCATCTTACCTTCTTCCAATGTTCCCGTTTGTTCCAAAACACCCATCACCTTGGCCGGATTGGCCGTAATCCACGCGATGGCCTCTTTCTCGCTAATATCAAGACCAATGCGCTGACCGTCGGCCATGGCTTTGCCCGCTTCCTGGTTAAGGCGTTGAATGCCTGTGGGATCATCAGAGTGGACGATTGTACATCCCCCCTCTTGCGCATGCACCAATGCCGCATTCTCGCGTACACTATCATAAGCTTCTAATTTAAAGCCCCACCAATCGGCCCAGATTGCTGCGCAAACTTCGTTTTCAGCCAAATAGTCAGCCACTTTAAAGGCTTCAACCGCATGATGAAAAGCGCTCACCTTATATCCAAACTCTTTGGCCATATCCAAGACCTGCACCATTTCATCCGCACGGTAACAATGCATATTGACAACAATTTCACCGTTCAAGACGCCCGCTAATGTCTCTAGCTTAAGGTCACGTTTGGGAGCATTGGCTTTATCATCCCCTTCGCCGTTAGATTTTTCTAGCCCCGCCTCATATTTTTTCCATTTTTTATTATACTCCGCCGCATCAATCCATGCTTTGCGATAGTGGGAAAAGTTAGCCATGCGGGTGGCCGGACCACGGCTTGCGTAAACCCGCTTCGGGTTTTCTCCGCACGCCATTTTCAATCCATAAGGAGCACTGGGAAATTTCATATCCTGAACACTACGTGCAGGCACGTTTTTCAAGGTCACTGTGCGGCCACCAAATAGATTGCCAGACCCCGGCAGAATTTGCAGCGACGTAATCCCCCCCGCCAAGGCACGGGTAAATCCAGGATCTTGCGGCCAGACCGAATGCTCGGCCCAGACCTCAGCCGTGTTGGGGTTTGTCAATTCATTACCATCAGCCGTGGAGGCATTACCCGGTGATGGATAGACCCCAAGATGGGAGTGAATATCAATAATCCCCGGTGTGACCCATTTTCCGGCCGCATCAATAACCCTTGCATCTTTGGGGGTTTTAACATCTTTTGCCGTTCCCACCGCACTGATCTTACCATCCGCAAGCAGGATTGATCCATCTTCAATCTGCTCACCCGTTGCCGTAAGAATGGTTGCCCCCTTTATCAATGTCACTTCAGACATATAGGGCTGATAGGTCGAAGGAAAAGGATCACGCGACGGCACACCCGACTGGGCCACTTCGCCCTTTTTATTATTCGATTTTTTGTCTTGATTGCCGCCACATGCAGCAATGGCAAGCGAACAGAGCAAGACCGTTGTTACCATTAGGCTTTTGCTACCCATTTCGCCTTTACGACCATATCTCGCTATCTCAACCATATATTTTGCCTCTTATGTCATTCTTGATGGTAAAAAGTATATCTGTGCATCATACTCCTGTCACGAATAGAGCGCAAAGAAAAGAGCGTTAAAAAAGAGCGAAAAAATAAGTATAATAAATAAGTATAATCATGTGGAGAGAAGGCCATAGAAGGGCTCATCTCTATACCAAGTCGATTTTCATTTATGGTAAGGATATTTTGATGAAAGTTACACGCCGCACCGCCCTGACCACTTTACTCGCCAGCAGTGCAGCCTCTTGCGCCAGCAATCCGGTTTTAACGCCTTTCACCTCCCCCACACGCTCGGCACAGGCGGGCCGCGCATCATCCGCAAATGTGTTTCAGGACGGCGTCGCTAGCGGCGACCCACAATCAACAAAAGTTATTTTATGGACAAGGATTAGTGACGAAAACGGCAATCCATTTGCGCAACCTCAAAATATCAGCTGGGAAATCGCGAGCGATAAAGATTTTAACTCCATACAACAAAGCGGAACAGGGCGTGCCCGCGCCGTCAATGACGGGACCTTTAAAATAGATGCCCAAGGGTTGCAGCCGGGCCAATCCTATTATTATCGGTTTTTGTCGGGCCCTCATATATCACCAATCGGGCGCACCCGCACCCTACCGGCTGGCCCGGTAGAGCAGGCCAATTTTGCGGTTATTTCTTGTTCTAATTATCCGTTCGGGTTTTTCAATGTATACGACCAGATTGCCCGCCGGAACAATCTCGATGCAGTGATCCATTTGGGGGATTATATTTATGAATATGGCAATGAAGGATATGGCGGGGAACAAGGCAAGACACTAAACCGCAATCATGCACCCGGCCATGAAACCATTTCCCTGCAAGATTACCGTACACGTCATAAACAATATAAATCCGATCCTGCGGCACAAGCCATGCACGCAGCCCACCCCCTCATCGCCATCTGGGATGATCATGAAACCGCAAATAATTCATGGAAAGACGGGGCTCAAAATCATACCCCGAAAACAGAAGGAGAATGGGCCACCCGCCGGCGCGCGGCCCTGCAAGCCTATTATGAATGGATGCCCGTGCGTGATCCGCAAGACGCCAATCCGCGCGAAGCTTTTTTCCGGTCTTTTTCCTACGGGGACTTATTGACCATTGGCGCCATCGAAACCCGCTTAATGGCCAGAAGCGCCGAAATCCAGTTTGCTGATGCATTAAAGTTTGGCCAACGGCCAGAAGACATAGAACGATTTAAAAACGAGGTCATTAACGACCCTAAACGGGAAATGCTGGGAACGGCGCAAACAAAGTGGCTAAGCGATGTTTTTACAAAGTCAAAAAACGCAGGGCAACCTTGGCGATTATTAGCAAACCAGATCATCATGGCGAAAGTGACAGCACCGGATTTAACGCCCCACGTCACAGAAGAAGAAATTGTCGACTTACAATCACAATGGGATCAAGGACGCGCGTTTGTTGAAGCTTCAACCCTTGGCCTACCGACTAATTTTGATGCGTGGGATGGATATCCGGCCGCGCGTGAACGGTTTTACGATATGGTAAAAAATACAACCGACGCACAAGGATTAATTGTGCTAACGGGTGATACCCATACTTGGTGGGCCAATGATTTGCGAGACAAAGAGGGAGAATTGATGGGGGTTGAACTTGGGGTGCACTCTGTAACCTCGCCTTCGCCTTATAGCGGTAATTTTCTCGGGGGGCGCGGTGCAGAATATGCGCTTTTGCTAAACCAGAAAAACAAAGATGTGCGTTATTTAAGCGGACAAAATCATGGCTATATTGACTTATCCGTAACCCCGCAAAAAGCAGAGGCCAAATTTATGGCCGTCGATACTGTAGAACAACCCGATTATAACGCTTTTGAAAAGGTGGGTTTTACAATCAGTCATCAATCCCGATCAGGGGCCGCAAAATTCAAAGGCACCAGCGGGCTGACCTTTAAAGAAAGATTTTTATTCTAGCCAACCCAACTCGTTACACCTCAGGCTCTCATTTTACAGAATTAGAGCCGAAACCGTATGAAAATGTTGTAATAAATGTCTGATCTACAACCTGCTGAAGGTGTTTACCGGTTGTTGATTAAGGCTCAGCTTTTGGGGTACAGAGCCGAAACCGTATGAAAATGTTGTGATGAATGTCTGATCTACAACCTGCTGAAGGTGTTTACCGGCTGTTGATTCAGGCTCTGAGTCCGGACTGAGGATTTAGCAGGTGACGGGACTGGGGATTTGGCCAAAAATATAGCTAGAAATATAGCTGGGGTTCAAGCCTGAGCTAGTTATGGGGTTGGCCATAATTTACACAGTTTTGACGATAAAATCGCCACATTTACCTTTTACATCATAGTCTGCTCCGCTATGATTAAATTTATTATCAATGGTAAAACCTAAAACTATCAAGATTGATCAGCTATCAAAGTGATCGGTTATCACCAAAGATCATAGAATAAGATTTACGTCATCCTGAGGGAAAGGCCACTATTATGTTTACAATACGATCTCATTCTTCCGATTTAGAGTTGGCTTCCGATTTAGAATTGACTTCCGATTTAGAATTGACTTCCGATATAAAAATGATCTCACGGTCAATGATCTCACGGTCAACGGTTTTAAAGTCCAAGCCTTCTATCAGCTTATTAGCTGCGATCATGGCTCTTGGCCTTACCCCCGCAATATCCGCACATGCCATTACGGCAAAAA
Organism: uncultured Parvularculaceae bacterium; assembly: GCA_938015425.1. Taxonomy (GTDB): domain Bacteria; phylum Pseudomonadota; class Alphaproteobacteria; order Caulobacterales; family Parvularculaceae; genus CALLPQ01. The sequence continues at coordinate 22,347 of CALLPQ010000030.1, read as the reverse complement.
ATGTTGCGCAAACGAGTGAAGCAAGCCAAGCGGCAAGCGTCAACCAAAGTCAGACACAGGCTGATAAAATCGCCTCTGATAAAATTCAAGAGGCTGTTTCTTTTACAAAAGAGCTGACCGATAATGCAAACAGAGCCTTCGTCGATACGAGTGATGAAAGTCAGCAATTAGCCAACTTTCAAGATGTTTTAAATCAGGGTTTAGCCCTCGATTTTCTAGGTCGGTTTATGCTGGGTTCAAATCGGAACGATTTAACCCAAGAGCAACAAACAAGATATGACGCGGTTTTTCCGAATTATATTACACAACTCTACGCGGAACAGTTTCGCGGCATCGCAGGACGTGAATTATCCATCAATGATGCCACAGCATTTGGTCGGCGCGATGTCATTGTAAGAACCCGCTTTTTCCGCGATGACGGAACACCCGTCAATGTGGATTGGAGAGCAAGGAAGCTTCGTGCTGAAGGTCATAAAATGATTGATATCATCGTTTCAGGTGTTTCTATCATGACTGTTAAGCGGGAGGAATTTTCATCCTTTATCACCGCCAACGGTGTGGATGCCCTTATTGAGCGTTTGGAACAGGAAACAAACTAGACATTCATCTAGGCATTTCAGGGCTCCTATCGGGTTTTAAAAATCTAGCACAGCAGGCATTTACCCTCTTGCCATTATGATAGATCATAGTGTAGGACGCGGCTTACTATTTAACGGATGACTCTGATTATTGTGGTGGGGTAGCTCAGTTGGTGAGAGCGCCGGATTCATAACCCGGAGGTCGGCAGTTCAAATCTGCCTCCCACTACCATTATCGCCAATCCTCACTTTAGGGTCCTCAGCTTTAGGGTCCTCAGCTTCAGATACGCAAGCATTAGGTCATTAAAGGCTTCCCGCCCTCCTCCATCTGCATCCCATTCCCTATAAACCCTTGCATCACATCAAAGTCATTGCTAGGAACACGCCCAATACACCGCCATTTAAAGGAAATCATCATGGCCCTAGAACGTACTTTTTCTATTTTAAAACCCGATGCAACACGCCGTAATATCACCGGTAAAGTGATTGCTAAATTTGAAGAAGGCGGCCTGCGCGTCGTTGCTTCAAAACGCATCCACATGAGCGAAGAACAAGCTGGCGGTTTCTACGCTGTTCATAAAGAACGCCCTTTCTTTGGTGAGCTGGTTGAATTTATGACATCCGGCCCTGTTATTGTGCAAGTGCTTGAAGGGGAAAACGCCATCGCGCGCAACCGTGAGATTATGGGCGCAACGAACCCGGCGGAAGCCGATGCGGGCACTATCCGCGCAGAATTTGCTGAGTCAATAGGTGAGAACACCGTACACGGTTCAGATGCCCCCGAGACCGCAAAAGAAGAGATTGCCTATTTCTTTTCTGACAATGAAATCGTTGGCTAAACTAAACATTTAGGCGTTTTGCGTTTAAATCGCTCACGCGGCGACTTTCACCAAAAACTATTAAATCAAAAGCGGTTAGGAGCAATCCTGACCGTTTTTTTATAGCCCCGACATATACCACATATATATGTGGTCATCCTTAATAAGCCCCCCAACCTTACCGGTTTGTAAGCCGTAAAATGGTCATAGGTGCCCCAAAAAACTCAAAAAATGCTCAAACCTACGCCCACCTTTTTGGGCATGTTGCTCTCATTAAAAAAGCAAATAGGGATCGCACCATGTTAAAGTCACTTTTGATCAGCGCCATCGCAATATTAGGCATCAAAGCCAGCAGCCTCACATATACAACCTCAGATACAATCAGCACCATTTTGGAACAATCAAAAGAGCACCCAGCCCAATGGGAGGATGCTTATCATACGTCGCTTACCTCTCTCACGCTGGACGATTTCCTTGATCATACGGGCTCATTGTTTGCAAGCGCAGACTTTGACCAAAATAATGTTTTAGACACTGACGAATATGCAACCTTTATGGTTGTCAAAGCCGAAATGGCCCATCTAAACGGGTTTTTGGCAATAGAAGTTAATAACAAAGCCTATAAACTTCCCCTCCATCTCTCGACCAATAGCCAATCAATGGATAAGTTTGAACGTACACGTATTGATGCCCTTGCCCGGACAAATTTTTATACCAGCGCTGGCAATGATCAGGCTTTGTCACAAACAGAGTTTCTATCCAATGCTCGAAAAATGTTTGACCAAGCAGACAAAAACCTCAACGGCATATTAAAAGGCAAAGAGTTAAAAACATTTACGAAAAACCAATCCCCCCTAATGCCTTTTTCACAAATTTAAAACATTTTTCAATTCAGCATAAATATATCGCGACCAAATAAAGGGTTTTGATTTTACAAGACCATAAAAAACACCCCGGAATTATCCGGGGTGTTTCTTTGATTATCTTTTAATCAGTATTAATACGACTATATATTTTTCGTTTTGCGACGGCGGGAGATATATCCGCCAAAGCCAAGTGCTGTGAGCATTAGAGGAAGCGCCGCAGGAACAGGAACTTCGCTAATCTCGAATGTTAAACTATCGATCGCACCAGACCCCCCAAGGGTGATAACGGCTTGGGTAACACCGGCAACACCATCAGCGCCAAAAATATTGGCAAACAAGCCTATAAATGTATTGTCCCCAACCTCAAGCACGGAATCAATTCCGGGGCCAGCAACATCATCAATTGCAAACGAGAATAGAGACCCAAGATCACCAAACAGATCTACCTGCAAAAAGCCATTTGCATCTGTAAAATCGATCCCATTAAAACCAAGGAAAGTCACTTCTTCAACAAAGTCAAATGTGAACGTACCGCCGCCCGCATTATCATCAGGAATATCGACCAATCCGTCATTATTGGCGTCATTCAGGTTCTCCGCGATAATCAATACATTACCTGAAGGGGGAGGACCAAAGCCTTCCGAGGCATTGAAAAAAATCTCAAGATCTTCATCGCCGCCAGTCGGGTTGTTGGTATCAAAAGCAATCGCAGTCCCTGCCCCGCCTGTCGTGGTAAGACTAACAAAAGGATTGATTTGGCCACTTACAGTTTCACCGGCCGCAAGAGCATCAAAATCAAGAACAACAATCTCAGCCAATGCTGCTGAACTCATCATGCCGGAAGCAATGAGAGGAATTAAAAATTTTTTCATAAAATATACCACCATATAATATCTCCAACACACCTTTCCCAATAAGGCTTAGTGCGGAGATAACTCAACTTAAGGGCTTCAATATGTAAAACCTTAATAATTATTAACAAACAGCGTAGTTAACTGTCAAATAGCTTCCGCAGAACAGAGCATTTTTAGCTGTAAATACATCCATTGCATGTATTATGGTAAACTCTCTCGCTTTTAGATATAAATCGATACGTCAGATTCCCACTATACCCCCTAGAGCCAAGGCCAAAATGAATATTTAATGGAACGAATAACAAAACTATCTTTAAAGAAAGTCATTAACACTGTATGCCTTGGCTTGGCACTGTTCATGATTAAAATCTATCGATTAGGGATATCCCCTGTTCTCAGCGCGTTTGGCGTTAAATGCCGTCACACACCAAGCTGCTCCGACTATGCTCAACAGGCCTTTTTACATCATGGATTATGGCGCGGGTTTTGGTTAACATTATCGCGATTATCCCGGTGCCACCCATGGGGAAGTCACGGCTTTGATGATGTGCCGGAAACCCTTGCCAATGCCGGGTGGAAAGCATGGAAATATGGGGATTGGCAATGGACCCCCCGATATGGCACCCCAACTCATAAAAAAGCCCCTCCCCAAGAAGAAACGAAGAGCGCTAGAGATTAAAAGCGTTGGCAACACGACCAGAAAGATTGTCGAATCACCTCTCGACAGTATAACTATGTGAATGGTACGCAGACTGCAATTCAACTTTGGGTCTCATCTACGGCTTCATCAAACCACGTAATCACTTAACTCTTAATCCTTAGGCCCTTATGAAAATAGCCACCTTCAACGTAAATTCAATCAATGCCCGTCTTCCCCGCATCCTTGAATGGTTTGATCACGCAAAACCTGATGTTGCGGTCTTGCAGGAAATAAAATGTATTGATGAAAAATTTCCGGCAGGCCCATTGGAAGATCGCGGATATAACGTCGCCGTACACGGTCAAAAATCCTATAATGGCGTGGCGTTTCTGTCTAAACATCCAATCGAGGATATTCAACGCGGCCTACCCGGTAATGAAGATGATGAGCAAGCACGCTATATCGAAGCCCTTGTCATGCCTACAGATAAAGACCCTATTAGGGTAGGCGGATTATATTTACCCAATGGTAACCCCTGCCCCGGTCCAAAATACGATTATAAGCTCGACTGGATGGATCATTTACACGCGCGCGCCAAAGAGCTTCTATCTTATGAAGAGGCCTTTATTCTTGCCGGCGATTATAACGTTATCCCCCAAGAAGAAGATTGTTATGATCCCAAAGGATGGGCGCAAGATGCGCTTTTTCTGCCAGAGACACGCAATAAATTCAGGGCATTGTTAAATTTAGGGCTTACTGATGCCTTTCGCCAAACCGACCCCAACGCGATACAATACACATTTTGGGATTATCAACGCGGCGCTTGGCCAAAAGATCACGGCATCAGGATTGACCATCTCTTACTTTCGCCCATGGCCGCCGATCGGTTAGAGAATGTGGGGGTTGATCAACAAGAGCGCGACAAAGAAAAACCGTCAGACCACGTTCCTATATGGGTCGAGCTTGCATAATGAAATTTTCTCAAGATCAAGAAAGCGCCCTTAAAGCTGTAGATCAATGGCTGAAGAAAGGGCAAACACCTGTCTTTAAATTATTTGGGTATGCAGGTGCCGGCAAAACCACTCTTGCCCGTCATATTGCCGAAAACGCCAATGGCGAGGTTGCCTTTGGCGCTTTCACAGGTAAAGCCGCTTATGTCATGCGACAAAAAGGGTGCACCGACGCCAGCACATTGCACAGTCTTATCTATCGTCCGACCTCGGATGAAGAAAGTGATGAGGGCCCCAGTTTCACCATCCGCCGCGATGCGCCCGCGTCTAAAGCCGATCTAATTATCATTGATGAATGCTCAATGGTGGATGAGGATTTAGGACGCGATCTGCTGTCTTTTGGTAATCCTGTTTTAGTATTGGGTGATCCGGCACAACTCCCCCCCGTGAAGGGGGGCGGTTTTTTTACAGAAGGCGAGCCCGACTTTATGTTGAGTGAAATTCATCGCCAAGCCGCTGATAATCCGATTATCCGCCTCTCCATGGACATCCGGGAAGGGCGCGGCTTTGAGGATCACACACAAAACCAAAATGACTATTTAAATTTCCTCACGAAACGCGACATCAGTGCCGATGCCATTTTAGATTGTGATCAAGTCCTTGTTGGCACTAATAAAACACGCCGCAAATTTAATGATCGCATACGTGAACTTAAAGGACATACGGATTTAACGCCGGAAGTGGGAGAAAAACTGGTATGCCTTCGTAACAACAAGAAAAAAGGCTTACTCAATGGCGGTTTGTGGGATGTAACTCTTAAAAAATCTCCGCGCGGCAACAAAACCCGCCTTAGTGTCAAACCCGAAGAAGGCGGGAAGGCCGTCAACATTAACGTGCCAAAAGACTTCTTTACCGATGGCGCCGAAAACATTCCCTTCGCACAACGTCGCAATGCGGATGAATTTGATTATGGGTACGCCCTAACTGTCCATAAAGCCCAAGGATCACAATGGGAACATGTTGTCTTGTTTGACGAAAGTTGGGCCTTTCGTGAACACTCGCAACGGTGGCTTTATACCGCCGTCACAAGGGCCGCAGAAAAACTAACTATCGTACGATAAGGTTATCAATTGCCGGTTATTTACGGGGTTTATTGGACTTACTGGGCGCCCCTTCAGGCAACCAATCGGGAAAAATTTCCGGTTTTCCAATTAAAAACCCTTGCAGAAAATCAACCCCAAGCCCTTTTAAAAGCATAGCATCCGCTTCATTATCCACCCATTCAGCAACGGTTTTCATTTCAAAATTTCTTGCCAGATCAAGCAATGTACGAACGAAAAGTTGATTCTCCCGTGACGATGCAAGCCCCGTCACGAAAGACCCGTCAATTTTTAAAACATCAATATCCAATGCTTTTAAATTTCTAAATGACGTATATCCAGCGCCGAAATCATCAATCGCAAACTCACAGCCCAGTTTTTTGATTTCAGAAACAAACTCAATTGATGAATCAATGGCGTCGATCACTTGTGTTTCTGTTAACTCAACGGTGATGCGGTTTGCCAAATTCTTATTCGCCCGCAAATGCGATATATAAGCTTCGGCCCAAACGAAATCTTTTACTGTCTCCATCGAAACATTAACATTCAAGTGAATATTGGGACAAACCGCTAATGTATTAATCGCCAATTCCAAAACCCGACGATCAAGCAAATGTACTAACCCTAAACGCTCAGCAGGCAGAATGAAATCTGGTGCTGGAATTAATTCACCTTGCTCCCCGCGCATACGAATAAGACATTCATATTTCGAGGGCGGTGTCTCTAGATCACTCACAATCTCTTGAAAAGCTAATTGAATACGATGTTCATTTAGCGCTGTTAAAATAACATCCGACATCCGGCTATTGCGACGTCGCATAGAAACATTATCGGTAGTTTCGGAAAACACACAATAACTGGCTGGGCCCAAGCGTTTTGCTTCATCCAGCGCAGCTTCAGCCCGAGACATTGTTGTCTGACTATTAACTGCAAATTCGGGCAACATAACCGAGCCCATACTCACCGATGCAGCAATAACACCTTTGCTGGTATCGATTACATCTTCACGCACGCAATTCAATATTTGTTTGCTATAATTACGTACACATTCATGATTGCATTCTTTAATCAGTATACCAAATTTTGTACCCGCTACACGGCTTATATAAGCGCGGTCTCCAAACAAAGTCTCCAAGCGTAGAGCAATTTCAGTAATAACCTGATCCGCAGCCTCAAAACCAAAATCGGCATTGATTGCTCCAAGATTATCAACCCCGACCAGAAAATAAACACCAATTTTGGGTACTAATTTCGCATCGCTAAACCACTGGTCAAGATAAGACCGCATAGAGGTGCGATTTAACAAGCCTGTTAATTCGTCACTTCTGGCAAGGCGAGACAATTCACGCTCGCGGGTTTTTTGACTTTCCAAAGACCGAACCACACCGATGAGACGGCGCGCCGAACCTGACCCAATCCAGCCCCCGCGCTCATCAACCCAGTGCAAAGTTTTATCTTCACGCATTAATTGATATTGGCAAAAATAGCTGGTTTGCTCTCCGGCAAAGGCCTGTTGGCGTGTTTCTAACTCTTTATCGCAAATCATGGTCGTATAGGATTTATGACAAATAGCCGGATCGGCTTTCGGTGTGCCCATTAAATGGGCCGCCACCCGCTTATCCGTCCAGCTCATATACCCCGTATTAGGATCAAATTCAAACAAGGTCTGTAGTCGTCCTTCGGCCTGAACCTCGGCTGATTTATCGGTTTGAGAGGTTTCTAAAACATCATCTAACCGTTCGTCCTCACGATCTTGGTCTCCAAAAAACGATGCTCTACCATCTTCAAAAAATTGCCTATCAATCACACGATTATCGTCTAGATCAGGTGAAGAAATAATCTTTTGAGGCAAACCATTCTCCAATAACCTAGTCATAGCAGGGGATTGTTGGCCACCTACATTCAAGGTCTCATTATCAAGAGCATCACGATTAATAACGTCTATTTTATCTTGGACAGTTTTCGGGTGCGACATAATTCTGCTTTCGTATTTCTCCCCAGAACATAAAAGCACTAAGGAGTAAATAAAATTTGAACCAAACCAAATTTATTGGCTTTAATTTTGCTTATTTGTAGGTATGAAAGGTTTCTTTAACCATATAGGCGCTGATCCGGCGCAATCAGAGACAAAAACCGCATCTTGTTGTGAGGTTTTGTCCCGGCAACACCCGTTTTCCTCTAATCAAGAAACCTCTCCCCCTCTGGGCAAGGTGGAAGCGCGTCAAGAAGGCGTCAATTCAAGGGTTCGAGGTATCCGCAAAGAAACCTCGTCTATCAATGATAGCTATGGGGCACAAGAAAACTCAAATCCGCGCTATAATCGCAGGTCTAGCGATCAACAAAAATCAACCAGAAGAGAACAAACCCGGTCACCACAACCGGACCAAAAAAACTTAATGATCACCGAAAAACGGACCTCACCTTACGAGCAATCACTCTATCAAGGTGTCAGCACAACGTATCAAAAGAATTTACAAGTCAACAGACAAGAGTTGAAACCAAGCCTGAACATGATCAACCAACTTTTTTAATACAATAAGTTTGTTTAAAAAGCCCCTTATATGTTCGTGCCCCGTATTATGTTTGTACGATGGGCCTAAACCAAAAAGCCAGATAAGAATTAAAGTTAGCGGATGGACATCACCACGCCCAACTTGTGACCCTCATTTAATATGTAGAGCCGGAACCGTAGAAAATTGTTGAGTAGAAAACTGTTGAAACAAACATCTGATTTACAATCTGCTAAAGGTGTTTACCCGCTTTGGAACTAGACTTTTATAGCCGTTAGGGTATAGCCGTTAGCGACCAAGCCCATCCGTAACCCCGAAATCACGGCGAGCCGTCACCGTTGTCACAATGAATCCGGCCATCGGGTCTAGAAAAGTCATCGTCATAAAGACGAAAAATGTTGTATTCCCGAACCCCGGCGCCAAGATGAATAATAATAGGGTGGCGATAAACAATAAAAACGATAATAAATGGTTGGTAATTGATTCCGTACCCGTATTTGTTGCCCGTACAAGCTCTATAAATAAAAGCCCCATACTCGCCACAAGAAATATGGCACCCCATGTAACATTCCATGTATCACCAGAATATAAGACCAAGGGTGCAACTACCACATCATACCAAGGGGTAACCCCTGCGGCGGTTGTGACATCACCAACACCTGTAAATGTAATCACCGCAAAAATAATGAGATTGGCAGCAAGCAATGGAAATATCTGATACATTATCGGTCTCTTTCAAAAGGGATATTGGCAAAAGGGATATTGGCAAAAAAGGGTAACGGCAAAAAGAGGCATCACAAAAACTTATTCGTAAAAACAGCTGACAGTAAAAGCGCCACCACCCATTTAAAGGGTTAATGCTTGGTTAATGATACGTTATTCTATTACATCTTGGCAATAGATATCACCATAATGATGCTATAACTCGGAAATATTATGGGGAGAACGAGAGCGCGCTTTAAGCCATAAAACCCCGAACAGGTCACGAAACGCCACCACCAAACGCCCCCAATTGGTGTATTTTGATTGTCCATGCACGCGCGGCCTGTGCCCAACGGGCATAAACGCCACTTTAAAGCCTTCCCGTTGCATCATAAACGGCAGATATCGGTGGATATGATCAAAATAGGGAAGTCGCATAAAAGCATCACGATAAAAGACTTTCATGCCGCAACCACTATCGGCTGCGCCATCTTTCAATAGCCCTTGGCGCACTTTATTGGCAAAACGGGACCCAAACTTTTTTGCCCCGCTATCTTGGCGTTTTTGGCGTTCCCCTGCCACCATCACCAGTTTTTCCCCCGTATTGTCTTTTAAACGATCAAGAGGCAAATTCTGTTTTAATGCCGGTTTTTCATCCTGTTCATTAAAGTCTTTTCGCAACATGGCATAAGCGGCGGGAATATCCGCCGGATCATTTTGACCATCACCATCAATCATCGCAATCACATTATATCTTGCAGCAATAACACCGGTCCTGATGGCACGGCTTTGCCCCGCATTATTCTCGTGGCAAACCACCCGAAGGCGTCCCCTATGGTCTTGGTCTAGCGCCTTTTTCAAATCCATTAAAACCTGTTTGGTGCCGTCAGAAGAACCATCATCCACCACGATAATTTCTTTTGATATCTCAGGGATTTTATCCAGCATGGTATGGAGCTCCATAACAAACTCACGCGCCCCCAACTTTTCATTATACATCGGGGTCACAATCGACAGCCCAGCCATTTTTTCAACACTTGGCATTTGTATGGGATGGTCTTGTTCCCCACGACCAGCGACTTCACGACCAGCGACTTCCGCGTCCGGCTTTGTGACCGCATCAAGCTGCATCCCGTATACAGAAGCTGGCTGGGATGCTGGTAGGGTGGCAGATTTAGGCTTCATTTTTTCCTTTAGCGGGGTTTTATCCCCGTCATCCCCATTATCGCCCACGCTAATATGACCCTTCTCATCAGATCGATTATTATCCATATCTTTACATCTATGTTTTTTACAAAACCTGCTCGATTATAAGATGACGCTTGAAGCTTCATCCAGTATATAGGCACCATATAGCCATAACATTCTTTTTCACTATCTCAAATCTTACCCAATCTGATAAAATTTTATTACGACAACAATATTGTGCCCAATTTAAGGTCGCTTACTGTTAAGAAAGGATCAGAGGATAATGCGGTTTGAGCAATTCTTACAAAAGCCGCTGCTCGTATTGATATCAATCATCATCTTTGGCTTATTGGCAAGCTTACCCGGCTTAACCACCCTTCCCCCCCTCGACCGCGACGAAACCCGTTTTGCCCAAGCCAGCACCCAAATGCTGGAAAGCAACGATTATATTACGATCCGGTTCCAAAGCGAAGAACGCAATAAAAAACCCGGCGGCATTTATTGGCTGCAGGCGATCAGCGTATCTCTATTCTCAAACGAACATGCTCGCGAAATTTGGGCTTATCGCTTACCCTCCGTTTTAGGGGCAATCCTTGCCATGGTGATGACGTGGCGTATCGGCCTTATTTTATTTGATCGGCAAACAGCTTTTATCGCCGCCATGATGCTTGGGGCGGCACCTTCGCTTATGGGCGAGGCCACAATTGCCAAAACCGATGCAATGTTACTTGGGGTAATATGTATAAGCCAACTGGTCTTAGCAAAGCTTTATACGGACTTTTATCACCAACACACGGTAAAAAAATTATCATCTATCCTATGGGCGATCCTCTTCTGGTTCGCTTTAGGCGGCGCCGTTTTGTTAAAAGGCCCCATTGCCCCGCTTATTATTTTTATAACCATTGGGGGGCTTATGCTATCCCCTCTCAGCCCTGCAAACAGCCCTCCCCATAAAACACTGTTAAATCGCGTTTTAACAAATGCATCGGGTTTGCGTCACAACCTTAAACCCCTAATGGGTTTGGGGATCCTTATTCTATGTATTGCCCCTTGGGCTTTTGCGATTAGCCGCGCCACCCAAGGGCGGTTTTTTTCCCAGGCACTGGGTAACGATTTATTAGGTAAAGTTGCGAGCGTACAAGAAAGCCATTTTGGTATGCCGGGCTATCACTTACTCTTATTGCCTGTATTATTATGGCCTGCTGCTGCTCTCTTACCTTTGGCGGCCTTTACAGCTTTCAAACATCGTCACATGCCGTCCATCTATTTTCTATTGGTTTGGCTTGTCCCCAGCTGGATAATTTTTGAGCTTACGGCAACAAAACTTCCCCATTATGTCTTACCTCTTTACCCGCCGATTATTTTACTTTGTGCCTATACCTTAAAAACCGTAGTGCAAACATCAGTTTCGAACACGACTGCAAATCCGGATAAGCGGGTTTTATTTTTACGTGCTGGTGCTCTCGTTTATTTGACAGTGGGAATAATTTTTGCCCTTACGCTTTTCATATTGCCAAACTTTTTTAAAACCACTTCCTTAGGGAGTGGCGCAATATTAAGTGCCGTTTTTATATTTCTTTTCACCTTCTTTAACGCCTATCATTATTGGAAATTAAATCTGAAATTTGCAAATTGGGGAGCTATTTTTTCCTCTTTTATGACTCTTGCCATCGCCTTAAACATCACACTGCCCTCACTCGATAAGCTGCACGTTTCGCCGGCAATTTCAAAAAAACTGGAGGTTTTGGCCCGCCACCCCCTTAATGTTCAAGACAATAAAAATGAACCCGCACCCCCGATCTTCATAGCCGGATATTCAGAGCCCTCAATCGTTTTTCTATTGGGCACCCACACCAAGCTGACCAACGATCTGGACGAGATTATAGTGGCCCTTCGCACGATACCCAACCAAACTGTTATTATTGAAGAAAAATTCGAAAAAGCCTTTTACGCTCTTATCTCCCAAGAGAATCTAGTGGTAAAAGACCTTGGCAAGGTGCATGGCCTCAACTATTCCAATGGTCAAAATGTTACATTGAAATTCTTTACGCTCGCCTCATAGATAACCAACCCGTTATATCAATCAGACTGGCTTAGTGAACCAATATCGCCTATTGCCTATATCACTTCCCAAAACTCATATCTTAAAAAGCCCAAACCCTAATGATTTCTTTTTTTCGCACTCTTGGAAATACCATCGAGAAAAAACACAAACAAAGCTTCATGGTTTTTGTTTTATTCATTACCTTTATCCGCCTCATCGTTTTATGGACCAGCAATATCGATCTAGGACCGGATGAAGCCCAATACTGGTTTTGGAGCCGGTCCTTGGATTTTGGATATTATTCCAAACCCCCCACGATTGCGTGGATCATCGCTTTCACAACGGGAATTTTCGGCCATGAAGTTTGGGCTATCCGTTTGGCTTCACCCTTATTTCATTTGGGTACTGCTTTATTTTTATATGCACTAGCAAACCACCTCTATAGTTCGAGAGCCGGCTTCTGGGTGGGAACCGGATGGGTTATCCTGCCCGGTATTGTCTTTTCATCATCATTAATTTCTGTGGATACCCCTTTGCTGTTTTTCTGGAGCGGCAGCTTATTATTCTTGATGCGCATTATAAAACCATCTTTGCATATTCTATCAAAGCCCCATCACCCTTCCGCCTTAACAATGCCTGTAACAGCCAATCCTGAGACTCTAAACAATCAGACACCCATCGTTGATATTCTCTGCCTCGGGGTGTGTCTTGGTCTTGGCATGATGACAAAATACGCCATGATTTATTTTGTCATTGCAATTTTAGCTGGATTTATATTAGTGCCCAGCTTCCGCAGGAAATCGATCATCCGCTCCGTTGCGATTGCGATCGGCATCATGCTCATCATCATCACCCCGAATATCTTATGGAATATTCAACACGGTTTCCAAACTGTAACCCACACAGCAGATAACGCAAACTGGCAAGGTAATCTTTTTAAACCTATTGAATTATTGGAATTTCTTGTTTCACAAATTGCAATTATCGGCCCGTTTTTGTTATTGACCTTTTTGGTGGGATTGTTCTCGCCTAAAAAATCCACGCCGATAATCTCCCAAGATGAAGCCGCAGAAAAACTTCTGGTTCTTTTCTGTTTAACACCTTTAATCATTGTCAGTATACAAGCGTTTATATCCCGTGCGCATGCCAATTGGGCGGCAACGGCTTATCCTGCAATGTTAATCCTTGCTATTTTATGGCTTATCCGCACTGAAAAACGGTGGGTCTTGTGGCTCAATCATTGGGCCCTTATCGGTTTAACATTTTTCTTTTCTATTGGTGTTTCAAACTTTTGGCTTGCGGACGCTGCCGGACTTTCCAACGCCATAAAACATGTGCGGGGATGGGATAAACAAGCCCCTTTTATCGAGCAACAAATTTCCAATTATGACGCAGTCATGGTTGATGAGCGAAAACTAACTGGCGAAATCATCTATTATGGCGGACTTTATCGGGGTAAACCAAATGAGAAGCCAATTATCGGCTGGAACTCAAACAATAAAATCGATAGCCATTATGAGGCTTTCCATAAATTTGTTCCCGGACAATATGACAAAGTCCTATACGTAACCCTTAATCCCGACGCGGTTGGGGTCACCCCCTGGTTTGAAAATGTTGTTTTGGTTGGCAAAAATAGCGTCGATATCCCCCGGGGAAGAGGCCGCGAAAAGAGGGAGCGAACCCTCTATTTCTTCGAGGTTAGCGGATGGCGACAAGATAGGCTAAATGAGCAGGAAGCCCGATAATCAAAATTATATATTATAATCAAATGCTTATTATAAAATATCACGCGAAATGAGCATTAGGAACACACATCACGATAGGCTGAAATTGTTGTAATAAATGTCTGATTTACGACCTGCTGAGCGGGCTTAGCGATTTGAGTTAGGCTCTCATTTTATAAAGGCAGAGCCGGAACCGTATGAATTTGTTGAAATAAATGTCTGATTTACAACCTGCTGAGAGTGCTTCTCGGTTTTGATTTAGGCTCTAGGGGCTCTTTTTCTCATTATAGCCTTGGCTTGGCGGAAAAATGCCCCTATATATGTCTTAAGTGCTTAATGCATATGCGCTTTCCCCCAAATTCAAAATATTATGGTGGCAAGCTGGCAGACCTGAAATGGCCTGCCGCATTAATAATAATGGCCAGCTTTTCGGTTGGCACCAAAATGGAGACATCATGGCCGATACACCTTTAATGCCCATAGCCACAGCGGTCTGGCTGATTGACAATACTGCCCTTACATTCGATCAGGTTGCAGATTTTTGCCGTCTTCACCCTTTACAGGTGAAAGGTATTGCTGACGGCGATGTAGGCGGCGGCGTGCGTGGTATTGATCCGATTACGACCAATCAACTCACCCGTGATGAAATCGAAAAAGGGCAAGAAGACCCCAATTACAAACTAAAACTGTCACGGCCAAAAACTATTGTCGCCGAAACCAAAAAGGGACCGCGTTACACACCCGTATCTAAACGTCAAAACCGCCCTGATGCGATTGCATGGTTGGTGAAAAACCACCCTGAAATGCGCGACGCACAAATTTCAAAACTTTTAGGCACAACCAAATCGACGATCACAGCTATACGAGACCGTAGCCATTGGAACTCCGCCAATTTAGAGCCACGCGACCCCGTTGGGTTAGGCCTTTGCTCACAAATTGATCTTGATGCGGCTGTATCCAAGGCAGCGGCCAGAATGGCTAAACTAAACCCGCCACCAAAAGAAGGGCCGACCTTAAAACCGGTTGAAGAAACCCTTGCAGTGCCAAACGAGAGCGCCCAAGACGACGAGGCAAACAGCAAAGTCGATCTTGATAAAGTGTTCGCAAATTTCTCGGAAGATGAAGATACAAGCGACGCATAATATCTGTTTACGGTAGAAGTTTAAAATCAAACAGCCCCGGTTTTAAAAACCGGGGCTGTTTATTGTTTAGGACATTAATCTGGCACAGCGATTGCACTGTTAGACATGAGTGAATAGGCTTAGAATTTACCGATCAGATTAACAAAGAAGCCATTATTATTATCATTAAAATCACGTAAATCATGAGAGAAGCGAGAGAAACTATAACCCGCACCAATCTTTGCATTCCCGCCAACATGACGATAGACCCCTAAAAGCGCGCCAAACCGTTCATCATCAGCAAGTGAGGTAGATAGTATCCGTCCCTCAACCAATAGGTCCCATTTACTGACCACATGATAATCAAGACGTATAATGCCTAATTGAGCATTACTGACAATAAAATCATCACTTAGTCGATCAAGGGCAACTTCACCTTTTCGGAAACCATATTTCCCGCCAATTGATAGTTTTCGGGTTAGATTATAAGTCGCATCAATATTTAATATCTCACTTCGTTGACGCGGCAATGCGGATACACCGCCTGCTGAAATTTGTTGAGCAGGTGCCAGATCCTCAAAATATGTATAGCTAACCAATGCATTGAGACGATCATTTCTAACAGGGCGGTAGGCTGCGCCAACAACCCCTTCAACAAAATCAGAATCCAAAAAGTTTTCTTGATCACTCTCAGATATTGCAAAATTGAATCGCCCTAACGCTGTCCAATCAGGGTTTAGTTTAACGGATAGCGTATTGCGCACCAACCAAGTTGTACGGTCACGATCAACCCCGCCTTGCTGGTTTTCTTCAAATCGAGCTTCCAGATTAGTAGAGAAACGGACCTTTTCCGAGGCGCGTGCCGCAGAAACTGAGAAAGCCGTTCTGTCGAACACACCGTTCACATCATCTTCAATACTACCGTTTTCAACACTAGCGCCAAAACTCCAAACTTGTGATGGATTAAATGTCAGTCCATACACATGGGATTGCGAGCTTTGTGAGCGACCAAACCCGCGGCGTTCTTCACCATAAACACTCAGGCTATCGCTATAACGTGTGCGCCCACCCAATGTTAAAGTTCCGGCATTCACTAATGATTGGTTAGCAGTTGAAAACCCTGTGTCTGTTCTATCTGTAGACAGAGCATAGCCAAGGTAAAATTCGGAATTATCACTACGGGCAAAAGTGGCCTGGGCATTCGCCCCTATGCCGCCGCTACCTTCTGATACTTCACCTTGTAGCGATAAACGGTTATTAATTTTAACATCACCACCAACACCAAAGCGATTATTTCGTTGACGGCTTTGGTCACGATCAAGCGTGGCTTGTCCGAAACTAAACAAAGACAAACGATCATTCACCTTATAATTTAGCTGACCGGATAAATCTGTCCGGCTGCCGTCAACACTAGGACGCACGGCGGTGCCATTAATACGGGCTTCGTCATAACGTAGACCAAGTTCCGCTTTAAAATTTTCCGTAAACTGATGACGAATATCCCCATAAATGGCGCGGGTTAAACCGCGAACCGTTGAACGGATTTCATCATATTTAACCGCCGCTTCAGTATTGGCCGTCACTTTACCTGATAAAGATCCGCCAAAACGTTCGACATCACCCGCAACTAAACGGTTAGATCCGCTAAATCCGTCATCTTGCCGATCGTAATAGGCGGTGACTTGACCTTCAGCCGCAGAAAAATCCGCTAGATCAATCGCCCCTTCAATACGATAGGCTTGAGATTTATCTTGAGCGCCTTGTCCGGAAACACTGCCAAAAGTGAACCCACCATCAGCAGACCTTGACTGATCAAAGGCCGGCCCATCCGTCTGGGCAAATTCACCTTTAAGGTATGTTCCAGCAGACTGGCGCAGCAAGAAGTCAACACCCAATAGGTTTTGATCCGCAGACCCCGTTTCTTCATTTTGTCCGGTTACACCCAATCGCAACGCATCACCAATCCAATGGGTTGCACGCCCACCAAAGGTAAAGCCATCAACATTCGACAAGGTCGGCGTGAATTCATAACGAACAACAAGGAAAGCGTCATTGCCTGACAAGGCACTATCACGCACAACCTGATTATCTCGAACGGTCGATTGCAAAGGATCACTTAACAATATCCGCCCTTGAATATAATCAACGTCATAATCTTCTTGTGGACGCAAATCACGGGTTTCTATCACTAGTCCGGAGACTTTATCGCGGATTTCAATCCGAACACGTTCTGAACCAATCGAAAGATCTTGGCGTTCCAAAAAGTAAACAGAACCGCCCGTTCCACGAAACTCCTCGCGGGCCGGAATTGTCCCCGGGTCAGCAGCAAAGCCTGTGATTTGTGTTCGCCGTTCCCCATATGAAGTCGCATCTTGGCTATTATAATCCAAAATACCGCCGTAAAGACCACGATCTAGATGAGCAAATTCAGTTCCCGTAATCTGGGTTGCAAAATTACCCCAAAGGATATGACTGTCATTCTTTTCTACTTTTGCATAAAACCGGCCTTGCGTTGGCGCATCCTCAACCAATGTACTGTCATCACCATAGACTGGCACAAAACGATCAGCATCAAGACGTCTTAAAAGCTGACGCGGATCCTTATCATCAAGATTACGGAACACATCTCCAATACGGTCTTCTCCCGTATCTAAAGCCGCCGTCACCTTAATATCACCTTTTACACGGCCTTTAAGATAGAAAGCACCGCGACCAATCGCTGTAACATCATCAAAATCACGGTCATCTTCAGCAAAAAAATCGGCAGGGCCAACAGCATCACTTGACCCTAGAGTAACATCCCCGATCGCCACATAGAAAAACTCTGTCTCATCAAGATGGATATCACGTTCAAACCTGTCGGTCTGCCCTTGGTCATCAACCGTAATGTTCATGGCATGATCACCAAATGGCAAGATCATTTGCACAAGGAATTTTCCATTATCGTCAACCAATGCGGATTGACCTTGTACATTTACATTGGCCGTATCGGTCAGACCCGTACCATAAACAGTTACACCTCCCCCTTTGACTTTAATATTCCGGATGGATGTTCGGTCAATACCAAACCCAATTTCAACATTTTCCGGTTCTCCACTGCGCAATTCATCGCTAAGGTCTGGAACCTTAGGAAGACTAACATCTTGAACAAAGCTCAAGATTTTAGGTGCTGTCTCATCAAACCGGCCCGCATCATCAAAAACCCGAACAACATATATAAGATCGTCAGGCAAAGAGCGATTAGCAACCAGACTTGCTGTTTGATCATCCCCTAAAGGCAAAGTCATAAGCGGTTTCGACTGCACCGACTGGTCACTTGCAAACAGTCTAACCTCTGCCTTTTTGATAAAGGTGCCGTAATTCCAATAGGTTTTAAATTGAACAGGCTCACTACGGCTCACAGTGACATCACCTTGATTAGCGGTGACATTCAAGTAAGGCGACACATCAAGACCATCATATTTAATCTGGATGTTTGCCTGTGCCAGCTTTTGATCAATTTCAGCATTTTCACGATCGAAGCCCCAGGAAAATTCCGGTACGTCAGTCGTTTGTGCACGTACGATATGGGTTTGACTAGATAGGAAGGTCGTCAACGCTAAAGCTGAAACAGTTACAAAACGAGTTGATTTTTTAAATGAATAAGTCATGATTTACCCTTCCTCCCCTGTGGTGGTCGTTCGGCTCGGATTGGCAATAGTGGTTTTGCGTTCAATATTCAGATCATAATCATCACCATAGGTTTCCCACATAGATTGGATTTGATCTGCAAGCTGTGAAATTCGATCCTGTTGCGCATTAGACGAAGTCACATAATGCAATCGCAACGTGGACTCTTGTCCTTTCAACGCCTCGATAACGGCATCGAGCTGACCAGAATATTCGTCTTTTAGGGATGTCGTATTCGCAACGAAAGCATCATCATTCAATTCTAGTGTCAGAACGTTTTCCAAAGCTGCCGCAAAGTTTGCTTTACTCACTTTACCGCGTGTGAGACGGATAACGCGTGGATTTTCGGACGTTGGGTGATATCCTGTGGGCAGACTTTTCTCATCAACCTTTAGAATAAAGTTCGATCCAATTTGCCCGTTTGGCACCGCCGCACAGGTAATATGATAGCGCCCATATGGATCTGTAGTGATAACCAGGCCTGTTGCCGTCGCTAACCTAACACCAGCAAGACCAGGTTCACCTTGTGTTTGATAACCATCTTTGTTTTTATCATCAAAGACTTTACCGATCACTTCCGAACAATCAAATAACGGGTCCGGACTAATCCGTACACGGGCTTGGGCACGTAAAGATACTTCTTCACCCAACAGGTCTCTAACAAAGGCTTCGTTTGTGAAAACCCCCTCGCTAACACCTGCACCAACCACGAGAACCAGTGAAAGCGTCTGAGTTTGGTTTCCGGCAAAATCCACATCATTAACGATCAAATTGCGACCATCAACTTCAGGGCTAATCGCCAACCCGTTCAGGCGAGCACTATCGCGCACAAATTTGAACCCAGGCGGTGTGAAATCCACAAGATCAAGATCAATACGCGGCAAATCTTCCGTGTTTGTCACTGTAATCGTGTAAGGAACAAGATCGCCGATATTAACATCACGTTGCGGTGTGACTTTAGTAATTGTCAACGGTGATCGCTCTAATCCAAAAGGATCAAGAGGAATATGGTTATTGATAACGTCCCGTGACCCTTGCCCTAATGTGAAGCCAAAGTAATGGGTTGTATCATCCCCTTGTTGCGGCGCTTCTGCACCATCAACAACCCTGAACGGCCCTGTTCCTGATGGCGCAGACAGGAAGCCTGGCTCTGCACCAACAATTGTAGACACAGTGTCCAGATGGCTTTCTGGTGCATCAAAGGAGATAAGATAGTTTGTTTGAGCCGTAGGACAGGCCGCAGCAGCGCCAGGGACCAGATCAAATCTATACATCCCATCAGAATCTGTCACTTGATTTTGCTGTGACGGATCAATGAAACATGCCGGAGGTAGCGGAGCACCCAGCGCGTCCGTAAATGTCAGTACAACACCTTCAACCGGCTCACGGGTTACGGCATCATAAACCACACCCGACGGATCAATAGGAAGATTTTGATCAACAACGTTAGCGCCCCCCGTTAAGGCAACCTCTTCGATTTCACCAAAAACAACATTTGTATCCGGATTTCTAAATCTAATCGAATAATTACCGACGGAAAGACCTGTTCTTTCATAAAAACCGTTCTCATCTGTCAGCAAAGTTTCGACAACATTGCCATCTGCGTCAACAAGTTCAACCAACCACCCAACAAGTAACTCTTCGTCCGTATCACGAACATCATCTCCATCTAAATCAAGGAAAACTATGCCGCTTACGCTTGCTATTGGGGGATCAATAATAATGGTAACACTGGCAAGAGAACAATTTGTCGGGTTCAACCGTTCGCAAATCTGGTACATAATTACATAGGTACCTTCCGTTGTGCCCGGAGCAACATCAATTGAACCATCTGGATTAATGGTAATGCCAGCAGGTAACGTTGTTCCTGGAGCAGCGGTTACACTAACTGTCTCGGGAGATACAGGTTCACCATCTAATGTGTCACCAGCGAGAACGTTAACAACGCCCACACCACCTGCAGTGCTGTCAACATCTTGAACAAAATCGTCAACTGCCAAAATTTCAGCAGCCTTAACGGTAATTGTTACCGTTGATGTGCTGCAATTTGTCGGATTTAAAACTTCACATATTTCATATGTGAGTTCATATGTACCCGCAGGCGTACCCGCGGCCACATCAACAGATCCATCAGGGTTCAATGTCAAGGCCCCTGTTGGATCAGCGACTGTTTCTGTCAGGGAAACAAGATCAGGGTCAATCGTAACACCATTCAACGTATCATTTCCAAAGACATTCAAAACACCCGTTACACCTGTTCCGCCATTGACATCGATTTCTACATCATTGCTTGTTTCAATGGAGCTTGCTTCCACGGTAACCGTTTCAGTAACCGTCGCGCAATTGGTCGGGTTTAAATCCTCACAGATTGTATATTCAACTGTGTACGTACCAGCAGGCGTGCCAGCTGCAACAGTGATGAGACCTGTATTGGGGTCTAATGATAATTGCGGATCAGACGCACCAACCGTTAAAGTCACCGCATTCGGGTCAACAGGAACACCGTTTAGGGTGTCAGACGCCAATACCGAGGTGGTCACACCGCCATCAGTACCATTAATCGCTGGGAAGACTTCTGGGGCTGCCGCAATCGGGGCCTCACCCACAGTAACCGTTTCAGTAACCGTTGCACAATTGGTCGGGTTCAAATCCTCACAGATTGTATATTCAACTGCCCGGCTGGACGGCGTCCAGAAGCATCGACGACGTGCAACTTCCCGGAAAATTCTGCAGAAGGTCCTCGTCTGTCGGGGTGGGAAGATGTGTTAAACCAATCATCCCGTGAGAATGTGGACGAGGACAAATTTCTGAAGTATAATGCAAGTTTTCTAACTTCTTCACGGCGCCAAAAAAATTGAGAGGTGCCTTTTGAGATCGCCGAAGCCGTAATTCCAAAAGCCACCGGCGACCGAACACCAACGCAATCAAAATTGGCGATACGGTACCAACATCGCGCTGAGTTCCTCTAACCTAAGTCGCTGTCAGCGACACTCGGTTAATGTCGCGTATACGTACAATGTCATCGAAAATTTCTGCTGAATTTTCTCGTCTGTAGGGGCGAGCGCAAGCGTCAATCGATTATATTCCACGCGAGTGCCGATGAGAACACGTTGACGCGGTGCATGCTGACTGCTATAGCTCAGTGGTTTTGGCGTCGCTCCAACAGAAGGCACAATCTGGGGTCAGTCTAGCTGTAAAGCTGACTGGTGTAGCTCAGTGGCTACGGCGTATCTTTGGCAAAACCACGAACTCGGATCAGTCTGATCTGGATGTCATACGCTACCCCAAGGGTTTCAAATCATTTTTACCCCACAGCTATTAATACATTGTTTGCTAGTTAAGTGGTTGTGGTGTACATCTAATACTTTGCGGTGTTAGTGTGGATGGGCGTAATTTCCCGGAATTTTCTGAAATATTTCCTGGAAAAATCTACACAACGTCGTCGTATGTCGGGGTGGGCAAATGCGTCGAACATCTCATCCCACCGTGAGTGCCGACGAGAGGACCGCGCCGGAGTCACCGCTGCGCTGCGCGAGACCGTCGACCGCAACGACATGGACGACAATGTGCACGTGCGCCTTAT
>CALLPQ010000029.1 GCA_938015425.1 uncultured Parvularculaceae bacterium | reverse complement strand
TGCTGGTTGGTTTGTGACCTCGGCATCTGGTTTTGCCGCGCGGTAAGGACTAATAACCATCCCGCGCCAATGACCGCCAAAATAAATGCTATAATGCCATAAACCATAAAATCGCTCAAATTTGATAGAGACTAGAGCATTATTTGGTCAAGTGAATTCCCTTAATCCAAAATGCGCTCAACCGTCGTGTAAGCGATGATAACACAAGCGCAGCCATGACAACATCTAAATCACGCCCGATAAAGCCTAGACAATTCAATCAGCAAGCCGCAACTATGCTGCCACCGTGTCTTTATCATTGATTTTCTGGCCGCTCTCCAAGTCAAAGCTTGGCAATTTTAACATGACCACAAGAGATCTGATTTCGAGGCGCGCCGTTAAATGGCTCATGGTTTTAAGTTTAATTGGCGACTCTGGCCCCCCAAGATCAAGCAAGGTCAAACCAGAGGGAAAAAGCTCACGGTAAATCACCCGTTCCCCAAGCCCCCTCGCAATACGAAAACCGATACGTTCGGACAAATCATCCAGCTTATTGCCCACTTGCTTTTGGTTGTTCGCCTTTGTCGAGGATAACCGATTGCGCATGACAACCCAATCAACCCCTTGTTTGACACCGGAAAGAGCACGTTGTTTACGCGCTTCCCAAACAATTTCACTATAAACGCTTGGCTCAACGATATCACCCGTTTCAGGGTCAAGGCGCGCCAACAGATCAAAATCGACAAAACTATCATTCATCGGTGTCAAGATTGTATCTGCATGGGCATGGGCAAGGCGTGACAAATAAGTGTTCGCACCCGGACAATCGATAACCACAAAATGACAATCGGCAAGAGACAGTAACGCCTTTTGAAACGCATCTTTTTCCGCCATTTGTGATTGCGCACGACTATCGATTTGGCTGGGTGAAACAATGCGCATCACCGGAAATGTCAAATCCATCTTGATGCGTTCGTTACATTCTTCACGGTTTGACAGATATCGTGTTAAGCTTTTTTGACGGTGATCAAGGTCTATGGCCCCCACGCGATATCCGCTTTTGAGCAGCGCAACAATAATATGCATCGCGGCGGTCGACTTGCCCGACCCCCCTTTTTCATTGCCCAGTACAATAATATGCGTATCCATAGCCACCAGCATCATCCCGTTTTGCATGACATGCTTAACTTACATTCGTCATGATTCTTGCACATCATTCGTTGAAGACTAAGAGACAGTGTTTTTGCAACGCAACATTTCTCTTGGTCATCAGGCTTTTTAACGATCATCAGATGAACATTTAGTAATATTATGGTAAATTGCAGCGATTCTTCCTTGATGCCAGCACCCTTTATCAACAGGGGGCAAATTTTATTGCTCATCAGTGCTTTCATGCTTTGTGTCAATAACCATCCCGCTTTTGCACAAATCGCTATCAGCCCTCTGCGTACGGTGATGACCCCCGAACACCCTGAGACGCAATTTACAATATCCAACCCCACCCAACGATTGATGGAAGCCCGCGTCTCCCTTATTGATCTGTCAGCCTCAACAACCGGATATAAACCGGCAAGTCCAACCGCCAAAGCCAAAATCAGCGCTGCCCCTTGGCTAATTGTCTCTCCTGTTTCCTTCACCCTGGAACCGGGCCAAAGGCAACAGATAACCGTTCACATGCGCAGCAGCTTACCCCCCCCAAAAGTGGAACATCGCTCCCATCTTTATATAGAAACCAATCCAGCTCGCAAAAATATTTATCCCATAAAAGATGGCGGGCTAGCCCTTGATGTAAGCCTTGGTGTGTCTGTGCCCATCATCCTTCGTCCCCGACAAAGCGTTAAGGCAACAAACCAAGGCCGAGACCTTCAAGTGCAATTTACAGACACAAAACTTTTGCGCACGAAAGAGAATATGATCAAGATCAACACCAACCTTCGCTATGGTCCTTTGGAAAACTCTTTATTCGGAAAAATTAACATCTTCCACAAATCAAAGCGTGCCCCCTTTGTTACAAAAGAGTTGGTCACAATTGAAAATATTGCAGCCTACACAGATAATGATCACCGGTCTGTCAGCCTGCCTCTAGGGCTTCAAACATTACCACCCGGCGAATTATTGATCTCTTATGAAGGGGTCGCGGAATATGAAGGCACAGTTTTTGGAAAAAAACATTACAGTGTGGGTGAAGAATAAACTGGAAAATAGCTACCGGACTTAACCGGCATATTTTATATGTGTTTATTATAGAAATTACCCATTCATTCCTTATACATCACTCTGGCGGGCCTGTCTCCAAAGCCAATGCATGAAGCTCACCACCCATCTTACCTTTCAATGCGGCGTATACCAATTGATGTTGGCGGACGCGTGTTTTTCCGGCAAAAGCTGCGGAGATAATACGGGCGCGATAATGATCACCATCCCCCGCAAGATCTTCTATTTCAATTTGCGCATCGGGGAGCGCTTCTAATATCATTGTTTTTATATCATCTGCAGCCATAGGCATGGGCGTGTTATCCTTCTTTGTATCATGACACATACTCTCGGGGGAAACTGTATCAGGGAACGTTGTGTTGGAAGACATAAAGTCAGGCAAAACAGATTGCCACAAATCATCAAGCACTTGTAATGCAAGAACGTCTTTAACCGCATTAGTCTTCTTATTCTCACCAGGGTCTAACCGTATATCACGCCCGCCAAAGCGGCCAATACGCGTGGCTTGCACCCCGCCCATAGCCGCTTTCAGCAATATCGTATCGGTGGCCGCAGGGGCCACAGCAACAAGATAGCGCCCTTGGTCTTCACCATACCAATAGGCTGCATGGCGGGCATTCACCGGCGTATTCAACTCAAGCCCTTCACCCGCTGCAAGAGCCATTTCAGCTGCCGCAACCAATACCCCCCCATCAGAAACATCATGGCACGCCGTGACCAATCCTTCCGCAATCAGTTTTCTTACCAATTCCCCATGACGACGTTCCGCCTCCAGATCAACAGGCGGCGGCGCTCCGGTTTCATTATCAAATAAGGTACGCATATAAATAGACTGTCCAAGCCACCCCTTGGTAATGCCCAAGACAATCAACTCATCCCCTGCAACCGCGCCGCCAACACGCACTGCTTTGGTGACATCCTCAATAACACCAACACCGCCAATCGCCGGTGTTGGCGGGATCGCGCTGCCATTGGTTTCATTATAAAGCGAGACATTGCCCGATATCACAGGATAATCCAACGCTTCGCAGGCTTGTGCTATCCCTTCAATCGCACCCACAAACTGGCCCATTGTCTCTTTACGCTCGGGATTGCCAAAATTCAGGCAATTGGTAATCGCCAAGGGTTTTGCACCAACCGCACAAATATTGCGCCATGTCTCAGCAACAGCTTGCTTACCGCCTTCTTTCGGGTCCGCTTTCACATATCTTGGCGTCACATCCGTAGTGATAGCAAGGCCGCGCTTTGAATCATGCACCCTTACAAGAGCTGCATCACCGCCGGGAACAATAATACTATCCCCCATAACCGTATGATCATATTGCTCCCAAATCCATCGCCGCGAACATAAATCAGGCGTTCCCATCAAACGTATCAAGGTCGTTAATAATGTGTCGCCCCCTGATTGTTCAGCAACATTGATTTTATGAGTTTCGGATTCTACTTGACCCTCAGCAATCATCCCCGCCGATTTGAGATTCTCAATGGCGCCCGAAATAGCCCCCATATCAGGTTCGACACCAGCTGGAAATCTAGCATAAATTTCAAATTGACCTGACCCCTCAAGACTTGCGGTGCGTGATGCCTTGTTTGACCACCCTGAAAGATCGCAGTTTTTAAAATGTTCATCCACAAAGGTCGCCGCGAATTTTGGTACATCAATATCGTCTCCGCCAGCTGCGTCGAATGTAACGTTTACCTCGGTGATGGAAACCATTTGATCTTCCAGTATGGCAGGGCTTTCGGCAATTTCAAAAGGGCGGTCCAAGTTGGGGGCATCATCAGCAAGTGGACCAACAGGAAGGTCAGCCTCAAGGCGATCTTGATGATGGATACGCAACCTTCCGCTATCTGTGGTTTGGCCGATGACCGCAAAGTCAACGCCCCATTTTTCAAATATAAGACGTGCACTGTCTTCCCGCCCCGGCTTTAACACCATAAGCATTCGCTCTTGGGACTCAGACAGCATCATCTCATAAGCGCTCATCCCTTCTTCGCGTTGGGGCACCATATCAAGATTAAGATCAAACCCGCCGCCGCCAATTTCGGCGCCTTTAGCAGCCATTTCCACCGAAGACGAGGTTAGGCCCGCCGCGCCCATATCTTGAATAGCAATGATCGCATCCGATGCCATGAGCTCAAGACAAGCCTCCAGCAATAGTTTCTCTGTAAACGGATCACCAAC
Organism: uncultured Parvularculaceae bacterium; assembly: GCA_938015425.1. Lineage (GTDB taxonomy): Bacteria > Pseudomonadota > Alphaproteobacteria > Caulobacterales > Parvularculaceae > CALLPQ01. The sequence goes on along the minus strand of CALLPQ010000029.1, from coordinate 8,431 downwards.
TTGCACAGTCGGGCGTTTTTCTTCCGAAGCGTCATCAAATTCAGCCGAGGCCATTGTCGCCCCGTGAATACCATCACGGCCTGTCTTTGACCCCACATAAACAACGGGATTACCCGCCCCGCGCGCAGCCGAATAAAAAATCTTGTCCTTACGGGCAATACCAACCGTCATGGCATTCACTAAAATATTCTCGTTATAGCCTTCATCAAAATTGGTTTCACCGCCAACAGTGGGCACACCCATACAGTTTCCATAGCCACCAATGCCCGAGACAACACCGCCTAAAAGATGTTTCGTCTTCGGGTGATCAATCGAACCAAAGCGTAAAGCGTTTAAATTAGCCACAGGGCGCGCACCCATGGTGAACACATCGCGCATGATACCGCCCACACCCGTTGCGGCCCCTTGAAAAGGTTCGATAAAACTGGGGTGATTGTGGCTTTCCATTTTAAAAATCGCGGCTAGGGCTTCCTCCCCCTCTCCCGCACCGATATCGATTACGCCTGCATTTTCTCCCGGCCCGCAAATCACCCATGGGGCTTTGGTCGGTAGTTTCGCCAAATGACGGCGCGAGGATTTATAAGAACAATGCTCCGACCACATAACTGAAAAAATGCCCAGTTCAACCAGATTTGGCGCCCGTTCCAAATGGGCAACGATGCGGTCATACTCTTCGGGGGTCAGCCCATGCTCAGCGATAATGGTGGGAGTGATTTCAGTCATAAGGCTCAATTTGAGAGTTACAATAAAGAAGAGGAAAATTCTTGTTAATAGAAGGCATTAAAATCGATACACGATGTTAGCGACAATACGCCAAACATAAAGTGGCAAACATAAAGCGATAAACATATAGGGCTGATAACCGAAAAAGGGCTCAACGTAAAGTGTATCATGGGTAGAGCGGTAAGAGGCAAAGCAATACCAATTATCACGCCTTTTATGGCAGCCAAATACGACAAAGCGGGCCATATCCCTAATGGATATGGCCCGCCCTACCTTAATTTATACCAGCTCTAAATGAGAAGAATTATAAAATATTTAAAGCACCATCAAACTCAATAACAAACAGGAATTTTATAGCCCGCCTAAACCCAGCAAATCACGATAGGGGGACGCCACATCATTGATAGGGTTTTCGGGAAACGGATCATAAGGTAATGAGCCGGGTTTTAAAATAATGCGCCCGTTTCGGGTTCGGGTTCGGTTCAACGTTTCTTGCGCCCGAAACTCACGTGGTTTGTCTTCACCCAGATAACGCCACTCAATACCATCATATGAAAACACCCCAAAGACATGAAACGAGGGTAATGCCGTTGGCACTAGCTCCACCAAACAGCGATACCCGTTTTTAAACATACGCCCATTAATTCCGGCGAAACCGCCATCAAATTCAACAGGGTCACATTTCTTTAAAATAGCATCAGAAGGGAATGCATTAAAATGATCCGTATACTGCTCCACCTGCTCATAGGGATCAACAAACAAACCTTCGCCGACCTGATACCGCTTTTGCATTACATCAATAATTTCACGGTTCGACGGTGGCCCATAGCCAACACCTAAAGCAATAGCAGCAATAAAAGCATAAATCATAAGACACTCAATTCATATTCCCCCGCATTAAAGGCAATATTAGCGATGAGCTCTTAAAACTTAACAAGAATATCCAAAACAATTAAGCCCGCTCTGTTTAGGCGGGCTTAACTATAAACATAAATTATAGATAATTTATCGTTAATGCTCTTTAGACCAAATCTCACGATAGGATAAATATAAAAGCCCTGACAAGATTAACAAATAGATGATGGACATCATGCCAAGTTTCTTGCGTTGTTGTAATTTCGGGTCTGCAGCCCATGCCAAAAACTCAACTACATCGGCAGCATATTGATCAACCGTTTCTGGAATTTCTTCGTCAGCATAATCAACAACACCATCAAACAAGGGCGGTACCATAGCAAATACGCCGCCATAAGGCACATCAACCGTTTTTAGGATATGTCCTTCTTCATCGCGATATTCATCCTTAATCAAAAGGGACATATCCCCCGGATAATATTCATTATAATATTGCCCAGGAGCGACATTTACCGTTTCAGGCGCTTCTTTATAGCCCGTCAGAAGGCTCTTAACATAATCAGGCCCATGATGACGTGCACTGATAATCAAAGACAAGTCAGGTGGCAGAGCTCCATTATTAATAGAGCGTGCTTGATTATCATTGGCGTAGGGACCGGGAATTCTATCAGATGTTAAGGCCGGCCTTTCAAACATATCCCCTGCTTCGTCAGGTCCGTCCGTCACTTGAAATTTATATTCAGCAGCAATTTGTTTTACATAAGGGTTTTCATTCGGGTTTGAACAATCAAGGCTTTCCGGAAATCCGGCAGGACATTCGTCTAAATAAAACGGCCCACCAACCTGACCTAAATTTCTAAACGATAATTGCTCTACGCCATGACAATTTGAACAAACTTCACTGTAAACCTGAAACCCACGTTGCACGGCCTCTTTATCATATGTTCCTAAAAGACCTTTAAAATGCCAATGATTATGCGGCAGTTTTTTTGCCTTGCCACCCGCGGCCATCGCCGCATTGCCCATTATCCCCACGGGAAGAAGGGCCAAGAGTGCGAGTAAAAAAAGTTTTTTGTGCAATTTCATCATGACATTGTGCCTTGCATCGGTCTTAAGATTAGAACGTAAATGAGTATTCAATAGAGTTATTATGTGCCACTGGCTGCTAATTCAGACTTTTGGGTATCAGGTTTTGGTTTTTTCAACACCGAGTCCGCGATAGATTTTGGCATTGGCCGTGGTTTTTCAATCAAGCCCAAAATAGGCAAAATCAACAAGAAGAAAGCAAAATAATAAGCAGTCGCAAATTGTGACAGTTTTACATAAACGCCTTCCGCTGGTTGACCACCAAGCCACCCAAGAAAGAGTGAATTAAACACAAAAATCACAAACCATAATTGGGCAATCGGGCGATAGCGCATAGATCGCACTTTTGACGTATCCAGCCACGGTAATATGAACAAGATCAAAATCGAGGAGAACATAACAATCACCCCCCCAAGTCTGGCCGGAATAAAGGGAAGATCAAAAGTAATAGCCCGCAGCATCGCGTAGAAAGGCAGGAAATACCATTCGGGCACAATATGGGCGGGTGTCACCACCGGATTGGCTTTAATATAATTGTCAGGATGTCCCAAAGAATCCGGCATATAAAAAACGAATATAGCAAACATGGTCAAGAACACCGCCATGGCAAAACCGTCTTTCACCGTATAATAAGGGTGAAAAGGCACCGTATCCTTTTTCGATTTAACATCCAGACCCGTGGGGTTATTATTACCGGAAACATGGAGCGCCCAGATATGCATTACAACCACACCGGCAATCGCGAATGGCAAGAGATAATGCAATGAGAAAAACCGGTTCAGGGTTGGATTATCCACCGCAAAGCCGCCCCAAAGTAGGGTCTTGATACTATCTCCAGCATAGGGGATTGCACCAAACAGGCTGGTAATCACCGTTGCACCCCATAAGGACATCTGCCCCCATGGCAAAACATATCCCATAAAGGCGGTTGCCATCATCAACAAAAAGATAACAACCCCTAAAATCCATAAGATTTCGCGCGGGGCTTTGTATGAGCCATAATATAGGCCACGAAACATATGAATATAAACAGCCACAAAAAACATGGATGCGCCATTGGCGTGGATAGGCTGTATCAACCAGCCAAAATTTACGTCCCGTTTAAAGTGTTGCACACTATCAAAGGCAAGATCCACGTGGGGGGTATAGTGCATGGCGATGATAACGCCGGTTAAAATCTGTATTACCAGACACACGGTCAATATACCGCCAAAAGTCCACCAATAGTTGAGGTTTTTGGGCGTCGGAAAGTCAATAAAACTGTCATAACCAAGGCGCACAATCGGTAAGCGCTTATCTAGCCAGCGCTCTATTGCGGTGCCAGGCTTATAGGTTGATTCATGAGACATAAAGATACCTATCCAATTTTTATTCTTGTATCAGTGAGAAATTCATAGGGGGGCACCAAAAGGTTCTCTGGTGCGGGGCCTTTGCGAATACGGCCAGAAATATCATAATGGGACCCATGGCAAGGACAAAACCAGCCATTAAAATCGCCGCGTGTGTCACCATCATCAGTGCCAAGGGGTATACAACCAAGGTGGGTACAAACGCCAACAACAATCATCCATTCCGCTTTAAAGCGGCGGTTCACATCTTCGGCCTGCGCCCCATCAAGGTTTTCATTACGGGCATCAGTGTCTTGAACATCCGCAAGGCGGGTATTTTCAGCCTCGCTAATTTCAGCCTCTGTCCGGCGACGGATAAATACCGGCTTTTTCTGCCAGATCACTTTAATCGCGGCACCCACAGGAATATCAGCAAGATCAACTTCAACCGAAGACAGGGCCAACACCGACGCGTCAGGATTCATTTGCGAAATCATAGGCCATACAACCCCGGCGGCCCCGACAGCGGCGGTCGCCCCCGCTAATAAATGGATAAAATCCCGACGGCTCGGCTCTTCCCCGTTTATAGGGTCACCCGAATGAGCTGGGTTTTTATTATCATCAAGTTTATCAACTGCCATAGCTAAAGACCGTTCTCATCTCAAATCTAAACACACACATTTCTATACACACGTTTGCAAATACATTGCATATGATCACATTGCATAAATTATTGTGGCGCGCAAAAACAATTCGGAGCAAAATAATTCGGTGCAAATAATGAGGTGCTATGTGACACGTCTTTTAGTGTAAATCCAGTACCATGAGTATAATTTTTAACGTAGCGACAATTTGCGGCGGTTCACAGGAATAATTAGGTATTTTCATCAAATTCTGAAATAAAAAACCATGCGATTAAGTCTCTTTCAACCTGATATGGCCCCCAATGTAGGGGCAGCGATTCGAACCGCTGCCTGCTTTGGCGTGCCTCTGGATATTATCGAACCTTGTGGCTTCCCTTTAACGGCAAAAGATATCAAACGCGTGGCGATGGATTATCAAGCCATTACCCCCATAACACGCTATAGCAGTTGGGAAAAATTTTCTGTAGCACCGCCCACCCAACAGGGGCGCACCATTTTACTGACCACCAAAGGAGCACAGTCTTTGTGGGATTTTACCTTTGAGCCGGAAGATATTATTTTAATGGGCCGCGAGAGTGCGGGGGTGCCGCAAAATGTACATGATAGCGCCAGCGCACGGGTTTATATTCCTATGGCGTCAAAAGCGCGGTCTTTAAATGTAGTTGTTAGTGCCTCTATCACCTTGGCGGAAGCCAGTCGGCAAGGGGCAATCCATTTAGCAAAATAACTCCTGCTTATTAGAAGAGTAACCTTTGCTTATGACGAGGCATTTTATAAAGACCTTGATAAGCATATGAAGAGCAGGTTAGGTTTTTTGGCCATGTTATAAATCAGGAAATCTATTGCCTTTGGCTAAACAATTCCCGAATGGCACTGGCCGGATCTTCTTCCCGCAACAAAGATTGATATAAGACATATCGGGCCTGACAGGCGATATCATAATCTTGCGCCGATGTGGGGGCGGTTTCTCCCGTTACCAACCCCGTATTCTGAAAGCCCGCTGCTTGGATAAATTGAAAACTGACCCGCCCCACAGCCGCTTTTGCGGCATCCTCATCATAAGCTATCGGGGTCGGCCCTGCCCCCTCAACCAATGCTGTATAAAGGCTGAATTGATAGTCGATCAGCCCATTATTAGTGGATTGATTGGCCCCAGACTGGTTAAGCAAAGATTGGTTAAGCAAAGGCTGGTTAGATAAAGGCTGGTTAGCCAAAGCCATGACAAATCTGTTATAGTCAAACACGTCATGACCATATCCCCCATAAAGCCATGCGTAACACGTTTCAGCATCTTCGCTCAGCAGTCTTTGGGTTGTTACGGCAAGCCCTTCAATCAAATCCAGTAAGGATTGATCTTGCGCATTGGGCACATAAGTCAGGGCAAGGTCTACCCCTCTCGTAATTGCATATTCATCAATTCGGGCTCTTGTAAGCTCGGTTTTCGCGGAAGACAAAAGTGCTGCTTCTATCTGTTTTTGATGTTTTGTACTTTTTTGGCTTAAAGCGTTGAGTAATGGATTATCTTGAAGAGAGCTATTATTCCTACCCTCTTGGGAAACTTCCTGATCGGCTCCCGATGGTTCAAAAATTGCGGGGATCAAAAAGCCACCAATAAAGGCAAACCCCATAATCACCCCGATCTTGACCGTCTCACTACGCAACTTCAAGGCATGCAATACCAAAAACCCGGCAATCCCCCCCAAGAGGGAGCCCCCCAAAACCCAAAGTAAATGCATTAAATTCATATTAGCTCAAAATTCGTTTGGTCATAAAATTTTATCGACACTGGACTAACTTCACAGGAGTAACTTGCTTTTCCATCAACACACTAATAGCTATGGTCTGGTAATGCCAGTCTAAACAATGCAGGAAAACGATATCCCATGGCCATAAATCCTTCATCAACGCTAACTCTTGACCAAAAGAAACAAACCGCCAAAGCATGGTTTGAGGAATTGCGCGATCAATTATGCGCCCGCCTTGAAGGCATAGAGAGTGAGCACGCCGATAAAGGAGAGGCCCAAAAATTTATCCGCACCCCATGGAAAAGAGACAAAACGGGGAGTACGGATCAAGGCGGCGGTGTCATGTCCATGATGCACGGAAACATATTCGAAAAAGTGGGGGTGCATACTTCCACGGTTTTTGGGGAATTTTCCGAGGAGTTTAGAAAAAACATCCCCGGTGCCGAGGAAGATCCGCGGTTTTGGGCGTCAGGCATTTCTTTTATCGCCCATCCCAAAAACCCCCACGCCCCTGCCGCCCATATGAACACCCGCATGATCGTCACCACAAAATGCTGGTTTGGCGGTGGCGGCGATTTAAACCCGATGATGAATAAATATCGCAGCGACAGCCACGAAGATACAATTGCGTTTCATGACATGATGAAAAAAGCATGTGACCAACATCATCCGGATTATTACGTCAAATTTAAAAAATGGTGTGAGGAATATTTTCACCTTCCCCACCGTGATGAACCGCGCGGCGTTGGCGGGATTTTTTATGATCGTCACGACACCAATGATTGGCAAAATGATTTTGATTTCACCAAAGATGTTGGCAAAGCTTTTTTAAACATCTATCCAGCCCTCGTCGAGAAAAGGGCAGACACCCCCATCAGCGAAGCCGATATTGAAGAGCAAGCCGTGCGCCGTGGTCGGTATGCGGAATTTAATCTACTCTATGATCGCGGCACACAATTTGGTCTAAAAACCGGCGGCAATGTGGACTCGATCCTATCATCCCTGCCCCCCATGGCAAAATGGCATTAGAGCGATATAACATAGTGGGCGGCCTTTGTGGATAATATTGCTATAGTCCAAAAATAATTTATTTATTTAATATCAATGCCAACATCTGCCATCAATTCACAGAATGAAATATAAATACTTATCCGAGCTAATGAATGATACAGTTAAAGTAAGCGATCACTAAAATTAGTTTTATGAGCGTCTAGTAAGGAATATGTATTCTCTTTATTAGAGCTTTCCCTAGGGCTGTCAAACCTTCTGTACCAATGAGTTTCATATTGGCAAGATCGTTGTAAACTATACCCCAATCAGATTTCCATCTATCAGGGCCGAGCATTTCTCGAAATTCTTCATTGACTACATAGTTAGAGTCATCATTAAATTTTAATAACAGATACAAATGACTACCAGAAATATCTCGTAAAGTTCGCAAGACTATCGCATCAATAGCGCCATTATCCGAAGCATTAATCGCTACATTCTCTAGAAAAGAAAAAATGGTCTTGAGTTTATCACTATCCGACGTAACTAACCACAAGCTAGTAGTTCCGTATAAAATATCTAAAAAATCATCTCTTTTGGCCAACTCTCCGCTTTTAATTCCGTGCGTTTTTTCTAATTTGGTCACCAATTTATCTAACGATTCTAAATAAGCGTTTAATCGACGTTCTTTCGGAGTCTGATAGAATTCCGAAACCAAGGAGCCCCCGGGGATAATCCCGATAGTACCTCGAAAAGCTTTTTCAGCAAATTCACTGATCTCGGACATTTAGTTTACTCCAACTTCTAGTTAAAAACCCTAATTAAAAAATGGCAATTCATCGTAAGGAAGCCTAACTTCTACATCTCTTAAAATAACCAATTCAACCTTCAACAAACGTAAATTTTATTAGTCAAAAACTTTTATCAATCCACCAAATCCAGCCCGATTTCGCGATAGCGGGCGGCTTCTTCTGCCCAGTTTTCACGCACTTTAACGTGGACAAATAAATGAACCGGCTCTTCCAATAGCTCGATCATTTCCTCGCGGGCGGCTGCGCCA
>CALLPQ010000028.1 GCA_938015425.1 uncultured Parvularculaceae bacterium | reverse complement strand
AGAATAGTTTTGATGGTGTGTCTCCCCACACTGAACACGGAAATTGGGGACACGGAAATTAAGAACACGTTTATTAAGTCAATAGTTTAGCTTTTATCATTAGCTGTTCATCGTAATATTGATTTTAAATGCGGCGGAGTTAGGACAGGCTCGTGATTTTCTTGGGGCGGTAGCGCTCTTTTATCTCGCTTTTCCGTTTAGGCTCTAATTCTTTAAAGTGAGAGCCTGCGGTGTAACGAGTTGGGGCAAACTGACGTCTGATCCATAGCTTTTTATATCTTATCTCGCTTTTCCGGTTAGGCTCTCAGATAGATTCGCTTTATTGGTGTGGCTATTCTCCTGAAAAGGGAATTGCGCACGTTTTTGGAAATAGATATGTTTTGCGAGGGCGCGCATGGGCGGTGTAAACAATGTTTTGTTCAAAAGCGTATTAGGCGGTGCTATTGACCAAGCGCGGCGTAACCATGTTTTGGCTGCAAATTTTGGATATTCTTTTGCCATTAAATATCCCGGATCGGCACCATTATCTTGAATGTAATTTGCAATGGCGAAAGCCGCGCGGCGTCCATATTGAAAAGCCAGACGGATGCCCCCTGCGGTTAAGGGGGAGACAAGCCCTGCGGCATCGCCAGTTAATAAAACTCTGTGTGTTGACAATGGGTGGACAAGACCGCCGCATGGTATGGGCCCAGACCGCCGGGCTTTTTCTTTTAGGTCCAATAGGCCAGGAAACATAGGGTGAATATTAGATAGAAATTTATTGTAATCGGGTTTGCGTTGGTTGCCGAAGAGGGTAGGGGATACGGCAAGGCCCACTTGCGTCATATTAACGCCCGGTACCATCCACCCTAAATAGCCGGGTGCCGTGTTATTATCGATAAAGCAATGCAATAAATCCTGATCAAGATCATTAAAATGTTCATATTCGGTTTCTAAACCGGTTAAAAATTCTTTGTTTATGCCAAGGTTAAAATTTTTGGAAACACGGGATTTAGCACCATCCGCCCCCAATAGATATTTTGTGGAAAGGTTTAGTTTATGGATATGGATCATATCACCGTCATGACTGGCGGTTTCAAACCTTGTGCCGAAAAGCAAATCAACACCGGCGCGGCTTGCTTGTGTTGCGAGCCAACGCATAAGGGCGGGTGTGTCTGTCGCTAAAAAATAATATCCCGGCGCATATAGATCAGTATATTGATGGTTAGGCGCATAAAGACGAACGCCGGGAATTTTGCGGGTGAGAGCGGCAGGGATATCAATTTCTTCTGCCGCTTCTTTTACCAAAATTCCGGTTGTGCGAACTCTTGCACCCGGCTCTTTCTTTGCGTCAATGACGGCAACTTTTAACCCCCGATGGGCGGCGGTGCGGGCGGCGACAAGCCCTGAAAAGCTGGCTCCGACCACAATCAAATCATAAATGTTTTGTGGGTGGGTGGATGGCTCTGTTACGTCACTGGATAAAGTCATGGTTTTCCTCTCCGATATATCCCTGTCAAAATTTTTTATGGGTTTAGCTTTATAAATCTGCATTGCGGAATATGCCCGCAAACATAATAATCCCGACCTACTTAAAAACTATGGCAATGGGATGGAGAGAGTGTGATGGAATAAGGATTGTATGAAAAATGATCCTTAAAATAAAAAGCGCCACGCACTTAAATTGAGTGCGCGGCGCCTTAAAAGGTCAAGTTTTAACTTAAAGATGCGGTTTTAAAACCCGTAATTAATGGATGCCCGCAATAATGTGTCTGTTCGTACACGACCAAGAGGTGGATCTGTCTCGAACCGGTACAGATAGGAGGCCCCGATAGATATGCTTTCAGAAATGGCCGTTGTGATCGAGGTTTGTGAAACCAGTGTGGTGGTTGATGAGGTCCATATACCGTTAAAGTCTTGCTCGAACACGAGACCTTCACGGATGATCCAGTCTGTTTCACTCGCAGCATAGATAGCGAATTGACTATCCGTTTCTGATGTATCGTCAATTAAAGAATAGCGATAACCTGGCCCGCCTTCTACTTTCCATTTTAAGGTATCATTATCGTAGAGGAAATAGCCAAGGCCGCCGCCGCCAAATAGACGATAATCAAACCCTGAAAACTGATCTTCTTCGTAAGATGCTCTAGCATAAGCGTATGTACGGTCGTTAATTTCGTAATCAAGCTGATAGGCTAGTCCCCACCGTTTCTGGGTTAAGGTGCTATCTGCATCGCCATTATTATCAAGCGCGCCCGAGGTAGCGATATCGATTGTCCCCGTAACATTGTGGGTGTATTTTCCGGCTTTGCGCGCAGCATCAAATGCTAATCCGTAGGCTGTGTTAATTGAGTTACCGGTTGCGCGCGCCGCGGTGCCCACAACTTTACCTTCCCACGGGCCAATGGCGAAAAACCCGCCTGTGGGGGCTTCTTCTGCAGCGGCTTCAGCGAGTTCTGCCGGCGGGGTTAATTCTTCAATGATTTGATCCGAATATGATGTAATCGCCGCCGCACTATCGGGGAATACGGCTAATGCGGCCTCGGCCACTGCAGCAACTTTAGCAGGATCACCGCTGGCTTTGGCGTTTTCTAAAAGTGCCTTTGGTATTTCAGGAAGGGTCACACTATCGTCAACCACTTGTAAGCTCTCGAATGCACTTTCATTGTTGGCGGCGATTGCAGGCATAGAAACTAATCCGCATGTTACAGTTAAAGCGGTTAGGCTTATGGGCAGTGCCTTATTGAGCAAAGCCTTGTTTTTTGAAACGGACGTTCGATTTATATTCTGGTATTCATGATTGTTTTGCATAGTTGCCTCTAATTTTTACCCTTAGAATTCTTGTATTGGTATAGTCCATGATGTGTAATTGAGTTTTCTTGAGGTCCGGAATAAGGCCAGAATTTGTCAAGAAGAACTTTTCAGGAATATGTTGTCAATGATACGCATGCCCCCATAAAT
>CALLPQ010000027.1 GCA_938015425.1 uncultured Parvularculaceae bacterium | reverse complement strand
CACGTAAAGCACCCTAGGAGGGCACTATGAAGAAAAAATCATTACTTTTTGCAACAGCAGCAATGTTGACGACGTCAATGGCGACGACAATTGCAGCTCACGCTGAAGATAAAACCCAAGGCCTATATGGATCTATTGGTGCGGGTTATAACTTCCTTGAATCAAGACGCGATTTGGAAGGCGTTTCTGCGTTCTCGAATGGGATCGGCGTCAACTTATTCGACTCTGAAATCGATTATGATGAAGGCATCGCTGCTTTTGCTGCTGTTGGATATGACTGGGGCAATTCATGGCGCACAGAGCTAGAATTTACGTACCGCAATAATGATGTTGAATTAATACCTGGTGACGGGCTTGGATTTGGCGGCTTTCCGGAAGATTCGACTTCTGGTGATTTAACATCTTACTCATTAATGGCTAACCTTATTTATGATTTAGATTTCTTGAATGATGTTGGTGGCTTTGGTCTTCCAGTGACACCTTATATTGGTGGCGGTGCCGGTGTCGTATTTGCAGACCTTGAAGTTGATTCTTCAAATCCAAATGGACCCCCAGGGTTTACTGACTTTACTGTTAGTGAATCTCGCCCGCTTGCTGCGGTTCAGGGTATTGCCGGTCTTGCATTCGCGATTAACGAGGGGCTATCACTAGATATATCTTACCGTTATCTTGCGTCATCAAAACGAGAGTTTGATGCAACCCTAAATGGAGCGGCTATCGGGGCGAACACAGCTGTGACCACACACACCATTCTTGCTTCATTGCGTTGGAACTTTGGTCCTGCTGCGGCTGCCGCTGCTGCGGCTCCAGCCGCTGCTGCGATCCAGTACAAAGATTGCTGGGATGGTTCTCAAGTGCCGTTATCTGCTTCTTGCCCGCCAGAATTGGTTGAACAAGTTGCTGATGTTCCTGACCCTATCCAGGTAACAGTTTACTTTGATTTTGATCGTTCAAACCTTACATCTGAAGCATCAAGCTTGATCGACGAAGCTGTGAACCGCGCAAGAAACTTTGATTACGATACTGTGACTGTTGTTGGTAATACTGACCGTTCCGGATCTTCAGCCTATAATCAGGCATTATCTGAACGTCGTGCACGGGTTGTTCGTGATGCGCTTATTGCTCGGGGTATTCCGGCCAGTGCGATCCGGTCAAACGCATTGGGTGAAAGTAACCCTGCAAAAGCAACACCTGATGGGGTTCGTGAGCCATTAAACCGTCGTACAAATATTACAATCAATTTCGAATAAGATCGAACTTATTTATTCTAATGATGAAACGCCCGGGAATTTCCCGGGCGTTTTGTTTTAAGCGTATGCATTTGCCGTTTATACGGTTCCGATATAGGATTTACTTAATTATAAATCGTATATTTTTTGAAATGCCTTGATGCCATTATCAATTTGATTGGAAATGGCGTCTTCAATGTTTTCGGGGGGTTGCCCAAGTAATACTTCCGTATAAAGAGGTTCTGTGATGAGGGCACCAAGTCGATAAACGGCTTTTTCTTTATCGTTTATATTAAGATTATGACGTGCCGTGAGGCGATCTAATATTTTAACGGATAATTGAACCATAATGCGGGGGCCGTTTTGAAGATAAGCGTATCCGATGCTCGGGGTTCTTGAGGCTTCGAACACAGCAATCCGCCTTAGGGCAATAATATCAGGTTCTAGAATGCCCCTTACAAATTTGTGAGATAATGCTTTGAGTAATTCTATGGGTGCTAATGTTTGTTCAATTTCTTCTAAATTTACGGGTAAAAGATTATTGCATATCTCCAGAATGGACGCCGCGAATAGCTCCTCTTTTGAGCGAAACCGATTATAAACTGTTCTTTTGGAAACGTTAGCATTGTGGGCAATTGCGTCCATGCTGGCGGCATCGAAACCTTTGGCGAGAAAAGTTTTGCGGGCAGCGCTAACGATCGCTCTGGTTTTTTGGTCTGTCTGCAAAAGCTGGCTCGTGGTTTCAGTGGTCATCTATCTGATAAACTCGGTATGATTAATTCAGTGAAGTTATAATTATCTCGTCATCATTGCCTGTTATATTGGCCCGTTCTTCTATTCCATCATCGTCCTTGCTTACCCACTTTGAATGGGTTGCCTTTTTAGTCAAGGCTAATTTGATTTAACCCGTTTTGCCAATATTTGGTCCATTTGTTTGGTTCCCTCAAATCCTGTGTGTAGGCTTTGAAGGTGTCAATCTTCGCTACCAACAACAATTTTACCTTATCCCGATAACGGCTTATCGCATTTAGTAATATTTTTTGAGAAATGGGGATTTCAGCTTGTCGAAACCCTATGTTATATGGTTACATATAGGGATGGTATTTATACAGCTGCTATAAGTATTATTCTAGCTTTTGTGAATGACACCCGTTACAAGACTTTTTGCTGATTTAAGTCATGAGGAAACCGCTATTTGATGAGTGTAGAACAATTAGTTATTTTCCCGGTGTCGATTGTAGCCTTCATCGTTTTATTAATGTTTATCGTGTTTTTTCACGAATTTGGCCACTTTTCCGCGGCTAGATTATTAGGGATTCGGGTCGATACATTTTCCATTGGCTTTGGTAAACCTATTTTCAAGCGCGTTGATAAAAAGGGCACCGAATGGCAAATTGCTATGTTGCCTTTAGGCGGTTATGTCAAATTTTTCGGGGATATGAACGCTGCGTCCCAACAATCTTCACATCTGGCTGAAACCAGTCAAGGTGAGGTAAGTCAGGCTCAGGCAAAGCAGGGTACGACTCAGTTTCCGACAAAAGCCACACAAGAAATGGTGGCAACCATGAGTGAAGAAGACAAAAAGGTCTGCTTCCACTTCAAACCTGTATGGGCCAGGGCTATTGTTGTTGCGGCGGGCCCTATGGCTAATTTTGTGTTGGCTGTTTTCATTTTTGCAGGGCTTTTAATGTTTTTTGGTCAACAATTAGCAGCGCCAATCGTCGGCTCTGTTGCTGATGGCGGCGCTGGCCAAGAAGCAGGGTTTTTGGAAGGAGACAAAGTCCTTTCTATTGATGGAAACAAAGTCCAATATTTTCAAGATATTCAACGTATTGTGTCGTTAAGTTCAGATGATGAATTAGCTTTTAATATTAACCGTGGCGGCGTAGAAACGACCCTTTTAACAACGCCGCGTCGGTCTAAAATTGTGGATGATTTTGGGAATGTCAATGAAATCGGTTTTTTAGGACTTGGCTCCAATGGGGAAGTAATCTTTAAGCGTTATGGTCTATTTTCTGCCGCGGGTACCGGGGTTTTGAAAGTTCAACAAGTCATAAGCACGACCGTAAAATTTTTAGGCCGATTGATCGTTGGTAAAGAAAGTGCCAAACAACTTGGTGGTCCGGTGAAAATGGCTAAATATGCGGGGCAGGCGGCATCATCCGGATTTAATGGATCGGTTGAGGCGGATGTTCCTTTTTGGAACCGTTTGAAGGTCAGTCTGGCAAATTTTGTAAATATTGCTGCTTTCGTTTCTGTTTCAATCGGGTTTTTAAACCTTTTACCTATTCCTGTGCTCGACGGGGGGCATTTAATGTTTTACGCCTATGAAGGTGTATTTCGCAAACCGATGAATGCGCGAGTTCAAGCGGTGGGATTTCAAGTGGGGTTGATTATTTTATTATCATTTATGGTGTTTGTGACATGGAATGATGTAACAGGCCTTTTTGTATCTACAAATTCATGACAGAGTGTATTAATAATTGATGATTCATGGCTAAACTGGTTTAAAAGCTAGAGATGATGGGCGATAACTGTAAATCGATATTTTAATCGTTAAATTGAAGTATCGGAATTAAAGTGGCAGGCAATATTGATGAATAATGTTTCAAAGACGATGAGCAATTTAGTTCGTTC
>CALLPQ010000026.1 GCA_938015425.1 uncultured Parvularculaceae bacterium | reverse complement strand
CCCGCGCCAAAGCGGATAATCGCCTGCCATGATTGAAACCGTGAAACATGCGCAATGACCATGACATAAGCATGGGCAAGCACAAGATACCCCATTTCTTTGGGGCCAAGGGTGCGCGCCGCAATGGCCAGATAAGCAAGGGAGAGTACGCCGCCAATGGCCTTGCCACTGATCAGCTTCTTTGCATTTTTAAAAATCCGGTTCGCGGATTGTGAGGACGTTATAGCGCTGTTGAACATAGTGGAAGCTCGTCGCATCGTGTAGGTGTGTGGATTTGTAAAATATGTAGGCGTTAATAGTTCGTACCCGTCTATTTAATTGAAAATATACATCAAGATATCTAGGCAGGTTTTTAAACTGGTTTAATTACCTGTTTTATTGATTAGTAAGTTTAAGCGCTTCTGACAATATGGTAAAACGCTCATGAAGTAATAGTGATGATAATTTAAAGGTGGTTTGTTAGAAGCGAGCGAACAAGGTCTATGTCTTGGGGTTTATCAACATCAATTGCGGCTTGGGCAAAAGGCAGAGGCACCAAATCAATGGCGACGCCGGTTTTCTTGGTCAGGGTTGTTTTGGTCTTTGCAAGGGATAATCGTCCGGCCAAATATAAGGCTCCTATCTCGAACCCGATTTGAGAGGCCATTTTCAAAGGGTTTTTACGGTTTTCTTCCAGAGAACGCCAAAATTGTAAAAGCGGATTGGCGGCGCCAGCCTTGAACCAGAATAAATTGGCACCAGAAAAACTGATATCGCTAAGATTGATAAAGGTTCTTTTTGCTTCTGGATAGTCAGCGCGGAAAACATCTTGTGTGACGCATGCAGCTGCCCCTTGATAAATGTCTTGGTCAATAGTGTTCAAAAAATACTCAACCATTTGGGGTGTTAAAAGGGGGTGGTCGCAACTGGTCACTAATAAGGGGGTTCCAGCGGGCAGGCTATCCAACATCGCCAATATTGTTGTGGCTGGAGATGTTTGAGAAGAGATTAGATGATGGCTATTGGTGTGTGGTTCAAACGCATTTTTTAAGTGATGCGGAATGGCAATAGAAATTGTGTTATTACAAATGCTATTCGTCGCCTCAATGTTTTGCAAGACACGCGTAATCATAGGGGTCCCCTGCATATCCAGAAAAGCTTTATGCACGGGGGCGACATGTCTAAGCGGGTTAATTTTATCAAGAGTGCGCTGATCCGCATTTTCAGGTTCTGGCCGTTGACCGGCTAAAATAAGCGTTGCCATTTTGTGGGTCATTTCGATATTGCCTTAATAGTCGCCGCGATGTGACTCGTGATCTAAATCTAAGATTGTACTATAAGTGTTGTTATAGTTGCCCTTTAGCATGGCACTGTGTACTAATTTTGCGATATTTACCATTTATTTTCATTAAAGGACCATAACATTGTCGTCGATTGGGCTGATCATAAATTCTAAAAGTAATCGCAACCTTTCGATGGTTGATGATTTGTTATATGCAGCCAAGCAAGGGGATAGCAATCCCCGTCGACCATCGGTCAGGGTTGATGTTTTGGATGGCATTGAAGGGCTTGGCTCTGCCCTTGATAGTATGGGCAAAAACAATGTTGAAACACTGATGATTGCTGGCGGTGACGGCACCATACAGGCGGTGTTTACTGATATATTGAATCATCAACGGTTTGAAACCATGCCGAACTTTACTTTGGTGCCATGCGGGATGACCAATGCAATTGCAAAAGATTGCGGTTTAGCGGGAGCCCCAGTTAAGGCTTTTGATCAATTTTTATTTCGGTATGGGCAAGATAATGAGCATGGGCAAGGGCAAATTCAGTCTGCGACCAGAGGGTTGATAAGAACATCCCTATACAAACAAAATCCTGTTTATGGGTTTTTTATTGGCGCGGCAGGGTTTCATTCTGCGGTCCAATATAGTCGTTCGACTGTTCAGGCTAAAGGGGCGAAACGTTCGGTTGCGTTATTTGCCACAACGGTTAGTTTTATCCTCAAAGCCGGGCTTGACCCCGATAAAACCCTTGAAACGATTGATCTTGAGTTTTTGTCGGGCCATGCCCCCCACGTGCCAACGCATGATCAAAAAGCATTGTTTTTAGCAACAACCCTTAAAAAACTAGGGGCCGGGCTTTATCCCTTTTGGGGGCAGGGAGAGGGCGCGATGCAAGTGACAACTGTAAAATATCCGACCAAAAAATTATTACGTGCAGCGCCGGCAATTACGAGAGGTAAGCAATTACCATGGTTTGATGAAAATGGTATTCACAGTTGGTGTACAGACGAGATGAAAACCCGTTTTACGGGCCCAATTGTTTTTGATGGTGAAATATTTCAATGCGATGAGCAACATATCAGCAGTTTTTCGGTCAGTGACCATGTTAAATTTTTATATTAGGGTGAAGTCTGTAAAAGCCTGTAAAAATCTGTAGTCTATAAAAGAGTGTAGGCTGCAAAAGTGTGAAGAATAACAATGGTGATGCATAATTTTAGCTAGAGTGTAACGGTAAATTTAGCAAAGGCTTTTGGGTAGAAAAATTCATGAAACAAGACAGTGAAAACCTAAACCAAGACGAGCGTTATGCTTATCTATCCCACACCTTAAATCAACCCTGTCCTCAAGCCGCTATTCTTTTGGCTCAACAAATAGAAAAAAAACACCCCGGCGCAGCGGTTTTGCTTTATGGTTCAGGCATTAGCGTTATGAAAAATGCTGCCGCAAAAGATGTGTTATATGATTTTTATGTGATTGCCCCTTCTTATAAGCAAGCATTCAAATCTAGAACTATGGCCCTGCTGAATTATCTCCTTCCCCCTAACGTTTTTTATATCGAACATATGAGCGATGATATTGATAATAGTTCTGGCGGTGCAAAACCTGAGATGCCCCAAAAATTACGTGCTAAATATGCGGTTTTATCAATTGCCCATATGGAAAAACTTGTCAGTAAAAAGACGTTTCATTCTTATTTTTGGGGGCGATTTGCGCAGCCAATGCGCATCGTCCATGCAGACAATAAAATGCGGGATAGAGTTATAAAATGTGTGCAAAGTGCGATCGATGTTTTTATCGGGCGCTCCCACCCTTTGTTGTATTTAGAAGACAAGCAAACTGAAGAGGTGCCTCCAAACATGTCACCAAAGCATGTTCTGGATATTTGGAAGGCTGGTCTTGGACGATCTTATAAGGCGGAATTGCGAGCGGAAGCGCCAGACCGTGTTGATAAATTGTTAGAGCAATATGAAGATTGGCCAATCCGGGTGACAAGGAAAGAGAGTGATGTGGCGGTTTTGCGAAAACGCGCCAAGTCTTCGGATATAGCGTGGCGGGTGCGTGTGTTTCAAGGGGGTGTATTATCCGTGTTGCGCCTTTTAAAAGGGACGTTCACTTTTGAAGGGGGGGTTGATTACATTATCTGGAAAGTTAGTCGTCATGCGGGGTTTAGTGTGCCGGTTCGTGATTGGGAACGGCGTTGGCCGTTGATCGGTGCTCCGGTGTTGGCGCGTCGATATTATAAAATGAAGAAAGCTCATAAAAGTGGCGATAATATCCATGAAAAACTCGAAGATAATGAGAGTAAAAATAACGAGTAACAAAATTTTATAAATATGCTAAGTTTAGATAAATTTATAATGTGTATTATTGAAAAGGGTATCCGTATGCGACTTAAGTTTTTGTCTGTTATTGCCATGGGTGTATCGATTGGTATTGGCGCGACTGCGCCGCAAGCCATGCAACCCTCTCAAGAGCAAGTTGATCTGGAAATGATAAACCGTATCCGTGATGAAGGTTTTAATCATTCACAAGTGATGGAAACCCTTGGCTATATGACGGACGTTATCGGCCCGCGTCTAACCGGATCGCCGCAATTAAAACAGGCAAATGAGTGGACCCTTGATCAAATGCAAGGCTGGGGGCTGAAAAATGGCGAACTAGAAGGTTTTGAATTTGGCCGAGGTTGGTCTTTTTCCAAGTCCGTTGTTAAAATGACAGCGCCAAGGGAAGCGCAGCTCCATGCTTTGCCATTAAGTTGGCACCCCGGCACTAATGGTCCGGTTAAGGGGGATGTTAAACGGGTTAGCATTCGTTCGGCTAGTGATTTCAAAAAATACGAAGGAAGCTTAATAGGCAAAATTGTATTTTTGGATGGCCCGTTAAATGCGCGGGACCCAGAACGTGCGCCTTTTCGTCGGTTTACAGAGGATGAACTGGAGAGCCGCCTTGAATTTAGGGTGCCCGTTGGCACGCCCCCTAATGGATCAGGGTTTGAACGATTATTTTTATTTGAAGAAGACTTGTTTGCTTTTTTAAAAGCGCAAGGCGCGGTTGGGGCTGTCCGGCGTAGTCCGCGTGATGGCGGACTGATTGAAGCGTCAGCCTATCTTCATAAAGTGGGACAATCCCCAGACATTCCGGCAATT
>CALLPQ010000025.1 GCA_938015425.1 uncultured Parvularculaceae bacterium | reverse complement strand
TTGACAAAACCGCAGCCAGAATACGGCTTCCTTATCGTAAGAAAGCAATGCAGACTGTATGTCGTACCTATGAATGGAAGAATCTTTGATGTCGGATCCAGATAACGTAAGTCTAATTAATGTCTCCGCATTCCTTTGGCTTGTAACAGCTCCTAAGCCTGACAGATCACAATTATTTAGGGGATAGCTGTGACCTAAGCCTCTTGCATGCATACGTCGGTCTTGTTTGTTGCATGTAAGTTGATTTACTAAACTGATCACGCGAGCCCACGCTAGTACCCATACAGCGCTCCGATCAGTTAGGAGGGATTCGGCAATACCTGGACTTGAACCCACGATCCATTGTTCTCAAGCTAAGTACTTTACCATTTCGCTGCAGTGCTGATGTAGCAGTTGATACTGCACAGTTTTTAATCGAACAAATCAATGCCGAGGCTAAAAAAGAGGCAATCTGTCTTTTACTGGAGAATGATAGAAAGGAGGAAAACCAAGTTTCTTAAATTTTTTCATCAATATCAGATCAATGCTCACATGCCAACCAAAATTTGTTGCATGCCTACTTTTTTCTCTACTTGCCTACAAGTTTGAACCAGATCGACGTT
Organism: uncultured Parvularculaceae bacterium; assembly: GCA_938015425.1. GTDB lineage: Bacteria > Pseudomonadota > Alphaproteobacteria > Caulobacterales > Parvularculaceae > CALLPQ01. The sequence continues at coordinate 9,596 of CALLPQ010000025.1, read as the reverse complement.
GCTAAAAGGAGCTCAAGATAGCTCCTTCTTCTTCTACACGCCTTAAAGCGGCCGCAACAAGCTTGAAGCAACAGCAACAGTAGCTAGAAACAGACAGCTTAGCTAGTTAGTCAGTCAGCCAGCCATCGACCCGAATGCCAATCCTGACCCCGAATCTGACCCGATATAAAACAGACAAATAGATCGACTATCGTTGCTATCGCGGGAAGCGAAAAGAACTCAGGTGCATTGCATTTTTGTATTTTTTAGCTAGCCCTATCTTTTAAGGTTGCTGAAAATTAGACTAATGTGTGTGAGGCAGAGGAGAAATTTATCTTTTTTGTTGCTTTTCATTTTTTTCGTGGCTAGCATTTCGACCCTATTACTAAAATAGACAGACCATCCTTGCAGCCAGCTGTAATTCGATACCAGCTAGTATGAAAAGAATACTTCTACCACGTTCGAGTATGTAAGACCCAGATAGACGCGCATTTGAGTTGTTAAGAAAAGTTTAGCAAGAGGGAGCTATTGAGCTTTGAAAAGCCGATAATTATAGATTTTTCCTTTGATCTTTCCTCCCGCACCTCTCTTCCCCTTATTATTTTTTGGTCTTCCAACAAAACTTGCCAAAATTGTCCAAGATTTGATGAGTGGAAGATCAGCGATCTTGTTAGCGAGAAAAAGATTAGAGGGCCAGAATTTTGGGGGATGAAATTATAGCCCTGCCATTTTTTTAGAACTAAGAAAAGTGTTGGTTGTAAACAAAGCTCCTCTATATATCTTATGTGTTATTTTTTTTAGGAAAGAACTCTTGCAAACCACGGGCAGAAAAAAAATCTTATTTGCCAATTGATGTCTAAAATTGGTTGGAATGCAATTATTTCGGGATGCCGTTTCGTATGCAATATACTCATATCTTACCTTGCTTTTCTTTCATGGGGCCGGGGGCTATCATCAGGGCAACTTTCCATGAGGAGCATTATTTGAATTGTCAAAACAAATTCATTTCAACCCAAACTGACATGATAAGATAGCAACTAAGATCTGGTATGAAAACTGCTACAATGGCATCTTTCTGACCCCGTTTTACTCTTTGCATCCATTGAAAACGAAGAAAACTGTCAGATTCAATGCTTGCTTATTGCAAAACTTCACCAAGGTCATTTCCCAAACCCTAAAATTGCCAATTTGGCAATAACTTAAATGATTATCTAAGTACATTATCTTGCAAAATCTGGCAACCTGCGGCAAATCTGGATTTCTGTCTCCAAATTAAAGTGAATTTGAGACCCAAGCCTAGCCGACCACTGCTGCTGCTACCTACTCCTATAAAAGAGCCCGAAACATCTTAGCTAGCTGGCCTAAGATGTAAGTAGCCAGCCAGCTAAGATAGCCAGCCAGCAAGTGTGTTGTTCACCCATGAAAAAAAACTAGCCCACGGTTCAGTAGTAGTGCGTATGTACCTACCAAAATTCTGAGTAGCCAGCCACTTTCAGAAGCGGGGTCTAATTACAGCTTATTCTATTCGAGCTAGATAACTGAGAGGAGGCTTGCCTTGTGTCTGAACCATGATAAAGAGGAGAAGCGAACTCAAGTTATTCGAGACTAAAGAGTCTATTTTAAAGAAGTGTCTACGCTTGTTCTTGTAACATTTATTATTATTTTATCACGAGTATGATTTTATTAATAGGGGGGCAACAATGGTAAAGGTACTTTGATATTTTCCGATATTGTTAGAATTTATTATCTAGTCTCGTTAAGTCGATCAGCTCAACTCACCTCTCGCCTGGCCAGAGTTGTTTTATTCAACTTGGCTCTGCCTGCAACATTTTCCATATTCTGGATGAGTATTTTTGGGGGCACCGCCATTCACCTAGACATGGCGAATAATCACGCTCTCGCCAATGCCCTATCCGCACAAGGACCAGAGGGGGTTATTTATACCTTGCTGGAATTTCTACCTCTTTTTGGCATTGTCGGCATTCTTTTTTTACTCACCGTCTTTATCTCCTTTGTGACCGCAATGGATTCCAACACCCTCTCCATTGCAGGTTTATGTTTAAAAACAGACAGCACAATGAGCACCCCAAAAGTGAAACAGAAAAAAGCGGAAAGCCACATCAAAATCTTCTGGGGATTATTAATCGGTTCTCTCTCTTTTATCATGACATCAACCACCGGCATTGACGGCGTGCGTATGTTATCAAACCTTGGCGGGGTACCCGGTCTTTTTATTCTCATACTATGCGCCGGCGTTCTGGTGAAACTAACATTTTTAAAGATAGTTGAAGTCCGGCAGCAAAGAGCGCGTAAAGGATAGTTTTTGCAATCCTATATCACGGGCCTGTTTAATCGATACCCCGCGAAACCAGATTTTATCCATGGGCCGTATCTGACCTATTAAAGACATATCCGCTTCTATCACTTGTAACAAACGCGGATATCCGCCAACTGTTTGGCTATCACATCCTAATAAAATAGGCTCTCCGCCTAATGGATATTGCACCGTACCGGGATAAACAGCACTGGAATACATGATAGGTGAAGGTTTAGCACTTCGCTCAATATCCTGATTAATATTTTGATTAACCTTTTGATTGACCTTTTGACTATCGGGGCGTCCATCAGATCGTTCCAGCGGCCTCCCCCGCTTTAAACGAAGGCCCATCCGGTTACTGGTCGGCATCACCTGAAAATAGGTTCCAAACAATTGCGCCCGCATATCTTTATGCAGACGATGAAACCCGATATCGTCATCATAATCTCCACCGTGGTGAGGAGGAGACACATCCCCGTCATTTTCATTTTCTTGTGACAATAGATCGGGCCCCATCACCACTCGCAACACCCAATCATGACTATAATCCGCCACCAAAGCCTGTAGCGCATTTCCATCAACCAAAGGTTTAGGACGATATTCTATTCTATCATCTGTTTGCTGATCTTTATCTTCATGGGCTAAATTTAAAACATCCCCTTGACGAAGGGCACGACCTTTATACCCCCCTATTTTAGCTGTAAAATGGGTCGCGCGACTATCAAAAAACAAATCCCCCTCAACCCCGCCCGCAATCGCAATATAGGTGCGCAACCCCCGCTCACACGACCCCATTTTCAAGACACTCCCCGCCTTAACAGACATAGCAACCATCATCGGCACTGCCATATCATCAAGTGTCGCCATCATATCCGCACCGGTTAGGGCGAACACACAAGGGCGTAAAAATTTAATGGTCGGGCCTATTAAAGTACATTCCAAGACACTTTGACAATCATGATTACCCACAAGAAAATTCGCTATGGCAGCTGCCAGATAGTCAGCACTGCCCCCACGGGAAATGCCCAAATGACGCAAGCCAGAACGGCCACAATCTTGCACACTGGTCAACATGCCGGGATCAAGAAATTCTATTATCGGCGGCCTCGATAAAGTCATCAAAAACCCTCCCCGTTTTTTTGAGCCAATCCCTGCCGCTGATCCAGTTCTTGATATTCGTCTTCTAAAATTGACCGGAACCGGACTTCAATATTGTGGCTCAATAAAAAGGGTTGATCGGCTGACGGATTAAACAATGATAAAGGCGTGCGGCCAATAATATTCCACCCCCCAGGAGAAGGTAGAGAATAAATTCCCGTAAAGGCACCCGCCAATCCAACACTGCCCGCGGGCAAAAAAGGTCTGGGTGCTGATAAACGCGGCCTTTGCAACCTAGGGGCTAGTGACCCTATATAGGCAAAGCCCGGCGCAAAGCCCATGGCCACAACCCGCATGGCCGTCCCGCAATGAAGAGCAATCAAATCAGCTTGATCACAGTCAAGGGTTTCACAAAAAGTCATTAAATCCGGCGCGACTTTATCATCATAAAAAACCGGCATTTCCATTGTTGAAACGGGCGGCGGCACTATGTCTTTTATCAAAGGAGAGATAGTGTCTATGAAGTCAGCCAATGCTTTTTCATGGCTTATAATGTCTGGACGGTAGCGCACCATCAAACTATCGATAGCAGGCACCACATCACACCAACACGCCTGAGCCAATAATTTTTGCGCTAAAGTGTGACAATGAATGCCAATGGTAATCACATCACTATAACCAGTAAAAATAGCGATAAACCCCGTCTCTCCAAATGGATCGAGCGTTGCAGGGCCAATCATACCCTTTTCAACCGTCGCAAATTTTATGCCGTCCTTTTGTCTCATGAAATGGCAGGGTTCTCGTAAAAAGGATGGATTGAAATATTCTTTGCAGCCAATGCCTGTGAAACCGCAATCGCTGTTTCTAACGCGCCTGGACTATCACTGTGAATACAAAGTGTTTTAACGGTCAGTGTCAAAGAGAGACGGGTTTTGTCCCCTTTGGTATTTTCCGTATCAAGATAAAGTGCCTTGCCAGCCGCAAGTTGACACCCTTGGGCCACACGCTGGGCCATATCGCTCAATACCGCTCCTTCTTGGGAGCGCGGCATTAAACTGCCATTTGGCATATAGTGCCTGTCTACAAAGCCCTCTCCGGCAAAGGTCGTGCCTATCTGCAATGCCGCCGTCTCACTGGCGGATCCGGGCGGGCCAACTAATATTAAGCTCTCCTCGTTGGCGATTCCCGCCACCATCCGTGCAAGGTCTATATCTTTTGCAACATTATTATACAAAGACCCATGGGGTTTTAAATGCCCTAATAACACCCCTTGCTTTTCCGCATGATGTTTAATTGTTTGCACTTGGGTTTTTAAACTGGCTCTTAAATCTTCCAGAGCAATTTTCATCTCCCGACGACCAAAACCCTTCCGATCGGGATATGATGGATGCGCCCCGCAACGCACATCCGCTTGTTTGGCAAGAGACAAAGTCCGTTCCATCGTCTGGTCATCACCAGCATGGCCACCGCAAGCAATATTGCATGAGCTTATAACGTTAAATAAAGAAGCCTCAATCGCTGCCGCTTCATCATTATCATATTCACCCATATCCGCGTTTAAATCTATTTGTTTGTGCACGTTTCACCATAAAAAAAGGCCACCTTATTGGCGGCCCTTTATTATTACCATTTCAATGTGCCTCGTCTAGGGCCTATTGCTGTCCGTGAACGATATCCCTCTTAAAATAGGAACCGCTTATAACAATATTGTTTTATTCCTCCTCATCATCTTTTTGAGGTAGAGAAGCATTAGTCGGCTTCACCACAGGCGCAAGCACAAGAGGAGCACCGATTAGGTCGTCCGCATTATCTTCATCATCTTCTTCTTCCAGTTTTTCAATTTCTGGCACAGGCTCAAACAATGGAAACTCTTCCAGCGCTGGTAGCTCTCTTGGTTCTTTGGGAACTTCAAGAGTTGAAGCATCAACGGGGGCCGCATTTGCTGGCGCAGTTTCAAACGAGGGAACATTTGCGCTGCTCGCGGCAAAGTCTTGCCAATAAGCCGGTTGACTTAATAGAGATTGGAAAAAAGCGACATTATTTTCAGCCACTTGTGGCGGTAAATCTGAACGCGCCAAACGTTCTGCGCCTTTCAGGTCCCCTTTTAAAGCAGAGACAAGCGCCAGATTTTGGCGAACACGCGCATCGGAGCGACGATTACCGCTTGCTGCGCGCAACACATTACTTGCTTTGTTCAAATCCCCTGCCAATGCATAGGAAAGACCTTTATTATTTAAAACAGAGACCGCATCAGGCGCAATATTTAATGCAAGATTATACTTTTGCTGGGCGGCTTCATGCTCACCTATCTGGTCAAGCGCCACACCGAACGCAGAGAGCACACGCCAATCGTTAGGGCGTTCATTTTGTGCAAATTCCAAATGCCGAACCGCTTCAAACGCTCTTGAGTCTTCAATCAGGGTTTTACCAAATTCAAAAGACACATCAGCATTATCAGGGTTTGCATATGAAACCTTGGTGATCACTTTCAAAGCTTCTTTATGAGAACCAATTTTTCTCAAAGCCGCAGTGAATTTAACGGCGACATCCACATTTTCTGGTTCACGATCATAGCGTGTTCCCCAAAAAGCCGCAGAAGCAATTGGGTCCAACCCTTTGCCATCGGCTTGTGTGTTTGCGTTCGCGCCAATCGCATCGCGATAAGCCTGCTTTGAGGAATTTGTCGTCGCACAAGCCTGTAAAATAACGGCACAAAGTGCTATACTTGTAAATTGTATTGTTTTTTTAGCGACTTGCCTTGTAAGAACAACCATATTCATAACCCTTAACTGATTAATTTTCAGCCATCATGGCGCAAGTTATTCAAAAAAGACTTAACGTAAAGCAAGATAACGTAACTAATTTAAAAATAATTTGTAAAATAATAATTCATTATCAACTTCATAAAGAAGGTTAACAAAACATTGCTAGAAACTGATCTTTTACTGCCATGGCAAGACGTCAAAACCCTATCGGACAAGCAAGCAAGTCCTATTTATGGAGTACACGCAGCATCTTACGAATCTATAAAGTCCGGAAATAAAACAGACACGCCCGTCCAAACCGATCCGCCAATTCCCGAAATGCTACACAATTTAAGTCTAAGCAATAATTTCACCGGGGAAGTGGGAGAAATTTTATGCACAAATGAAGGGGCGTTAATCGGCCTTGGCGATGGTAGTGATCCTTTTGCATGGGCAATAGGGGCCAATAGCCTGCCCCAAGGGCTTTATTACATAACCAATATATTAAATGATAATCTCGCCCATCTCGCCGCATTATCATGGCTTTTAGGCACTTACAAATTTGACCGCTACAAACTCCAAAAAAAACCAGTATCAAAACTTATTGCTCCGTCTAATGTTAATATCGATAGTGTTAAGCACGAAGCCACAGCAATCGGTCTTACCCGCAATCTGGTCAACACCCCAACAAATGATATGCTCCCCCACCATTTAGAAGAAGAGGCATCTACTCTTTGCAAAGAGCAAAATGCACATATGAAAACCATAGAAGGTGATGACCTAATTACACAAAATTTTCCCTTGGTTCACGCGGTTGGTCGCGCTTCAACCGATGCACCGCGATTAATCGATATAAAATGGCAACCAGATGACGCCCCCTCCCCTAACCGGCGAAAAGTCACAATTGTGGGCAAAGGGGTTTGTTTTGATAATGGCGGTCTGAACATGAAAAGCGGGGCTGGCATGGCCCTGATGAAAAAAGATATGGGCGGCGCGGCCAACAGTCTGGGTCTTGCGCAAATGATTATGGCCAACAATCTTGATATTGACTTACGGGTAATTTTACCTGTGGTGGAAAACGCTATCGCCGGGAATGCTTTTCGCCCTAGCGATGTTATCCCCAGTCGTAAAGGTCTAACCGTAGAGATCGGTAATACAGATGCAGAAGGCCGGTTAATTCTCGCTGATGCTTTAACCTACGCAACAGAAGATGATAACAAACCGGATTTATTGATCTCGCTGGCCACCTTAACCGGTGCCGCACGGGTTGCCCTCGGGCCTGAACTCGTCCCCTTTTATTGCGATGATCCCGCTATTTCCGCCAAATTAGCGGTCGCGAGTGAGGAAACCTTTGATCCCGTTTGGCAAATGCCATTATGGAGCCGATATGCCGCCAATCTAAGCTCCAATATTGCCTCGGTGAATAATATTTCAGGGAATAGTTTTGCCGGCTCCATTATCGCCGCTTTGTTCTTGAAGAAGTTCATTCCGGCGGGTACCCCTTGGATCCATTTCGATATTTATGCATGGCGTCCGCAAAGCGAGCCGGGGCGACCAAAAGGCGGAGAAGCCCAAGCGATTAGAGCCTTGTTTTCAATGATTAAACAGCATTACACTATCGCATGAAGTTAAAAAACATTAGCAAAAAGAGTTTCGCTCTTGCCCTTAATTAGCGAACAGTTGCATTTTTATTTCCGCAACGGGATTAGAAATTTAAAGTAGAAAAGGGTAGCCGCAATGGCCGCGATTGATAGTCTCATCAGTTGGCATAAAATCATGGTTGAGTCGGTTCGCGATGAAGGACCCGATTTATCGATGCGCCAATGGGCTATTTTGCTTTCGGTCTATTTGAAAACCGGCCCGCACACGGTTCGGGGGCTTTCAAAAACATTGAATATCCCTAAACCTGCTATCTCGCGGGCGTTGGATACTTTATCTATTTTAGGATTTATCAGGCGCGTGCGCGACCCCGACGATAAACGCATCGTCATTATCCAAAAAACAGCAGATGGGGCGGTTTTTCTGGATGAATTCGCCCGCCTTGTGGATGATCATGTAGGGCGTCCGGCTTTCGGGGCGATCTTCGGTTCATGATCTTAACCGATTATCGCCTAACTGCTTATCGTCTAACTGCTTTTCGTCTGACAGTTTAACACCTTGATCGCTTAACGTCTTAACTGATTAAAAATGGACCTAACGTGGCAAACATACAAAAACCTGATTCAAACCAACCAGACCTTGGCAAACCAGACAAAAGACTAACCCCCGCAAGGCCAGACCTTGCCGCCAAATATTTGGAACATGCGGTCAAAGCAGCACGCTATAGCGACGGCACCCTTATGCAAGTCTGCGTCGGTGTATCGCCCCTCTATCGCGATGCTGACCATAGCGCCCCGCGCGAAACAGAACTTTTGTATGGGGAGCAGTTTACGGTCTATGAATCCCGAAATGGTTGGGCGTGGGGGCAAAGTCATTTTGACCAATATGTGGGATACACACCCAGTGACGCCCTTGCCCCAGCTAAAGCTCACAAGAAGCCTCAAACCCACAATAAGACACAAAACCAAAACCACCATGATTTAACCGTCAATGCTTTACGCACCTATATTTTTTCAAAACCCGATATTAAATCAAAACCGCTCCACCTCGTTTCCATGAACTCTCCCCTTAAGAAACGCGGGCAAGAAGGGCGGTTTTCAGAACTTGAAACGGGCGGGTTCATTATTGCTGCTCACACAAGTCCCATCAATTCCCACAGTGATGATTTTGTGAAAGAGGCTGAAAAATTCCTGGGCACTCCCTATTTATGGGGTGGACGATCAAGTTTAGGGCTTGATTGTTCAGCCTTGGTCCAAAACGCTTTAAGGCGGAGCGGTATTTTCGCCCCCAGAGACACAGACATGCAAGAAAAACAGATTGGCACAAAGATGAGTTGCGTAGTGCACGGTAAAGACCTAGAGACTGTTTCATTGCAACGCGGTGACCTTATCTTCTGGAAAGGTCACGTGGCGATTATGCAAGATGCTCACAATATTGTCCACGCAAACGGCACATGGATGCGCACCACCAGCGACCCTCTTGATGAATTTTGCGCCCGCGTTGCAAAAGATAGCGGCCCCATCACCAGCATTCGCAGGCCTATGGTTTAGTGGCAATAGCGTGTTTTAGAGTTTCAGGGCGCTATATCCATATATTCTGGACAATCACTATAAATAAGATAAAGTTAATCCATTGAATTTCAAAATGGGTAAAACCAGATTACATATCCATAAACAATAACATTAGGGGTTATGAAGATGACAACAATCGGATTACGGATCATTATTATTGGTGCATTTATTTTTTCTTTCGCCTCGTTATCACACGCACAAACCAATGTGCGCGGCATCGGCGCTTATAAATGTGGTCAACTTATCAGTGAATTCACCGAAAGCACGGAGGCAAGGCAAGCCAATACC
>CALLPQ010000024.1 GCA_938015425.1 uncultured Parvularculaceae bacterium | reverse complement strand
AAAGGAAAATGGTAAAGAAGAAAAATTATAATGCCATTTTTCCCGTTGGTTTTTTGTGTTTCTTGATTGCCGGGTTTCACCTTGCCGGGTAAATGAATTGCAAAATGAAACCCTAAGAGCCTGAATGAAAAATCGTTAAACACCTTCAGCAGATTGTAAGTCAGACATTCATTTCAACAATTCCACACGATTTCGGCTCTAATTTTGTAAAGTGAGAACCTGAGGTGTAACGAGGTGGGGCAAACTGTCGTCTGATCCACTGCTTTTTATATCTTATCTCGCTTTTCCATTTAGGCTCTAAAAAAATAGTGTTAAACAAATATCGTAATTTTATTTGCGGCGCATAGCTTTGGCGATTTCGCTGCGCCCTTCGGCATCCTTATGATATTGTGGTTCTGCACGCAGATTTGTTTTTTGTTCGAATGCATACCCATAAGATAAAATGTCCGCATCCGTATCTTTTGCTCCCATGATGGAAAATCCTAAAGGGATGCCGTGAACCGTCCCCATGGGCACTGTTATATGGGGATAGCCGGCAACAGCCGCCAAATAGCCAGCCCCTGACCAAGCAGGCCAAGTATCGCCATTAATGGGGTCTACCCGTGACGAAAGCGGGCCGGAAGGCGATACCAAAACCGTTACATTATGCTTTGCCAGTAGGGCATCAATGCCCTTTTCGCGGGTCGCAGATTGCACCGCGTCGCGCGCTTTAATATAGGCGGGGTCGCTTAAAGGACCAAGCTTAGCCGCCGCATCAAAAATACTCTGATCGAAGAGAGCGAGCTCCACCTCTTTATTGGCAAGGTTGAATTCTATTAACTGGTCAAGATTGCGGGTTTTCACTTGGGGGGCCGCATTTTCGAGATATTCATCTATCGTTGTTTTGAACTCGTAGTTTAAAACATCGCGTGAGTAAGTACCGTAATTTTCTTCTTGTAGCTCGAATTCATCGATTTCTACCAAGATAGCTCCCGCTTCTTCAAGCACAGCAAGACTTTTATCGAATTTGCCGATAATGTCTTGATTGTTGCCGACGCTAAACCGCATCACGCCAATACGTAATCCGTTCAAAGAATTTGCATCCAGTGTTGATACATAATTGGTTTTTGCATCTCCTGTGGCCATGGCTTCCAACATCATGGCCGCGCCCTTTACGGTTTTTGTCATGGGGCCGGCAGTGTCTTGTGAAGAGGAAATGGGTACAATATATTGTTGTGAAACAAGGCCAACCGTTGGTTTAAAACCCACGATACCGTTGACGTTGGAGGGGCAGATAATTGATCCATTGGTTTCTGTACCAACTGTTCCGGCCGCAAGCGAGGCCGCGGCGGCGGCACCTGAGCCCGAGCTGGAGCCACAGGGGCTACGGTCTAACATATGCGGATTTCGCACCTGACCGCCAAGCGCCGTCCATCCGCTAATGGAATTGTTCGATCTAAAATTGGCCCACTGGCTAAGGTTTGTTTTCCCGATAATAATTGCTCCCGCCTCGCGCAGACCAGCACTAAGCGGGCTATCGCGGCCCGTGATATTATCTTTAAGCGCATAAGCGCCAGCGGTGGTGGCAACATTATCGAGTGTTTCAATATTATCTTTTAATAAAACCGGAACACCGTGTAGAGGGCCAAGCTCTTCACCATCTGCACGTTTTTTATCCAAAGCGCGGGCTTGGCTTAATGCATCAGGATTTATGGAGAGAACACTTTGCAATGTTGGGCCTGCATGATCGACATTTTCAATACGCTCCAGATAGGCTTTGACTAGTGCTTCGGACGTCGTGTCGCCCTTGCGCAAGGCGGTAGCGATTTCAGGAAGAGATTTCGCAAGGAGCCCTTGTGGAAGATAGGAATTTTCCTGATTACTTTTTTGAGCCTGACTACCGTTTTGCGAATGAGCAAGGGCGTTGGTTGTTGCCGCATTTGCTGTGTTACTCGCGCTTAATGCAGGACTATCAGTGGCTTGAGAGCACGCAATAAGAGCCAGACTCGGTAAGATAATTGTAAATATTGACGTTGATTTTTTAAGATTATTCTTCATGGGAGCCTTATTTATAAAATGGATTTAAAAGAAAAAAGGACAGAATTGATAATTGATCTTGCTAATTTTAGTGTTTTGTTGTCGCAGGTTTTGATCTTAAGAGATTTAGAATATTGGTTTTTAAAATATTTTTGTGATAAACAGGAGATTGGAATAAAACGTATAGGGATGTTTTTGTTGCAGACCTTAAGCCCCTGGTTCTTGATCATAGCCGGGTACAAAACTGATAACCGTTTGAAATGCAGCAGCTGCGCCGCCGCCGCCAATGACGCACAATAAAAGTGTCGCGATTAGATTACCTGTTAGATAATGGGCAAATTTTGCCAAGAATAATGCCAATACTAATCCCGCTGAAGCGCGAGCGTAAAATCTTAAAATGTCGAAAAAGGGGTCAACTTCATCCGTATTGGTCGTGTTGTTAATGGTTGAGCCTTCATTAAAATGGGCGGCGAAACGGGGGCGAACCAGCCATACGTAAAACCATGCGCCAAAGGCCGCCGCTGTTACCGCGCCATAGAGTGACTTGTCATGAAACAAACCAGCCAATAATAATCGCGCCTCTGAAAAGCTAGCACCTGCGATAACCGCACCAAAAATGCCAAATGCGGCGCTGGTGAGCAATGTTGTGAGTGGTCTGGTATTTTTGGCATAACGCATGGCGCTATTACCAGGTTTTGACGGGATACCCCAGTTACGGCTCATTTCAAACTCCATTAAAGCATCACAATCGCCCTAGACATTCATAGCCCGATTATGCCTTCTCGTCGATATTTTTAAACTTAAAATGATAGATTGTTTGTCGGCAACTGCTCCTTTATTTGGTCAAGCAGCGCCGTGAACATCTGTGAGGTTAAACGTTTTGTCTGGGTATTATACCGAGAGCAATGATAGCTGTTGAATAGAGATATTGCGGATGAGGGGTCTCCGGCTCTTGGGGTGGTAGCTGATATAGGGCCTTTTTTCAGGCTTTTTGCGGGTGCCATAATAATGGAGGACGGTAATTTATGGTGCGCCCCATGGGCGAATTTAAAACTGGTAAGGGGCAGGTTTAGTGCTTTTAAAAGGGCAAAATGGGCCGTTTGGCCCAAGCATAGAATTCCGCTCAGGTTTGGCAGAGCGCGTAATTGACGCCGAAGAAACGGCTGGCAATTTCGTAATTCTGAATTTTCGGGTTTATTTTGTGGCGGGACACAAGCAATTGCATTGGTGATCATGATGGTGCTCGAGACAATATCGTCATCACCATCTTCGTGGTAAGTGCCGCGAACAAACCCTGCTTGTTCAAGATGGTTGAATAAAAAGGCACCCGCACTATCCCCCGTAAAAACCCGCCCCGTGCGGTGGGCCCCTTTAAGGCCGGGGGCCAACCCGATAATCAACAGATTTGCGGATAAAGGCCCCCAAGGAGCAACCGCCCCGTTGTGCCAATCAGGGTTGGCTTTACGGTGGGTTTTTCGATACTCCACCAAACGGGGGCACTTGCGACACCCGTGAGGCGGCGCGAATTTGGAGGGCGCTTTTAGCAAAATTGATCCTGGTTATTGTGGATTTAAAACGTGCAATGACCCTGACAGCTTTACATGATTATCTGTAATTTTGCTATGGATAGTTAGATATGGATAGATATGAAAGCATTATAAAACATGATGATTGTGAGCCGAACTTGCACATTTATAAGTTGGATCTCTATGAAAATTTATAATCTATCTTACTTCTTCATATTCCGGCAGTAACGATTCGCGATAATCATTGTCTTCATAATGATCATCAAAATGACGGAGATTTTTATGCTCATCCCCATTGGGCTCGCTGCCATTTGTATAATTTCGTCCGATGGCGTTTTCTATTTCGACAATATCAATAAATCTATCGGTGCAGCGCCGTAAATCATCCGACGCCATGGGAGGTGACGATTTAATGGTGGAGACAACCGTTACGCGCGTTGCCATCGCCTGAACGGCCGCAATTGCACGGCAGAAATCACCATTGCCCGTAAACATGATAATATGATCAAGATGCGGTGCGAGGGTCAACATTTCAACGGTCATTTCAATTTCTATGGCCCCGCGATGGCGTTTATTACCTTGTGCGTCCGTATAATCTTTGGTGGCTTTGGTGATCATGGTATAGCCATTATAATCAAGCCAGTCGACAAGCGGGCGCAAAGGTGAATAGTCCTGCTCCCGATCTTCATGAATAGAAGTGAAATAATAAGCTCTCACGAGTTTAGATAAGTCTTGGGACAGACTTAATAATCTTTTATAATCGATATCGAATTCTAAAAGTTTTGTTGTTTTATAAAGATTGGCCCCGTCTATGAAAAGGGCTGTTTTTTCGTTTGGCTTTAGTCCTAAGAATGAATCCATTACGTTTGCCTATTCCATTTTGTGTTCGTAAGACGGGGTGTCTTGCGTTTACGTGTGGTTAGAGGGCTGTATTAGTAATAGAGTGTGCCAATTGGTATATATAATGAGTTTTAGTATGGTTTTCCATTAAATTAGCATGGTCTTCCATTAAATTAGCAAAGCGTGTGGGAAGTGTGCGTTAAATGAAGAGCACGCATCAACATATAACTCTTCGAATGAAATTCCCTCAAAGGTCTAATCGCCCTGTATGTGAATTAATGCTATATTTTATTCGTTCAACAATATAGGGATGGGGGTCACTGAAGAGATCACTTTACCGTTAAAACTCAATCACGTATCCGTCATGATTATTATTGCCTTGGGTTCGAACCTGCGTTTTGGAAATAAAGAACCCGAAAACATTATTTTAAAAGCGATTGAGGCGATTGATCGCCTTTACCCGTGTCCCGTCCGGTCTTCGCTTTACCAATCACCCGCATGGCCGGACCCGAATGATCCGCCTTTTATCAACGCTGTTATTGCGTCACATGAAACTGGCGATCCCTATGAAATACTGGAAAGCTTGCACGGGGTCGAAGCCGCATTTGGTCGGCAAAGGAGTGTCCGTAACGCGCCGCGCACATTGGACCTTGATTTGTTGGCCGTCGATCAATTAGTGATTTCTCCAGATATTACTAATTCCGAAAAGCAGAAAGTGACCGGAAAGCAAAGGGCTGATGGGCGTGACTTAAGTCTTCCCCATCCTGCGCTGCAGGACCGCGATTTTGTGTTGGTGCCTCTGGCGGAATGTCTGCCGGATTGGCGCCATCCTGTCACGGGCTTCACAGCGCTCAAGATGTGTGAGCGGTTAAACAAGGCTAATATAAAAACTTTTACGTCTTAGCTGATTTATGCCTTGTTTTTTGTAGGTCAGGTGGATATGTAAGGGTTTGCAAAATAGATATTTATATCAGTTTTAGGAGTTTTTCATGGCCCGTGTCACCGTTGAAGATTGCGTCGATAAGGTTAAGAACCGTTTTGAGCTTGTTTTGCTTGCGGCCCATCGCGGACGGATTCTTTCATCTGGTGCTTCTTTACTGGTTGAGCGCGATAATGACAAAAACCCCGTGGTGGCACTGCGCGAGATTGCCGATGGGGTGTTAACCTCTGAAGAACTGGAAGCCGATCTCATTGCTTCGTTACAAAAGCATAATAATACCGATGAGGCCGATGAGCTTGAGTTGGAAGCTGAAGGCGCTGATCAGCCCGAGTTTGACGACCTGAACGAGGATGATTTCCTGAAATCCCTTCAAGATTCTGGTATGACAACCCAGCAGAGCCTACCGAAAAATTAAGCGTTACGACTTTTAGGCGTTACGGCTTGAAGACGTAATAATATTTTATTTCTACTATAGCTTGAATCTTGGTTGTCTTGAAAAGCACTATTGTTAGTATTCATTGATCCATTAGCTGGGGCCCCTTTTGCTGGGGTCCAATGGCGAAGCTGCGCCTTATTGGGGCTCTCCAAAAGAGTGTTTGCAATATTCAAGAATTTGATAAATGCTATCATTAAGCGTGAATAAGCAATCCATCCACTATTCGGGTATATCATGCTGTGCGATTAGCGCGGTTCGATCGAATAGTGAATGAAAACTGCATGGTGCCCGGAAAAGAAGATAGCCCTTATGCCTCAAAAAAGCCGAGCGCGTCGTAGCTTAAACAATCGACTGAGAAGACAATTACAAGCCAGAGTTTCAGCCCGACGAAAATTATTGATGATTGACCGGCGTTACCAGCGACAGCAAAAGGTGCTAAAAACCTCTAACCGTCGGCGGCGACCCCGTTTACGTCGTTGATTGCGTCGCTAGATTGAAATTTGCTATTAGCAAAGCCGTCAACTAACTTCGTTATTAGATAGTCAAAAACCATTAGATCTTTCCACTATGTCGTCTCGTGAAAAACAGTCAGAAAAAATATCTTTAAATCCTATGCCAGTGGGGTTTATCCGCCAATATGAGCTGGCGGATAAAGTGCGTGCTTACGCTCCTGATTTTGATGAGGATAGTTTAAACCGGGCTTATGTTTATTCTATGCAAGCCCACGGCCATCAAAAACGCAAATCGGGTGATCCTTATTTCACTCACCCCCTGGCGGTGGCGGCAATCCTTACGGAACTCAAAGTGGACCCCGCAACGGTTATTACAGCTCTTTTGCATGACACGGTTGAAGATACGGATACGACTTTAGACGATATTAAACGATTGTTTGGTGAAGAAGTTGCGAGCTTGGTAGATGGTGTGACCAAGTTAAGTAAGATTGAATTAAAATCGGAGGAAACCAAACAAGCGGAAAATTTTGGTAAGCTCGTCATGGCAATGGCGAAAGATATGCGGGTTTTGTTGGTAAAGCTTGCTGACCGTTTGCATAATATGCGCACCCTGCATCATTTTAACCGACCTGATAAGCAGCGGCGCATTGCGCTGGAGACATTGGAAATTTATGCACCCCTTGCCGGACGTTTGGCTATCCACCGGTTTCGGGATGAACTGGAAGACCTTGCATTTCGCGAGATTAATCCTGAAGCCTATAATACGATTTCAACACGTCTGGGCGAATTGCAGACCAATACGGTTAAAGGGGTTGTGGAATTATCGCAAATTCTAAGGAAGCGATTAGAAAGTGCAAATATTAAAGCCGAAATTATGAGCCGGGAAAAACGTCCTTATTCGATTTGGCGAAAGATGGAAATTAAAAATATTTCCTTTGAAGATTTAGCTGATATTTACGCCTTTAGAGTCGTGGTTGATACGATTGAAGATTGTTATAAAGTGCTTGGGGTTATTCACACGTTCTGGCGGGTTATCCCTGAAGAGTTTGATGATTATATCTCGATGCCCAAATCGAATAATTATCAATCCATTCATACTGCGGTGGTTGGCCCGCCAACAGCTAGCGGCGGGCGCCAACGTATAGAATTGCAAATCCGTACACATACGATGCATGATCATGCAGAACGCGGCGCAGCGGCCCATTGGGCTTATAAACAACAAGTTAAAATTAATGAGCATGATGCGGTCCGCAATATGCCGGCCACCACCGATTTGATTATGCCTGCCGATTATGATCCTTATAATACGCCGCGAAATTTACAATTGATGTTTCAAAGTGAAGACCCTGATGAAGCATTAAAATATGCCAAATGGGAATTGTTTCAAGATCAGGTGTTTTGTTTTACCCCTAACGGGCGTGTGATTTCATTGCCAAAAGGGGCAACACCGATTGATTTTGCTTATGCTGTTCATACCGATATCGGGGATAGCTGTGTGGGGGCGATCGTCAATGGGCGGCAGAAACCCTTGCAACTGGCTTTAAAGAATGGCGATGTTGTTAAAATTCTGCGTTCTGATGATTCTAGACCATTGGTGGGGTGGGAAAATATGGCGATTAGCGGACGCGCCCGAACCGCCATCCGTCGCCGACTTAAAGATTTAAAGTATGAAGAGCAGGTGAAGATTGGCCGTAATGTCGCCGAAAATGCATTTTCAGGGGCCAAGCTGGACTTTTCTCCAAAGGCGATAAAGTCTGCTTTAGGGAAATTAAAAATGAAATCCTCTAAAGAGGTGTTTGCCAAAATTGGCCGTGGTGATCTGGAGGTTAGTGAACTTATCGAGACAATTTACCCCGGTGCCCCGGTGATTAGTAATCATGAGGTAAGGGCGGCGAATGCAGGCGAGTTGGTAAAGGCCAGACGTCTTGTTAGCGGCGTGACACCCGGTTTTGAGGGGGCCATTGCGGAATGTTGTATGCCGGTCCCGGGGGAACGTATTGTTGGTATTAAAGATCAAGATACAAATGAGATATTTATCCATACTATCTTTTGTAAATCTCTTGCTGTTATAGACCCCCCACAAGATAGTTGGGTTGATTTAAAGTGGCGCGATAATTTAATGGATTATAGAGCGCCTTCATGTCTTGCGATAACGGTTCACAATGAAGTAGGCGGATTAAGCGAGATTGCCGCCGTTATTGCCCGCTATAATATATCGATCACGAATATCCGGTTTATCAGTCGCACGCCTGATTTTTTTGATCTTGTGATTGAGGTCGGGGTTGAAGATATCCGCAATCTTTCGCAGTTGATTACGGCGTTGCGAGCGATTAAAACCACTATTTCCGTTGAACGCGTAGAGGCCAATTATGATGAATCAAGATGAGGTGTTAAGAGAGTTTGAGGAAGCGGGAGCCTTATTGAAAGGTCATTTTGTGCTTTCATCTGGATTGCACAGCGATACATACCTCAATAAATCGATTGTCTCCATGTATCCTGATAGAACGGAGCGGTTGTGCCGTGCACTGGCTGAAAAAGCGATAACCCATTTTGGTAACCAGATTGATTATGTCATTGCGCCAGCCATGGGCGCGATTATTTATGGTTATGAAACTGCAAGACATTTAAACAAACCTTTTATGTTTACGGAACGGGTTAACGGCGCTTTTGAATTGCGGCGGGGTTTTTCTATTGAGCAGGATGCGCGAATATTGGTGATAGAAGATATCGTTTCAACGGGTTTATCCGCACGCGAATGTATTGACGCAGTGCGCGGCCTTGGCGGTAATGTTATTGGGTTGGCCTGCTTGATTGATCGCTCTAACGGCACTGCGGATGTGGGGGTGAATATTGCCCCCCTTGCCAGCCTTGCTGTGGAGGCATGGCCAGCGGATCAATTGCCCGAACATTTAAAGTCCATTCCTCCCATTAAGCCGGGAAGTCGGGGTATTAGCCAGTGAGTGGATCTCCAATATCAAAAAATGACGGTCATGCGCCACTACGATTGGGGGTTAATATTGATCATATCGCCACTATTCGTAATGCACGGGGCGGGGTGCATCCAGACCCTGTGCGCGCGGCATTATTGGTGGCAAGCGCCGGAGCGGACGGCATTACGGCGCATTTGCGTGAAGATCGCCGGCATATACGCGATGATGATATGTATCGCCTAAAACAAGAAATTGATTTGCCGCTTAACTTTGAAATGGCGGCGACAGCGGAAATGTTAAAGCTGGTTACGCAAGTCAAACCCAAAGCCTGTTGTTTGGTGCCTGAAAACCGCAATGAACGCACCACTGAAGGCGGGCTTGACGTGCATGGGCAGCATAATTTTCTGGTGCCTTTTGTTCGTGAGCTGATTGATGTGGGAGCGCGTGTGTCCTTATTTGTTGATCCCGATAAAAAACAGATCGAGGCTGCGAAATCCACAGGCGCCTCCGTTATTGAAATTCATACCGGCGCTTATTATGAGGCCTGTTTGGCGACGACGCCGGCCAGAATTGAAAAGGAATATGACTTAATCCGCGAGGCGGCAAGGTTTGCCCATGAGGTGGGGTTAGAGGTCCATGCGGGTCATGGGCTGACCTTTCATAATGTGCAGCCAATTGCGGCGATACCGCAATTGCAGGAATTAAATATTGGGCATTTTTTAGTGGGTGAGGCGGTTTTTATGGGACTGGCTGAAGCGGTGCGAGAAATGAAAAACCTGATGGCTGACTCGCGCACGGGCGGACATTATTAGACTTTCCTTATTATCTAAACATAATATAGATTAACTAAAGGGTACTATATGATTATCGGTATAGGGAATG
>CALLPQ010000023.1 GCA_938015425.1 uncultured Parvularculaceae bacterium | reverse complement strand
ATCAAAAGAAAAGAAAAAAAAATAGAAAAAGAAAGAAGGGAAGAAGAAGAGGAAGAAGAAGAGGGAACGAAGTCAAGCTACTGCCGATGTTGCTCTCTTGTCGGGTTGACGTTTCAGTGTCGTTTCTAACAACAGAATCATGACCGCTGATAATGGTACACCCTGATGTAAGTGCGCCTGTTAATAATAAAATTGACATCGATGCCAAAACACTCTTGCTTTTATACCCAACAATACTGATCACTAATATGCCCTTATTACTTTATTATAAGTATCGAATCTAAATTATAAGTATCAAATCTAACTGGATCACTCTATCCAATTCTTACCGCGTAAGGCGAGAATGGCGTGACGAAACTGGATGTCCCGCCTTTAAAAATTTAAATAAAACCTGCCCTTATGTTAAGTTATATCTTAACTCGCAAAAAAGACAGTCTTAAATGAAAAAAAACTCCGATTTATTGTGTTCGTCAACCTTATTTCCGCCGATTGAGCCTTATGAAAAAGGGATGTTAGCCGTCACTTCGCATCATGAGATATATTACGAAGTCTCGGGCAATCCTAAAGGGAAACCGGTTATTGTCGTTCATGGTGGTCCTGGGGGTGGAACTACCCCCTCAATGAGGCAATATTTTGACCCTTTAAAGTATAAGATTATTTTATTTGACCAGCGCGGTTGCGGTAAATCAAAACCCAATGCCAGTTTGGAAGAAAACACCAGCTGGGATCTGGTTGCCGATATGGAACGTATACGAACCCATTTAGGGGTTGAGCGTTGGCAAGTGTTTGGTGGGTCTTGGGGCTCGACCTTGGGATTACTCTATGGGCAGACCCACCCTGAGCGTGTGACGGAGTTTGTCTTACGCGGAATTTTTACCTTGAGAAAAGAAGAGCTGGATTGGTTTTATCAAAAGGGGGCGGATTGGTTTTTTCCTGATGCATGGCAAGATTATTGCGCGATTATTCCTGAGGATGAACGTGATAATATGATTGCAGCTTATTATAAGCGCTTAACCTCGCCCGACCTTGATATCCAATATCAAGCGGCGAGGGCATGGAGCCGCTGGGAGGGCGGGGCCGTTTCATTATTGCCGGCCCCGGAACGTGTTGAAGGGTTTGGCAATAGGAGTTTTGCAATTGCTTTTGCGCGTATAGAATGTCACTATTTTATCAATGGGGGGTTCTTTGAATTTGATGATCAAATATTGCGGAATATCAATCGTGTTACGGATATTCCGGCGGTTATCGTTCAGGGTCGATATGATGTTATTACGCCAATTAAAACAGCATGGGAGCTTCATCAATCTTGGCCCGGATCAATATTGAATATAATAGACGATGCCGGTCATGCGGCGAGTGAACCAGGGATTGTATCGGCACTAGTTGACGCAACAAATAAATTCGCATCTAGAACGTTATAATTATCATATTGAGAATAGAAAATCAGGACCATAACGCAAGATATTAACATATGTTCTATATAGCGTATATTATGAAACCGTTTACCGATAAGTTTTTATGCAGACCAGACATTTAGAAGATTATGAAGAGCACGGTTATAAAATAAAAATTGTGCGCACCCGTGAGGCTTTTACCCCTTTGCATGATAAATGGGATGAAGCTTTGAAAGCTTATGATTTTTCTTGCCTACATTTGGCAAGCGGATATCTGGATTGTATGTGGGAGAGTTATCCGGAAGAATTAGAGGGGGCATTGCTGATCGTTGAAAAAGAGGACAAAATTGTTGCTCTCGCCCCGTTAACAAAAGTTAAATATAATTATCGTTCTATCGGATTTAATGCCGTTGGCCCGCTGGATTTTATGCGATCTGGCCGGTCGGATTGCGTGGTTTTATACCCCGAAGATAGGTTAATGGAAGTTCTGCAATCGGCAACTAAAAAATTGGGGGCCGATTTATGGCATCTGGATCGTTTTCCGGTGTTATCCCCTGTGTATCGCTATTTTTCAACCTTGCCTGATAGTGCAAATGTTATCGATCTCTATCAAGAGTATGATCTTGCCATATTGGAAACCGAAATGAGTTGGGATGACTTCATTGGGCGTAAAAGCAAAAATTTCCGCAAAAATTATCGCCGTATTCTGGATGGGTCTGACGGATTTAAAAAAACCTTGATTACCAATGTCCATCAAAACGATCGTGATTTTGTAGAAGACATGGTTGAGATTGTCTCCAGAAGTTGGAAAGAAGAAGCGGGTAGCGCAATCACCAATGATCAACGGCGCATAGAATTTTTTACCCGCCTTATCAAACACTATGAAAAAAGTGGGGATTTCGTTGCGGCGGTCATCTTTGATGTTGATAAGCCGATTGCTTTTACTTTCGGGATTGTTTTTAATAATAAATTATATGCTATCGAAACATCTTATGATGATGCGTACAAAGGTAACTCTGTTGGTATTGCCTCATATGCGATGATTATGAAATATGCATTTGACCATGATGATATCGTGATTTGTGATATGGACACAATTAAGACCAACGGGAATTATAAAAGAAGATGGGCGACCCGAATAGACCAACAGGTGAGCGCATTGGTTTTGAATGGCGGTATGGGCAGCTTTGCTATACGCACCGGTCGACAGTTGGCATCAATAAAAGAAAAGGTTTTAACGCGGCGTGGCAACTCTAATGATCATGAAAGCTAGAGGGTAATGAGCGTCTTTAGGTCAAAAAAACCCACCAAAAATGGTTTTGAGGTTGTCATTATGAATTTGGCGTCGATGGCGCCTGATGCCTTGAAAACCGCAAAGGAAGAAATTTCCCACCGTTGGTTAGCATTAGAAGATAAAGTGCAACCTGTGTTTTTTCTGCAATGGGTTTGGATATCTTTGTGGTTTCAAAAACTGAAAAGGCCACCTGTTTTTGTTGTTGTCTTGGACGCAGATAAAAATGATATAGCGTGTGGTTTTTTCGTTCATCATCAGCAAAGGCGCCACAAGTTTTTTTCAATATCGCAATTGCGCCTTCATTCGACAGGGGTACGTGAGGTTGATGATATTAATATTGAATATAATGATTTATTATGTGAACCGGCCAGGCTTTTTGATGCGTGGGATGCGGTAATAGATGGTTTTTTGGCACTGCGCGGCCAACAAGGTTTTTCATGGGATGAAATTGTTCTGCAAGGGGCGACAGATATTGCCCAGGATAGGTTATCAAACCTTGGCTATGAAGTTCATCAAAGGCGGGAGCAATCGGCTGCTTTTGTTGATTTAAAATCACTCCGGCAAAAGAATGTTTTTAAAAAAGAGGACTATATTAATAGTTTGGGAAAAAGTACCCGTGCGCAATTACGCCGCTCTATAAGGTTATATGAAAGCAAGGGCCCCTTGCAATTCATTCCGGCTGATGGATTAGATCAGGCTCAGGTTTATTTAACGGCGTTAAGTCAACTCCACAACGAAAAGTGGAATAGGCTTGGGCGGGTAGGGTCCATGGAAAGCCGCTTTTTTTCCGAGTTCAGTTTTGAATTATTGACCGCTTGTTTTCGCGAGGGACGTGTGGAGATATTACGGGCCCAAGCAGGGGATCATCTTTTAGGGTATATTTATAATTTTCTAAATCATGATACGGCTTATTTTTACTTAAGTGGGTTTGTGAATGAAGATGATAATAAGCTTAAGCCAGGGTTAGTAACCCATTGCTTGGCGATTGAACGATATCTAAATCAGGGCCTTGATGTTTATGATTTTATGGGCGGTGATAATCGTTATAAAACTAACCTTGGTTCGCGGGGGGCTTCTATCGTTACTTTTGCCCTGCAACGCGCTACGCCAATTTTAAAGATTGAGGCCTTAATACGTAAAATGCGAAATGGCATCTTGAAGCCTAGAGATAATTCTTGATTTCAAAAACTTTGAATCCCTATTTAGGATATATTAAGCGTGGTTTTAAATGTTATGTGCGGTTTTTTTCTTATCATCAATCGATAGCCATTTTTTCAGAGCAGCGTTTATGGTGTTCTTTTTAATGGGTTTCGAAAGATAATCATTCATGCCAGCGGCTAAAAAGCGTTGGCTATCTCCGCGCATGGCATGGGCGGTTAATGCAATAATTGGGGTATGAGGTAAGTTATTTTCATCCTCATATATCCGGATATTCTTGGTACATTCAATGCCATCCATTTCCGGCATTGAAATATCCATTAGAATAAGATCGAATTTTTTCCCTTTTGCTTTGTCTAAAGCGATTTTACCGTTTTCTGCATAGACAATATCATAATAGTCTTTATCGATCATATTATCGATCACCATTCTATTTACTTCATTATCTTCAGCAATTAAAATCGTGTGTTTATGATCAGGTGATTTGTTCTGCAAATTTTTTGAGGCATTTTGACTGGTGGCCATATCATCATGAGTATATGGTTTGGCAACATCTAAGGTTGATTTTAAGCTCTCAACATTTTTTGCGATGCTTGCAGTTTGAAGAAACTCTAGAAGATCATTACGGCGTAGCGGTTTTGGCAAATTTGTGATGTTTTCGTGGGTCGTTGCTTGTTGTTGGGCGGCATAGCCACGCAAGCGTTTGATAATAGCAATATTCTTATGCCTTAAGATTGTTTTGTCTTTTAGTGTTTCAATGAAATCTTGATTATCTGAATGTGTATCTAGAATGATTGTGTGAATTGGGTCTCGAGAACATTCAAATTCTATTAGTGTGTCAATGGCTGATTTATAATCGGTTGCGATAACTGGTTTGGCCTGCCAATAGGAAAGTTTTTCTGTTAGAATGGTTTCACTTATTGTGTTTTCACATAAAATTAATACTGGTGCATTTTGCATTGAAAATGATGAATTTTCATGAGGAAAATTTGCAGATAGATGATTATTTTCCTGATTATCAGTGTTGGCGATGGGTAGGTTAATTGTAAACCCGAAAACGGATCCTTTTCCCACTTTTGATCGCGCATATATTTTGCCCCCCATTGCTTCAACAATATGGCGGGCAATCGTTAGGCCAAGTCCGGTGCCGCCGTAATTTCTGGTTGTGGAGTTTTCCGCTTGGGTAAATTGTTCGAAAACAAGATCTAGCTTGTCCTCAGGAATTCCAATACCCGTATCGACGATTTCAACCGTTAAATTATAATGGTCGTTTTCTTCTTGGCCGAATACATCAATTAACACACTACCCACATCGGTAAATTTAACGGCATTACCAACCAAGTTCATTAAAACCTGTCTGATACGGCTGGGATCACCAATTAATGCAGATGGTATTGAAGAGCGGCAATGAACAAAAAGATCCGTATCTTTCTTAACGGTGCTATGGCCAATTAATGTTGCAACGTCTTCGACGGTATCATTGATATTAAAAGGGGCGTAATCTATGTCCAATTTTCCCGCTTCGATTTTTGAAAAATCAAGAATGTCGTTGATAATTGTTAAAAGGGACATGCCGGAGCTATGTAACGTTTCGACAAAAGAATATTGTTGTTCGCTTAAATCGGTATTTTTTAAAATTTCTGCCATGCCTAGAATTCCGTTCATTGGTGTACGGATTTCATGACTCATATTTGCAAGAAATTCAGATTTTGCTTTACTAGCTGACTGTGCGGCAACTGATTTTTCTTTGAGTTTTTCGGTTAGATTTTGTAGTTCTTTTTCGCGGTTTTTATAATTTGTTATATCTGTATAAATACAAACAAGCCCGCCATTTTCCAATTTCCGATAGCGTTCCGTAATTGTTCGACCATCAAGTTGAGTCCGTTCAATTTGGGATTCGCCTGTTGCTTCAATACTGCCGAAGATGGTTTCTAGTATATCGTCAGTATTATTAAAATCGGGATAAATGTTATGTTTGATACCAATATCGACTAATTTGCGTGTATCGTTCCCGACATTCCATAAGGATTGATCAATACCAGATAGGGTGATGGCAAGTTGATTGCTGTGCAAAATTTTGAAATCTTCATCAAAAACACAAAGGCCTACCGCCATTGACTCCATAATTTCTTGTAGAAGATTGTTGAGTTCGCTGTTTTTCTGGCTAGTGATTTGCGCCAATTCATTGGCGACTTTTAAGTTCTTTGCATGGCGGCGTAAAACCTTTTCACTATGTTCAAGACTTAAACTTGTGTTTTTGGTCTTTGTAATATCATGGCTTGTGCCGATTACTTTTATAGGCAGGTTATTCTCATCTAGGATAGAATATAGAGTTACAGAAACCCAGCGTAATTCCTTATTATCATAACGACGAATACGGTATTCGACCCGAATTGGTTTTAGGGGTTCCGTATTGGCTTTGATTGTTTTGACTAGTTCGTGCAAATCATCGGGATGGACTATTGACCGGAAATCATCATTCGTTAAAAATGTTTTTTCAGTCCCTAAAATATCTTTTTGGCGCTCGTCAAAAGTATAGGTTTTTGTCTCATAATCAAAAGACCAAGTGCCCAAATTCGAACATTTGAGGACATGGCGTAAATATTCCAACTCGTCACGCTCTTGCTGATCTAAGCGAGAAGACGAGGGGGAGGTGTTATCTTTCGATTGACTCATTTAAACGATCTCTACCGATATGACTTGATACTAGGATAGGACA
The DNA here is from genome assembly GCA_938015425.1 of uncultured Parvularculaceae bacterium. Classification (GTDB taxonomy): domain Bacteria; phylum Pseudomonadota; class Alphaproteobacteria; order Caulobacterales; family Parvularculaceae; genus CALLPQ01. The sequence goes on along the minus strand of CALLPQ010000023.1, from coordinate 1,509 downwards.
ATTAGGTTAACGAGTATTTATAATTGTCTTGGATAGTGAGTATATTATCGAAAGTCTTATTGGGGCGGATCTGTGCGGGTCGGCAGTATGACGTATAATCATAAATTAACAAAAGATGAAAAAGCCATAATGGGCTGACATTGTGAGAGTGAAGAATTGGTCTTTGCCTTGTTTGCGGAACTGTTTTAAATGCTCACATGCGGGCTGTTAAATGGTATGATGAAATAAATAGCCAGATGAACGATATTGATATGGAAAAAAGCTTATGATGAAAAACCTATTCTCCCTTGAAGGCCGCGTTGCTATTGTTACGGGCGGGTCTCGTGGTATTGGCAAGATGATTGCCCAAGGCTTTGTTGAACAAGGGGCCAAGGTTTATATCACGGCCCGAAAGGCACCAGTATGTGATCAAACGGCGGAGGAGCTGTCTCAACAGGGGGGGCATTGTGTTTCCCTGCCTCATGATCTGTCGACTTTGGATGGTATTGAGGCCTTTACTAAAGAATTTATGCAACATGAGACTAAGCTGGATGTTCTTGTGAATAATGCGGGTGCTGCGTGGGGGGCCGACTTCACGCAATTCCCTGAGGCCGGTTGGGACAAGGTGATGGATTTGAATGTTAAATCGCCTTTCTTTTTAACCAAGGCGTTGCATGGGGTTTTGAAAAAATCCGGTTCTGCCGAGCAGTTTGCCAAAGTGATCAATATTGCCTCAATAGATGGCATCAAAATAAACCCGTGGGAGACCTATTCCTATCAGGCATCTAAAGCGGCAATGATCCATCTCACACGGCGGATGGCCGCGCGCTTGATACAAGATCATATTGCCGTTAGTGGGATTGCGCCGGGAGCATTTGCATCGGAAATGAATAAGGCCGCCAAAGACCATGAAGACCTTGTGGCTAAGGCGGTACCCGCACGGCGGATTGGTAAAGCGGAAGATATGGCGGGAGCAGCCGTGTTCCTTGCCTCGCGAGCAGGTGACTATGTTGTGGGGGATACGCTAGCTGTTGATGGCGGTTTTGCCTATAGCGCCACTGGCGGGGCTTGGGGCGAATAAGGGTTTGCCGAAGTTTCGTAATGAAACAAATGTGGGGGTAATAACCGAGCTTAGTCAGGTTTTTAAGGCCCTTAATCGCTTCTATTAAAATGTAAACCATATTAGGCTATTGTTTTGTTGCGCTTTTTACTGCTTGGTAAAAGGCTGGTTAAACGCAAAATTTTGTTGAATTGCGTAGGATAGACGATAAATGCGGGCGGTGGAATTTAAGGCTTGCATTTACGTGATAAAAGCGGCAATAAGTCAGCCACTATATCGGTTCGGGGCGTAGCGCAGCCTGGTAGCGCATCTGCTTTGGGAGCAGAGGGTCGCAAGTTCGAATCTTGCCGCCCCGACCATTTTCATTATTGAAATATTCTGGTTTGTTGAAAATTTCATAATGCATAGTTGCACATAAATTGTTGATCATCCTGATTTTCGCCTTCGGTTTGCGGTTGGGTTTTGCCCCG
>CALLPQ010000022.1 GCA_938015425.1 uncultured Parvularculaceae bacterium | reverse complement strand
GTTCCAGAAGAACCAATTTTTAAAATCTTAACTCTTAGTTGTAGAAGAAAGCAAGGTTTTTTTTGGCCGGCAACATAGTGTTCAAGCAGGCGATTTGTCTGAAAATCTGTTAGTTTTGAGTACTTTAGGCGCATAAGAAACGATAAATCCTATCGATTTCCTATGCCAGCCCCTTTATTTTTTTTATCAAGAATCTTTTTTTCCTCTTTGAGTATCCAAGCGATATCAGAAGTTTTCAAAATATTTATGACTTGTTCTAGATCAAAATTTTCCAATGCAAGGATCTCATTACGAATTTGCGCGCACGGTTTAATATGCTCAAAATGAAAGGTTTTCCTGCCTTTATCTTTCATCTTGATAGGTTGATCACTCCAAATATAATTGCGTAGATCATCAACTCCTTTTTCCTTAGCGCGAAGGTCAACTTTTTAGACACGCGTGGCTGAATAATAAAATACTCCATATGCCTTACAAGTAGCGATAAATGTTTGTGATGATAATTATATTCCCTGGATTGATCTTTAATTGTCTTGATTGAGTGATCGTACAACAAATTACAGTTTGATGCCGTCATCGAAATCATCTTTGCCACCCGCTCATAATCTATATTAGGGTTAAATAACCCGCCTGTGATCTGAGAATTTTTTGCCATCGCTATATCAATTCCTCACTAAAAACTCTAATATTTATTATAATTTTTGGGGCTGGCATATGAAATCGATAGGATTTATCGTTTCTTATGCGCCTAAAGTACTCAAAACTAACAGATTTTCAGACAAATCGCCTGCTTGAACACTATGTTGCCGGGACACCAGCAAGAACAGCGGCTTTATTGGTAGGTGTAAACCGCAACACTGTCACTCAATTTTATCACCGGTTACGCGGCATCATCGCGCAAAAGCTTAGCGCGGAATGGACCGAGTTTGCGGGTGAGATCGAAGTTGACGAAAGTTATTTTGGCGGCGTGAGAAAAGGCAAAAGAGGTCGTGGTGCGGCTGGAAAAGTACCAGTCTTTGGGCTTTTGAAACGTGGCGGACATGTCTATACAGTCGCAGTCAATGATACCAAAGCTGACACGCTCATTCCCATCATTGTCTGTAAAGTACAGCCTGACAGCATTGTTTATACCGACAGTTACCGCTCGTATGACACTTTAGATATCACCGATTTTCATCATATGCGCATCAATCATTCGAAACTGTTTGCAGATAAAGAGAACCACATCAACGGTATCGAAAATTTCTGGAACCAAGCTAAACGACATCTGCGTCGATACAATGGTATTCCGCGTAGTAACTTTCCTTTATTTCTCAAGGAATGCGAATGGCGGTTCAATTATGGACCGCCCGATCAACTCTTGAAAACGCTCAAAAAATGGCTCAAACCATACCTAAAATAACCAATTTCCTATGCCAGCCCCTTAAACTATTATGCAAGATAACGGAAACTGCAGCGTATAATTAGCTATGAAACTCCCAACCTTGGCTGACAGTTTATTCTATAATGAATTGACATGTCAGGAGAAGGTTGATGAACCGACAAGCAGAGCACGATATCAGGCGGAAGACCCGCATTCTTGAAGAAGGTGAACAAGCAGGTAATGTGAGTTTTGTTTGCCGGCGCTACGGTATATCGCGAGATACTTATTACCGCTGGAAACGACAATTAGCTGCTGGTGGAAAAGAGGCGCTGATCAACTCTAAACCTTGCCCAGAAAATCCTAAGATCCGCGTATCGGCAGAAATTGAAGAGAAAATCATCTATGTTCGCAAAGAGTTCGGGCTCGGTCAGCAGCGGATCAGTTGGTATCTGCAGCGCTATTACGGACTGAGCGTATCGCCCACTGGGGTTTTTGGCGTACTCAAACGTAACGGACTTAGCCGATTACCAAAAGGCGCACCGAAACGCTCGCCGAGCACCTACAAGCGCTATGAAAAAACGGTGCCTGGCCATCAGGTTCAGATTGACGTCAAGTTCCTGTTCTTTACTGATAAGAATGGCAAACGGATCAAACGCTTTCAGTATACAGCGATTGATGATGCGACCCGTATTCGTGCCTTAAAAGTATATGAGAAACATAATCAAGCAAACGCGATCAACTTTCTGGATTATGTCGTTGAAAAATTTCCGTTCCGCATCAAATATGTTCAGACTGATAATGGTCACGAATTCCAATCAAAATTTCATTGGCATGCCGAGGATATCGGCATCATTCACCGCTACATTAAACCGGCTAGCCCGCATTTGAATGGGAAAGTCGAGCGTTCACACTTAACTGATAAGACCGAGTTTTATCAGTTGCTCAATTACACAGGAGACCAAAACTTGCAAAAAAAGCTCACTGAATGGGAAATTTTTTATAATTACCACAGACCACACACTTCCCTTAAAGGAAAAACACCTTATGAAATACTCAAGAAAAAACTTGTAGCGTAAAAATCATAAAATCAATGTCAGGCGAGGTGAAAAGGGTCACAAATGAAATACTAACGGTTTCTAGCCCCAGATTTCTAGTAACAATCCTCGTTGGTCGCGGGTGCCGTCGGTAAGGTGCAGAGCGTTTCGCCCTTGCGGTTAATGCCAATGCCATGGCGTCAATGACATCATTCAATGTTGCGCTGTGCTTTTTGGCACCAGATTTATGAGTGTAAGTTTTATGAGTGTCTTTCAATGTCTGATGTAACTCTTTTGGATCGGGTAAGCCATGACCCTTTAAAAGGGCACACCGTTGGGCAATGCCGTCTTTGTGACGTTTATTGTGTGCGCAAGGTATGCCTTGGTTAAGGCGGGTGAACGCAAGTTCGGGGTGGGCTTCGCTAATCATGGATTGTAATTGCGGTGTCATGACGGCATCGATCTCTTTAATCTTCGGCATTATACTAAAAGCCTGTTTAGAAAGTCCGCCGCCCCCTTCATGTCCTTGTTGTTTGCCCCATGCGTTCGCAGCTTCATAATCTTTGAAGGCAAGCATAGGGCGTCTTGGTGCGGGAAATACACTTGATGCGCGTGCCCCGATATGACGGCGTGTCATGCGGTCGCAGGGGCGGCGTCCATAATCGAGAAGACCGATGGGCATATCAACCATGATAGCGGGAATTACGGGTTCACCGATATGTGATTGGATGGGTGAAGGGGTTGGTATGATTTGTGAAAATTCCTCGATGATGCATAACTCGCAGTGGTTAATTTCGCCTGTTGCTTGAATTGCCGCAACCACCCACCCGTTTGGGCAGCCATCGATACCAAAAACATACTCAGCGCAGGGATTATTCTCCCATTTGGGGAATTTTAGCGTGGCCATATCTCACCTATAGTATTGTGTTTTGTTAAGGTTAACAGGGTTTAATGTGGCATATAGGTTGCTTATTTAACGTGTAATACGAATTAAGGCATAATGAAAAACAACCGATAAAAGCAGGGCTTCGTCTTTCTTTTTAATTTTGATTGTTAGCCATTCAATGATATATAAAAGGACATTGTGATGCACGAAGTTAATGATATGGAGGTCATCAATATGGTTGGTGGCGTTGATAATTTTATTCAGTCTGCGTTGTTTTCCCGCACTTTTCGTGAAGGAATGGCGTTAGTTGAAGAAACAGCCAATTACCTCGATGGTGAGGGGCGGGAAATTTCAAAAACCATGTCACGTTCTGGTGCGATGGCTTATGCGGGGTCGTCTATGCGTTTAACAACGCAATTGATGCAAATTGCGTCATGGCTTTTGGTTTTGCGAGCCCTACGTGAAGGGGATATGAGCATTAATGAAGCTCAGGATACGAAATACCGTATCAATCCACGTGATCAGGAAAGCCTGCCAAAACGCAATCAACACGAAGACTTGCCCCAAGCTTTGGGTGAGTTGATTGAACGGAGTGATAGTCTTTATGACCGTATCTCGCGCCTTGACCTTGGCCTATTTGCATCACAAGACATTGATAGCCTTGAGCAAGGGGCCGCAGCCCAACAAAGGGCGCTCATGAAAGCTTTTGGCTCGGGCGAGATGTAGGCTAATTCATCTTCAAGGTAATATCGGGTTTGACCGATCTGCGAGAACGTCTTGAAAAGTTTAGGCTTAATGCAGGCTGTAATAATTGTTATCTATACTTTTATGTACCATGAAAACTACGCACCATGGGCATTATAAAGCCCAGACCTGATAAACATACTTCTTTAAAACATAGCTATAACGACCAAACCCGTTTGGTCATCTATTCTATGAGATAAGTGATATAGGCTATTGTATTAAGTGGTAATTATTTAATACCGAAAGCACCAAATTTTTTGTTAAATTTGGAAACCGCACCTTTGTCGGATAGGGCTTGTGGGCCGCCTGTCCATGCAGGGTGGGAGCTTGGATCAATATCCAGATTTAGGGTTGTGCCCGGTTCCCCATAGGTAGAGCGCGTTTCGAAGCTCTCGCCATTGGTTAGAACCACTTTAATTGTGTGATAATCGGGATGAATGTCTTTTTTCATGGCACAATCTCAAAAAGTCTAAATAGGGGGATTGGACATAATCCAATATATGATGGGCGGCTATACGATGGGAACGTTGTTCTGGCAAGGGAAAAGTCGGCTATTCATGGAAAAAATGTCGTTTCCGATGGAAAACCCTTTCTTGTTTTAAGAAAACTATAAAAAATAGATTATAGCGCATTCCCATTGGGCAAAACCGTGATTAAGGTAAACCCTGTTATTAGATGAGTCAGACAAAACGAACGCTATTGAGGCGTTTACAGCCGTAATTATTAAAAGTGTGGATGATGAAACGGATTATTGCGTTCCTCGGTTTAATATTGTTGATTGGTGTGGCTGCATGGGGGGTGTGGATTGTTCGCTCATTCAATCATTTTGAAGAGGTCCGCTCCAGCTTTAATGGTCAATGTCAGGCGGTCACTGGAATAGCCGGCCCGGAAGACATACAGTTTGATGGCACGCGCCGAAAGGCTTTTATTTCTTCTTATAATCGCAGAGCAAAAAGGGATGACCGCAAGCGCGGGGCCATCCACCTATTTGATATTCATAATCCCCTTGAAGATAGTTCTTGGTATGACCGGACGAAGGGCGTGCCTGAAAATTTTGCCCCTCAGGGTATCCATTTTTTTGAAGGGGCGGGGGTTAAACGCTTATTCGTGGTGAATGAGGCTGACAATGCCGTCGAGATTTATGATGTGGATGGGCAAGGGGATTTAGCCCATCTGGAAACGTTAAAAGAAAAACGCTTAAGCAACCCTAATGACATTATTGCGGTTGGCCCGCGTGCGTTTTATGTGACCAATGATAAATATTCAGGCAGTTCCAATATACTCGGGCGGTTGAGCTTCTTGTTACGTCAGCGCACGGGCCGCGTCCTATTTTTTAATGGTATATCTTGGCATGAGGCAGCGAGCAGCATCCAGAATGCAAATGGCATTGCTTTAGATGGTAATGGTCAAAAGCTTTATGTGGCTGAAACGGCTGGCGGGAATATTATTGAATATGACCGTGATGATGAAACCGGATATTTGACCTTTTCTGAAAGAATAAGGGTCGGGGCGGCGGTGGATAATATCAATATTGATGAAGAGGGGTTATTCTTGATTGGGGCCCACCCGCAGCCCTTGGCTTTGGCCCGTCATAGACGTGATAAAGATATACTGGCTCCATCGCGGGTTTATACGTTCGATCCAAAAACCAAAGAGGTTTCTACTCTTTATTCTGATGACGGAGCATCTCTTTCAGGATCGTCAGTTGCAGCTAGGTCTGTAAGAAAACTTATTATTGGTTCTCTCTATGAGGAAAAATTCTTGATTTGTGATATGGACCGATAACCGCTAAAAGCCTGACCGTAAGAGCCTGACCGATATCTGGTATACAATCTGCTGAAGTCGTTTGACGGTGTTTGATTCGGGCTCTAAGGCCTTATAATTTAGGATAATTTGATGCGATATTGTTCCACCAGAGGGCGCGCCCCCAGCGTTTCTTTTGAAGAGGCGTTATTGGCGGGGTTGGCCCCTGATGGTGGGCTCTATATGCCGGAAGAGTGGCCACATTTTTCGAGCGCAGATATTGCAAGGTTTAAAGGCCAATCCTTTGCCGCGATTGCCTGTGCAGTTTTATCTCCCTTTGTGGGAGATACATTTACCGATGGTGAATTGGCCGAAATGTGCGAGCATGCTTTTGCGAATTTTACCCATCCGGCGGTGGCACCGCTGAGGCAAATTGGTGATGATGAGTGGATATTGGAATTGTTCCATGGGCCAACTCTTGCGTTTAAAGATGTGGCGATGCAGCTATTGGGGTTGATGTTTGAAAAAGTGCTGGCAAAGCGCGATCAGAAACTGACGATTATCGGCGCTACCTCGGGGGATACTGGCGGGGCAGCAATTGAGGCCCTTAAAAATAAAGCTCGGTTAAATGTTTTTATCTTGCACCCCGAAGGTAAAATTTCTGCCGTGCAACGAAAAATTATGACCACAAGTGGTGCCGCCAATATCTTTAATATTGCGGTGGACGGGACATTTGATGATTGTCAATCTATTGTAAAAACCCTTTTTGGGGAGCGTGAGTTTGCGCAAAATGTTGCCCTTGGCGGTGTTAATTCTATTAACTGGGCGCGTATCGCCATTCAATCGGTCTATTATTTTGCGTCAGCGGTTGCCTTGGGTGCGCCCGATAGAAAACTATCCTATTGCGTGCCCACAGGCAATTTTGGTGATATATTTGCGGGTTTTGTGGCCCATAAAATGGGCCTTCCTATTCATCGCCTTTGTGCGGCAACAAACCAAAATGATATTGTTCATCGCGTTTTGCAAACAGGTGACTATCAACCCACAAAGGTAAATGCAACCACATCTCCCTCTATGGATATTCAAGTGGCCAGTAATTTCGAAAGGTTGATTTTTGAAATGTCAGGCCGTGATAGTGATCAGGTGCGGGCGTTAATGGCGTGTCAAAAACAATCTGGCGGCTTTACACTCCCCAAAACGCTCTTTGAGAAGATGTCCCCATTGTTCACCTCACAAATGGCGAGCGAGAAAGAGGTTATTGTTTGCATGAAAGAGCATTTTGAGAGCTCGAGTTATTTGATTGATCCGCATACGGCTGTTGGGTGCGTGGTTGCCAAAAAGATTGCCGATCGTGAACGCGATCATACCGGCACAATGGTCACTTTATCCACCGCCCATCCGGCGAAATTCCCTGAAAGTGTGGTGGCCGCAACGGGGCAAACCCCCAGCCTGCCAAAAAGCATGGAGGATTTATATGATCGTCCAGAGGTCATGTCCCATTGCGCTGCTGATCCGGCTGCAATTCGTGCCTTTATCCTTGGTCATGCCCAAACAGTATAGTTTTAAGAGAGATTTATGGCTGAAATAATGACGTTAGATAATGGGCTGCGCATTATATGTGACCCCATCCCTGATTTTTCCTCTGTGGCTATGGGCATGTGGGTTAAGGCGGGTACGCTGGATGAAGCCGATGATGAGGCGGGCATCGCACATTTGTTAGAGCATATGGCCTTTAAAGGGACCAAGACCCGCAGTGCCCGTGATATTGCGATCGAGTTGGAGAATGTTGGCGGGTCATTGGATGCGGCAACCAGTCATCAGCGTACGGGATATTATGGGCGTTTTTTAAAAGATGATTTTAATCATGTCAGTGAAATTCTGGCCGATATTTTAATGCAACCCGTGTTTGATGAAGCCGAACTTGAGCGGGAAAAAGATGTGGTCATTCAAGAAATTGGCGAGGCGGCCGATGATCCCGATGATAGCGTGTTTGAAAACCTGTCGCGGGTTGCTTGGGGTGATCATTCTTTAGGGCGGCCCATCTTGGGGTCTATAAATTCAGTGCGGGGGCATTCGCGCCAAAAATTAACCGGTTTTATGGACCGTTTATACTACGCGCCTAATATGGTGCTGGCAGCGTCAGGCGGGGTGGACCCTGATAGTCTGTTTGCGATGGCACAAAATTTTTACGGGGACTTGAAACCTTCCCCCATTGAGGGGACGGTTGATGGACGAAAGCGACCGGTTTATCGCGGCGGGATACACTATGATGATAAGCCCTTGGAACAAACCCATATTGCCATTGCTTATCCCGGTTTTGGGTATGATGATGATCGTTATTTGGCGGCGCGGTTATTTTCCGATGTCCTTGGCGGGGGCATGTCTTCACGGTTATTCCAAAAAATAAGAGAAGAATTTGGCCTTGCTTATTCTGTCTACGCATTTTCTGATAGTTTTGATGAAGGGGGGTTAATTGGGGCTTATATTGGTACGGATGCAGAGCAAGCGGAAAAAGCCTGTCATTTAGTCGCCAATGAATTAAAAGCGATGGCGGAAAATATTAATGATGCGGAACTGGACCGTGCCAAGGCCTTGTTACGCTCGTCCATATTGATGGGGAGGGAAAGTCCTGTCGCCCGTATTGAAGGAGCCTCCGCACAATTAATGACTTTCGGGGAATGCCGGACACCCAAAATGATTTTAGACCGTATTAAGGCGGTAACCCCTAATGATTTAATGGCTATTGCTGGGGAAATCATAAATGCCAATGCCCTGTCATTATCGGTGACGGGGTCTTTAACAAGCTCGGGAACAAGCTCGGGAACAGGTTCGGTAACTGGTTCGGTAACTGGTTCAGTAACGGGCCCTGCACGAATTGACAGATTATGGACGGCTCTTAATGGAAGTTAGGAATAGCCGGCGTTAATAATAAAACATCAGTGATATTCGAGTTTGTGCTATGCATAACTGGTTTTTCACCATAGAAGATGGTTTTTAGATTAGGGCGCAACCCTTTTACCTTTATACACCTGTTTTTGCGCCATTTGTTGCATTCATAAATGCATTTGATAATTGAAAGACCTTATGACCGTTTCTCAAGAAACTCCGTTTATCGGGGTCGTGCCTAGCTTGGCAAAAGCGTTAACCCAACGTGGATATAGCGCCTTGACCCCTGTGCAAGAAGCCATTTTAAAGCCTGAACTGGATGAAGCTGACTTGCTGGTTTCTGCGCAAACTGGTTCCGGTAAAACTGTTGCTTTTGGTATTGCCTTAGCGCCAACCCTTTTGGGAAAAAGCGATAAGTTAAGGGAGTATGGCAAACCGCTTGCTCTTGTCATTGCCCCAACCCGTGAGTTGGCCCTTCAGGTCAGCCGCGAGCTTGAGTGGCTCTATGGGATGGCGGGAGCAAAATTGGCCACGTGTGTTGGCGGTATGGATATGCGCGATGAACGGCGGGCCCTCGCCAGAGGGGCACATATTGTTGTGGGCACTCCAGGTCGGTTATGTGATCATATAAAGCGTGGCACTTTGGAGATGGGCGGACTAAAGGGGATCGTTCTGGACGAAGCGGATGAAATGCTGAAGATGGGATTTCGCGAAGAGCTGGAATTGATTTTAGGGGCCGCCCCGCAGCAACGTCGCACATTAATGTTTTCTGCCACAGTACCAAAAACCATTTTGGGCATGGCAAAAAAATATCAAAAAGATGCGGTGCGGGTGAACACCGCTGCTGAAGCCAAACAGCATATGGATATCCAGTATCGGGTCATGACGGTTGCCGCACCGGACCGTGAAAATGCCATTATAAATGTTTTACGCTATTACGATGCTAAAAACGCGATTGTGTTTGGAGATACGCGGGTTGCGGTTAATAAAATGGTATCGCGATTTAATAATCGTGGGTTTTCTGTTGTGGCCCTGTCGGGGGAGTTAAGCCAGAAAGAACGCACCAACGCCTTGCAATCTTTACGTGATGGTCGGGCGCAAGTGTGTATAGCCACCGATGTTGCAGCGCGCGGTCTGGATTTGCCGGATCTGGAATTGGTTATTCATGCTGATATTCCTAAAAATGCCGAGGCTTTGCTGCACCGTAGTGGTCGCACCGGACGGGCAGGGCGCAAAGGCGTCAGTGCCCTGATTATTCCCTATCAAGCGCGTAAACGCACCGAGCGCCTTTTAATGTCGGCAAAAATCAAAGCCGAGTGGGGCACACCCCCTTCTGTTGAAGATGTGATTGAAAAAGATAATGAACGCATGGTGGGCAATCCTGCTCTTAGCGAAGCCGTGGGCGATGATGAGCGCGAGATTGTTGATAAGTTATTGAGTACTTATTCTGTTGAAAATATTGCTGCTGCTTTTGTGCGCCAATATCGCGCAGATCGCTCTGCGCCGGAAGAGCTGATTGATGCGGGTGATGCCCATCATGATCATTATAAAGACGACCGACGATCATCGCGGGGTAAAGGCCGTCAGGATGGCGAGGGGCGTGGCCCCCGCTCTACCCGGGGTGATTTTGCCGATGGCGTTTGGTTCTCCCTTAATCTGGGTCGCAAACAAAAAGCGGAACCGCGTTGGATATTGCCTATGTTGTGTAAGTCCGGCGGATTAAAAAAAGCCAATATTGGTGCCATTAAGATTAGTGAAACGCGCACCTTTGTTGAAATTTCCGCTAACGGGGTTGATCAATTTGTAGAAAATATTGGCCCGCAAGGTAAGATCGAGAAAGCGATTACCGCGTCACGCCTTGAAGGAAAGCCTGATTTTAGTCAGGCGGATCAAATGCCGTCTTACAAACCGCGCGATAAAAGCCAATACCCAAAACGAGCGAAAGATAAAAAACAAAATTCAAATACGGATGAAATCCAAACGCAAGATAATGCATCTTTTAAAGAGCAAGAAAAAGATAGTCGTCAACCTTCTCCAAAGTCGCCTGTAAAACATGTATCTAAATCTGATCGCAAAATGCCTAAAAAGGATGCAAAACCATATTCTTCATCCGGCGATATAAATGGTCATCCCCCAGAGGAAGAGTTTATCGGTAATAATCTCCGTACGGCAAAAAAACCAAACCGCAAACGGGGGCAAAAAACACCGCGTCATGATGGTAATCGGGCAGAAGATCAAAATACTGGTTTTGAGGGAGATGAAACGCGTGCGCCCTCGGGGAAGCGGGGCAATAAGAAACCAAAAAGAAATCAGGAAGAGAAATCTAAAACCGGATTTAAGCCGGGCAAAAAAGTTAAAAAACTCCCCAAGAAAAGTGCAAAAAAGAAAAAGCCCAAAACCCGGACGAATAAACCAACCCGCGCGATGCGCAAGAAAAAAGCCTCAGGATAAAGGTGTGGGGATAAATGCATGAGAATAAAGACATGAGGATAAAAGTGTCAGGGTAAACGGCTGTATAGGCTTTGAGCCTATATCAAGATGATGTGATATGATTTGCTGTTCTTTATCTTTCAACATAATGATAAAAACTTAAATGACGACTATGCAAAATTGATAACGGAGCCATGATAATGACTGATGAAAACACTTATACCCCCCCTAAAGTATGGAAATGGGAATCAGAAAATGGCGGTGCTTTTGCGAGCATAAACAGACCTATTGCTGGTGCCACTAAAGAGGCCGAATTACCTGTAGGGCGTCATCCTTTCCAACTGTATTCATTGGCAACACCTAACGGTGTTAAAGTGACTGTGATGCTGGAGGAGTTGCTGGCCCTTGGGATTAAAGGGGCCGAATATGATGCTTATTTTATCAATATTAGTGAGGGCGACCAGTTTGGTAGTGGCTTTGTTGACATTAACCCTAACTCTAAAATTCCTGCACTGATGGATCGAAGCGGAACCACACCCATCAGGGTGTTTGAGTCAGGTTCTATCCTTTTACATCTGGCAGAAAAGTTTGATGCCTTCTTACCCAAAGAACCCGAACAGCGGGCGCAATGCTTATCATGGTTGTTTTGGCAAATGGGCAGTGCCCCTTATCTGGGGGGTGGGTTTGGCCACTTTTATGCTTATGCCCCAGTTAAAATTGAATATTGTATTGACCGGTTTTCAATGGAGGTTAAACGCCAGCTAGATGTTCTAGATCGCCATTTGAAACAAAATGAATATATGTGCGGCGCTGATTATACGATCGCGGATATTGCAATCTGGCCTTGGTATGGTGTGTTAGCTTTAGGACATTTATATGAAGCCGGAGAATTTCTTGACACCCAGTCTTATAAGAATGTGCAAAGATGGGCCAAACAAATTGCAGGGCGTGATGCGGTTAAGCGTGGCCGCATTGTCAATAGGGCGTGGGGTGATTTAAGCGAGCAATTGTTAGAGCGCCATGATGCCAGTGATTTTGATTTGAAAACACAAGACAAAGTTGCAAAAACCGAAACATAATAACCAAAGGTTGGCGTTGTTATATTCTTAGGTTTTGCAAAATATTTTATTTTTGATTTTGTGCGATCTTACAAGCATTACAGGCTTGTAAGTTTATCTATCTTTGATAGTGATCATCTGGTTTTTAGAATTCATTACACATGAATGTGATGAATATTTTGTGTAAAGAGCGCTCTTCACGCGGGATTGAGTTGTAATCATGAATAATATTGGGATAAGTACACACCAATATAAAGCAGATGATGCAAATTCATTTCCCGTTTTTAAACCGGATTATCAGTGCGGGGTTTCGCCTCCTTTGCGTTAACCGCTCTTTTTAACATAGTACAATAACTTGCTGTGGGGGTGGTTATGTGTCTTTTAAATTCCCCCTTGATCTGACTGATTTGTTGTCAGGCGCGTTGATAAAAATTGGTTAAGGAAAACCATTAATGAGTGAAGCACAATTAACATTTGATGCCCAATTAACATTTGATTCCCAAGGGGAGATCGATTTATATGGCTCACCTTTAAGGCTTGCGGATTATCATCCAAGGCATCTTTTTACAAAACGTCCCGATAATGTTTCGGCGGCTTTTTTGTTAGTGCACGATCAACCTCATCAAATCCCCCATTGTGCGCCGATTATCAATGAATTGATCGATATTGAATCTAAAATTCATATTGAAGCTTTTGTGCAATCAAACGCCCATGCGGATCTATTGGCCAGTTTATTATCTCCCGCCGCTTTAAATCGTGTTTCGATTACAACCATCGCACCGCCATTGTGGGCACGCACACTTGAGGCCATGATTTTTGGCGCGGCCCCCCTACGCAGGATTGGGGCCTCACGTTCTATTGTCCGTACACTTTCCAAGTTTGATTTAATTGTAACCCCTGAAACAACCAGCTTGATTTATAAAGACAAGTTGGGGGTTAACGGGCCCGCCATGGTTTATACTCAACATGGTGCGGGCGACCGGGCGGTCGGGTTTAAAAAAGCAATTTCAAAATTTGACCATGTGCTTGTGCCCGGAGAGAAAATAAAAACCAGAATGTTGGCGGAGAAAATCGTTGAACACGGAAAATACTCCGTTGTTGGATATCCCAAATTTAATTCCGTGCGTGTTGCCCCTATCAAAAAACAAAGATTTTTCGAGAATGATTTGCCAACGGTGGTTTATAATCCCCATTTTGATCCGCTTTTATCTTCTTGGTATCAAGCTGGCGAATGTGTTTTAGACCACTTTATGCAAAGAGATGATTTTAATCTTATTTTTGCCCCCCACACCATGTTATGGTCGCGTAAATTACATATTACGGCTGACTTGAACCATATGCAGTGGCGCAAGGGACTTAAAACAAAATATTTCAGTAACCCCCATATCCATATTGATACAGGGTCACCGTCTTCTATCAATATGACCTATATGAGAGCTGCTGATGTCTATCTTGGGGATGTTTCCAGTCAGGTTTATGAGTTTTTAGAAACCCCCAAACCATGCGTATTTTTAAATTGCCATGATGCTAAATGGCAAAATGATCCTAATTATACCCATTGGAAACTGGGCGAGGTGGTGGATTCTTTGGGTGGGCTAGCTGATGCACTCGATAATATTGATGTGATTGGCAACGCGTATAAGCGTAAGCAAAAAGATGCATTTTTGGCCACCTTTGGTGATGATGTACATAATAGTGCGCGCCGGGCGGCATTTGCCTTATCCGGTGTATTGGATAAATGCTGCCAGAAACAAGTACGGCTATAAAATTTAAGGTTTGTCTAACCTATTTTTGAATTTTATATCTTTTCCCCCTTTTTGCCTCTTTTCTAGTCGCCAAACTCTGCTAATCAAGGGGAATGGCTAGAAAGAAAAAACCCGCACAAAAACCATTAATACCGGAGGATATTTTCCTTGAACCTCTTGATGAGGCTTTGGGGCAACGATACCTCGCATATGCTCTATCGACAATTACGTCACGGGCCTTGCCTGATGTGCGTGACGGGTTAAAGCCGGTGCATCGGCGAATATTATTTGCCATGCGTCAAATGAAGCTTAATCCATCGGGGGGATTTAAAAAATCGGCCAAGGTTGTGGGCGAGGTTATGGGTAATTATCACCCCCATGGGGACGCCTCGATTTACGATGCCATGGCGCGGTTGGTTCAAGATTTTTCTGTGCGGGTTCCCCTTGTGGATGGGCAGGGTAATTTTGGTAATATTGACGGTGATAATCCGGCGGCCATGCGCTATACGGAAAGCCGTTTGACCCAAGCGGCTCAAATGTTACTTGAGGGGATTGATGAAGACTCGGTTGATTTTCGTGACACTTATGATGGTGAAGATAATGAACCGGCTGTATTGCCAGCGGCGTTTCCAAATCTGTTAGCCAACGGGGCCTCCGGCATTGCGGTTGGTATGGCGACATCCATACCGCCCCATAATGTGCCAGAGCTTATTGATGCATCACTGCATTTGATCAAGGCCCCCAACGCGAATATCAAAACATTGATGAAATATGTCAGAGGGCCTGATTTTCCGACGGGGGGGGTGTGTGTTGAAACCCCTGAGGATATGGCTGAAAGCTATGTCAGCGGGCGTGGCGGGTTTCGGGTGCGGGCGAAATGGGAGCGTGAGGCGCTAGAGCGCGGCAAATATCAAATCGTTATAACGCAAATTCCCTATCAGGTTCAAAAATCTAAATTGGTCGAGAAAATTGCCGATCTTATTCAAACCAAGAAACTGCCGGTTATTACCGATGTTCGTGATGAGAGCGCCGAAGATATTAGATTGGTGTTAGAGCCGCGCAGCCAAACCGTTGAAGCCAATGCGGTGATGGAAAGCGTGTTTAAAGTTACCGATCTTGAGTCGCGTTTTTCGATGAACCTAAATGTTTTGGACGCCCAGGGGTCTCCGCGGGTGATGGGATTGCGCGACGTCTTGCAGGCATGGCTTGATCATCGCCGTGATGTTTTAAAAAGACGTACGACTTTCCGCCTTGGAAAGATTGCCAAACGGTTGGAAATTCTAGACGGATTTTTAATTGCCTATCTTAATCTGGATGAAGTCATTCGTATTATCCGTTATGAAGATGAACCAAAACAGCAATTAATGAAAACCTTCAAGTTGAATGATGTTCAAGCTGAAGCCATTTTGAATATGCGTCTTCGGGCTTTGCGAAAGCTTGAAGAGATGGAAATTAAAAACGAACATAAAGCATTGAAAAAAGAACAAAAGGAATTAAAGGCCCTTTTGAAATCTGAAGATGCCCAATGGAAGAAAATTGCCGAACAATTACGCGATATTAAAAAGGCTTTTGACCCTAAATCCCAACTGGGGGCCAGGCGCACGCAGTTTGCCGAAGCACCGGAAGCCGATGATATTGATCTTGACGCCTTGATAGAAAAAGAACCCTTGACGGTTATCGTATCCGATAAAGGATGGATACGGACGATGAAAGGCCATGTGGAAGACCGCAAGACCATTAAATATAAAGATGGTGACCGAGAGGGCCATGTGGTCCACGCCATGACCACAGATAAATTAATGGTTTTTGCCACAAACGGCAAATTTTACACGTTAGATGTTCATGATTTGCCGGGGGGGCGGGGGCATGGTGAGCCTATCCGGTTAATGATTGATATGGATAATGCCCAAGCGATCTCATCTGTATTTCTCCATCAAGGGGAACGCAAATTTTTGGTGGCGTCAACATCAGGCCACGGGTTTATTGTGTCTGAGGCTGATTGCTTGGCAACCACTAAAAAGGGTAAACAGGTCTTGAATGTTGCCAGCGGGGCGGAGGCCAATGTGTGCCGCCTTGCCGTTGGTGACATGGTTGCGGTTGTGGGCGATAATAAAAAATTGATTGTTTTTAAAGCCGATGAACTGCCAGAAATGTCGCGCGGTAAAGGGGTCTTGTTACAAAAATATGCGCAAGGCGGACTATCTGATGCAAAAATCTTCACCCGCAAAGAAGGCTTTACATGGACGGATCGCTCTGGACGGGTGCAAACCCTTGAGGGGTGGAAACCCTTTGTGGGGAAACGCGCTCAAGCCGGTAAAATAGCCCCCAAAGGCTTCCCCGCCTCCAAAAAATTTGGTCAGGAATTCTAGATTTGATGCTGCTCAAACCAATTATATCAAGAAATAGATATTGAGTTGATAAGCCTTAAGACCAGCTTTGAAACGGCCTTTAATTGGGATATCGCTAGATTATTGATGTGGAAATAAGCCCTGCTTATCTCTATTAATAGAATAGCGCTTTGCTAAAATACCTATATTTCTTGCATATCGTACTTATTCACCTTAAAAATCTTCACATTCTTTGCTATTCGTACCAGTATTCTGGGGATTGGATCAATTAGCAAAAGAATAAGAAATTCAAATGGATATTCTCGACGATATATTAAAAACGCTGGATATGCGAGGGGTTCTTTACTTCCGCACGAATTTTCGCGGTAGTTGGGGCACAACGGTACCTGATTATGAAATGGCTGCCAGATTTCATTTAGTGGTGGAGGGGGCTTGTCATGTGAGTTTCCCGTCTGGTGAAAAAATCTTGTTGTCACCGGGGGATATGGTTCTAATCCCTAACGGTACCAGTCATGTGCTTTCTGATAATGGTCGGGCCACAGCACCGCCTTTAGAGACAATTCTATCGGATGTGGACTATGATGGCACGGGTGTTCTTCGGGTCGGTGAGGGGGATGCGCGGGCTGCAACGCAAATGATTTGTGGTCATTTCACATTCCGCAAAGGGGCGGAACATCCCTTACTGGCTGCACTCCCCGAATATGTTCACGTTACCGGCACGGATCGGGCTGGGGAGCCATGGTTGGATGATGCACTTAAATTTGTCAGTCAACGGATGTTTTCTGGCGAGCCGGGATCTGACGCAACGGTCACACGATTATCCGAGATTGTTTTTATCGAGGTGTTAAAATCTAATTTAACCCAACCTGATGATTCGCCGACAATTTTAAAAGCATTAAAAGACCCTAATATTGCAACCGCTCTTACGGCTATCCATCAAGAGCCGGGATTGAACTGGACTGTGGGTTCGTTGGCGCAGCATACAGGTATGTCGCGCAGCCGTTTTTCTGACCGGTTTAGCGAATTGATGGGGGTCGGGCCGATGAAATATCTAGCGGATTGGCGCCTGCAAAAGGCCCTTGTGATGCTGGATGAAGAGCAAACAAGCATTCAGGAAATTGCTCAACTTATTGGATATCAATCGGCTGCCGCTTTTAGTCGGGCTTTTGCCAACAAGTTTGGTGATTCGCCGCGCACTTTTAGGCGGGAGCTGGTTTATTAATTTGCAATTCGTCTCGAGTTTTTTCCGTAACGTACCAAGTTTAGAGGTAATTATTGATATTTCGTGTTCAAATGGTCTCCTCTCTATAGTCGATGTTTCATTTTAGATGCATATCCGTTCTATGATTAAAGCTATTTGATTGGTAGCATCTTTTAAAACCGAGATAGAAAAGAGTTATTCTGTTTACAGATATTATCAATTAAGAACATGAGAAAAAACAAATTAAATGTGCATAAAAGAGCAGATAAATATCTAGAAATAAATAGAACGAAATAAGTAGTGTACACATCAATAGGGTATAGGCGCATTAACGAAAAACCCATAAAATGAATTCGTAAAGCAAGCAATATCAGCACGTTATAACATATAAACGCGCTGTTCAGTGTTTCGACTTTATTTACAGGATTCCCGATTCGGATTTTCTTCGGTCGGGATTATAGCACCGCATAGTGATTTACTTGTAGTGATTTACGTAAAGTGATTTAACAGAAAGATAAAACCAAGACATAGATGAAAATTGTTAATCGGGTTCAAAACAAGACTAGAAGTTTTTGTAAAACCTGTTTATCTTTGATTATCTATTTTTAACGACTAAATATGCTTACAACGACTAAACATGCTTACAAAGTCAAAATAATTTTTTGCGGTAAGATTTGTTCAGTTAAAGTTTATTTAGTCAAAGTTTATTTAGTCAAAGTTTGTTCAGTGAAGTAACTAGTATTCGGTGTCGTGATGATCAATCAAGATTGTTGCAACGATTTAAAAACTAACATTAATTTAGAATAACGGAGAATTTTATGCAAACCGCTTTTACATACCTTGCCCTTAGTGGCATTTTAACAGTGCTCCTTTGGACGCCCTATATTTTAGCGCGCGTCTTTGTTTGGGGCTTGCCGACTTTTCTTTCTAACTACCCTGAAGGTTTTCCGGCAACAGCACCCGAGCCACCACTTTGGGCCCAACGTGCGCAACGGGCACACCTTAATATGGTTGAGACTTTGCCAGCGCTGATTGCTGTTCTGGTTGCTGCCCATTATTTAGGGGGCGATGCTAAAGGTGCTGCTATCGCTGGCTTTATGCAAATCTTCTTCTTTGCCCGTGTTGCTCATGCTGTTGTTTATATACTTGGCGTTCCATTCTTGCGCACTCCTGTATATCTCGTATCATGGGCCATGGTGCTTGCGATTGGTCTTACAGCCCTATCAATTATCTAACGACAAAAAGAGGAGTCTCTTTTTGACTAAAGATA
Source organism: uncultured Parvularculaceae bacterium (assembly GCA_938015425.1). Classification (GTDB taxonomy): domain Bacteria; phylum Pseudomonadota; class Alphaproteobacteria; order Caulobacterales; family Parvularculaceae; genus CALLPQ01. The sequence goes on along the minus strand of CALLPQ010000022.1, from coordinate 38,706 downwards.
CTCAATCAAAAGATCTTCTCATCAGGGCGCGGGCCTGTGGCATTTGTTCCGATTTGCCACTCGGCCCGCGCCCGCTTTTTCAGGTCAGTAAAAAGGCAAAAGTCCTGATTGTGGGCCAAGCCCCGGGCAGTAAAACCCACGAAAAAGGCATTCCCTTTGATGATGCTTCGGGTGACCGGCTTCGCGATTGGATGGGGGTTACCAAACCAACATTCTATGATGCATCGAAAATTGCGATTTTACCGATGGGGTTTTGTTTTCCCGGAACGGGTAAATCGGGCGATCTTCCCCCCCGTGTTGAATGCGCGGATCATTGGCGTCATGAATTTATGAGCTATATGAAAAATGTAAAATTGATGTTGGTAATTGGGAAATATGCCAGAGATTGGCATTTGCCAGCAAGGCAAGGGGAAACGGTAACAAAAACAGTTGCGGATTGGAGGCAACTTGCCCCCGATATTGTTCCGCTACCGCATCCTAGCCCCCGTAATAATCGCTGGTTAGCGAAGAACCCATGGTTCGAGGCGGATGTCTTGCCGGTCTTAAAGCAATCAATTGCTGGTTTGATAAAACAGACGAAATAGATTTTTGTTCACTCTATTGCAAGGTTGACCCCGTTTATCTTCTCATGTTTATTCCGTGAGGAACGCCTATATTGGGCTTGATAGATAGCAGGGTTATAACCTTATGAAAGCTGTTCTTTACGAACAATTTAATGTTGCTCCTACCATAAAAAATGTGCCTGACCCCACACCGGAACCCCATAGTGTGGTGGTTAAAGTTATGGCAACCGGTTTATGCCGCAGTGATTGGCATGGTTGGCGCGGCCATGACAAGGATATTACGCTGCCCCATGTGCCGGGCCATGAACTTGCGGGCATTATTGAAACTGTCGGAAAAGATGTAACGCGATGGCGGGTGGGAGATCGGGTAACAGTGCCCTTTGTTGGCGGGTGCGGGGCATGCGGACAATGTTTTTCAGGTAATCATCAAATATGTGATAATCAATTCCAGCCGGGTTTTACCCATTGGGGTTCTTTTGCGGAATATGTATCCCTTCATTATGCGGATGTTAATTTAGTGGCTTTACCCCAAACCATTGACTTTGCAACGGCGGCCAGCCTTGGGTGCCGTTTTGCCACATCGTTTCGTGCGGTTATGGATCAAGGAAAATGCCAAGCTGGGCAATGGGTTTGCATTTTTGGATGTGGCGGGGTTGGGCTTTCAGCCATTATGATTGCTCGCGCGGCGGGCGCCCATGTGATTGCTGTGGATGTAGGCCAGCAGCCTTTAAAGCTCGCGAAAACCCTTGGGGCAGATATTATTATTAACAGCCATAATCATGAGGATGTTGTGGGCGCCATTCACGAAGCCAGTAAAGATGGAATGGATGAGGGGGTGCATTTATCAATCGATGCTATTGGTCATAAAGATGTTTGCCTAACCGGTATTAAAAGCCTACGAAAACGCGGTAAGCATGTTCAAGTGGGTTTGATGGTGGAAGAGGGTGGTTTGGCGGCAGTCCCGATGGATTTGATCATTGCCAACGAATTAGAGATTTTGGGTAGTCACGGCATGCAATCATTTAGATATCAAGATATGTTAAATATGATTAGTACGGATAGATTGAAACCGCAAAAACTAATCGGAAAAAAAATATCTCTTGAGGAAAGTATTGAAGCCCTTATGACGATGGATCAATCACCCCCTTTAGGGGTAACGATTATTGATAAATTTTAGAGAAAGAATATTATGATTGAAAAATTGTCAAACCATGAGCGCGCGCAATTTTTTTCGACCTTTAAAGGGTGGGAAGATATTGCCGGGCGTGACGGGGCAAAAAAAAGCTTTAAGTTCGATGATTTCAATCACGCTTTCGGGTTTATGACCCGCATTGCCATAATGGCTGATAAGATGGATCATCATCCAGAGTGGTTTAATGTTTATAACCGTGTAGAGATCGTTTTAACCACTCACGATGCGGGGGGGTTATCTGATCGTGATGTGGCTTTAGCGCGGTTTATCGAAGATATTTATGAGGCCTGACATATTTATGAGGCCTGACATGGGGAAATGGTGTGATGTGAATAGTTATCACATTGATCTATTTTACTTATTGTTCTGTTTCACTCATTAATCTGTCTAAATGGCTTGATATTGATCCATGGTAAATCGCGGTGTGCAGTGGACTAGAAATATTAAATCTCCATTGCCGACATTTTTGATATATTGGCTTTGGCCGATTGCAACAGGAATAATATCCCCCTTCATGACCTTATATGGTTGTTGATCAAGGTAGATCATGGCGTTCCCATCTTCGATAATGTAGGTCTCGGCTACATTTAGTCGATGGTTCCGCGTGATCGCCCCTTGGGGCAGGCGGCATCGCGCCAGAGAAAAGCCGGATATTGTGGGTGTGTTGACAATCTCCTTTACGAAAATGCCTTCATCCATCCAGTATTCATCAGGGTTTTCAGTTTTAAGCGTTTTGGATAATGTCATGATAGTTTTCTAAAGATAGCCCCATAAGGGGCCTGAAATGGTTCTTTTGAAATCTTATCACATGGTTTGGTCAAGGTATAAAGAATATTCCCTTTATGAGGTTATTCTTTATACGATGCAATATATAAAATGGGTTTGCCTTAAACTTGTGAGGCCGTAACGATTGCTGATCTTAATTCATCAACCGAAAGTTCTTTTCGAAGATCGGCAACAACTTTTTTATTATCAATATCTACTAATAATAGGATACCTGTTAAAACCTCATCGCCCAGTTGGGTGCGTATGGCTTCGCCAACACCAAGGCCATCGGCTGCGGCAAACATGGCGTTCTTATCGCGGGTTGTGTAATCCAGTGTTAAATACTTCACGCCTTCGATGGGCCCTTGAGAGCGTGCAGATGATAATTTAGGTTCAATTATTTTACACGAGGGGCACCAGTCCGCATATATCAATACAGCTGCAATGCGGGCATCGGCTTTATTGTCTTCAATCTTGGTTGTCCTTGAAACTTTGGTGTCTTGAGAGCAGGCAACCAAACCAAATGTCAGTGTAAGTGCGGTTAGACCGAGCAGTAATAATCTCATAAATATCTCCTTTTGTTGGGTAACTCTAGCAAATATATGTGTCGATGTCAGCTCACGGGCCCGTTACATTTTTGAAGGGGGTGCTTTAGAAGTAATTGATTTAAATTAATGGGTTTGGTTATTGCGTTGATGGAAAGGGTACAATAATTAAGAGCTAACATGAAAAGGAAGTGAATTTATGGCATTATGGCAATTGGCTCTGCTTTCTCTGCTTGGGGTTGGCGCTGGCTGGCTTAATGTTATGGCAGGGGGCGGATCTTTATTGACGGTTCCGATGATGTTGTTTTTTGGAATCTCGGGGCCGGTTGCCAATGGCACGAACCGTATATCGATTATCGGTCAGAATATTGTTGCGGTTTGGGGTTTTTTTTCAAAAGGGTTTTCTGATTTTAAGCTAAGTGCCAGTCTTGCATTTATGGCGTCAATCGGTGCCTATTTCGGGGCAAAGGTCGGTGTTCAGGTGGAGGGGGAATGGTTTGACCGTCTCCTTGCGGGCATCATGATGGCGATTATGGCCTTGATGGTTTTTGACCGGAAGCAAGAAGATAAAGTAAGTGCAACGAACGCGAATGGGTCAAAACAGCCTGAAGTCGCATTTAAACCCAAACGTCTTCTGCTGGGCCATGTTTTGATGGTCGGTGCCGGGTTTTGGGGTGGTTTTATCCAGATTGGTGTGGGGTTTTTATTGATGCCGATTTTATATCGCGTCATGGGCATCGATTTGGTCCGCACGAACATGCATAAGGTTTTTATTGCTCTTATATTCAGTTTTGTGGCCCTGTTCGTGTTTGCCTCTAGCGTGCAAATTGCTTGGCAAGTGGGGTTGGCCCTTGCCTTTGGTAATGCCATTGGTGGCTATATCGGGGCCCGCACGGCAATTGCCAAGGGAGCGCCCTTGATCAAAAAAGTGTTTATCATTGTGATCTTGATGATGGTTGTAAAATTACTATTTTTCTAGTCTTTCTATAAATAAAAAAGTCAAGAATTAGTTTTCCAGAGGCGTTTTGCCGCCGGAAGGTGTTGCACTTATGTTTTGACAGAGTGTCGCAGTGGGTGCATACGAAGCCTAAACTTAGACGATAATGATTTAACCATTATTATTTTCATTTACGCCCCTTTAAAGCACGAAAGAAGCCTTCATGATTGACCATAATGTCCGCGCTCACCCTTCCACTGACCTTTTAAAACGCGAAGAACAACTCGCATGGAAAATGGCCGAAATGGCGGCTGATCCTGTTGGTATTGATGATGATGTGACGGATATGATTATCAACCGCATTATTGATAACGCCTCTGTTGCGATTGCCTCCTTGAACCGCGGCCCCATCAAATCTGCACGGGCCATGGCGAACACGCATTTGCGTTCTGGCGGGGCAACCTTGTTTGGTTTGGGGCCAGATCATTGCGTATGCGCAGAATGGGCAGCGTGGGCCAATGGCACTGCGGTGCGTGAATTGGATTTCCACGATACTTTTTTGGCGGCTGATTATTCCCATCCGGGTGATAATATTCCCCCTGTATTAGCGGTCGCCCAACAATGCGGCAAAGGCGGTGCGGATTTGCTGCGCGGTATTGCAACAGGCTATGAAATTCAAGTTAACCTTGTTAAAGGCATTTGCCTGCACGAACATAAAATTGACCATATTGCCCATATCGGCCCATCAGCCTCAGCCGCGATTGGCACATTGCTTGGTCTTGATACGGAGATTATCTATCAATCAGTGCAACAAGGTTTACATTGTACGGTGACAACACGTCAATCACGCAAAGGCGAGATTTCTTCTTGGAAAGCTTTTGCTCCTGCATATGCAGGCAAGACCGCCATTGAAGCTGTTGACCGCTGTATGCGCGGTGAGGGTGCGCCAAGCCCCATTTATGAAGGGGAAGACAGCGTGCTTTCTTTTATCTTGAATGGCCGCACGGCACGCGATCAGGGTAAATCCCCTTATGAGCCGAGCTATATTGTTCCATTGCCGGCAAAAGGCGAAAGCAAGCGCGCGATCTTGGAGACATATACAAAAGAACATTCAGCCGAGTATCAATCTCAAGCTTTGATTGATCTGGCCTTTAGAATGGGCAAAAAAGTTGGTGACTTCGATAATGTAAAATCAATTGTTCTGCACACATCCCACCATACACATTATGTTATTGGTACGGGTGCTGGCGATCCGCAAAAAATGGATCCTAATGCCAGCCGTGAAACGCTTGATCACTCGATCATGTATATTTTCGCTGTAGCCCTGCAAGATGGCGAATGGCACCATGAGCGTTCTTACGCGCCGGAGCGTGCAAAACGGGCGGACACTGTAAGGCTATGGCATAAGATATCCACCATTGAAGACCCCGAATGGACCCGTCGTTATCATAGTCATGACCCTTCTGAAAAAGCGTTTGGCGCCCGTGTGGTGATTACGATGGAGGATGGCAGCGTCATTGAAGACGAGTTGGGCATTGCCAATGCGAACCCCCTTGGGGCACGTCCGTTTGGTCGCCCTGAATATATCAATAAATTTAAAACCCTTACGGATGATATTCTGGATGCATCAGAGTCAGTACGGTTTCTGGATTTGGTTCAACGACTGCCAGACCTTAGTGCGGATGAGGTGCGTACATTAAACCCTGTAGCCCCGAAAGGCTATTTGATCGAAAATACTGCTAAAGGTATTTTTTAAACCTAAAGAAGGAGAATAAAATGATTGCATATTCTTGTATCGGTGTGAGCGACATGGAAGCTGCCCGTCAGTTCTATGATCAGTTATTAGGTGAAATTGGTGGTAAAGTCGCAATGGAACGCCCTGACGGTGGTTTTGTAGCCTATAGTAATGGCTCTGGCCCTATGTTTGGTTTGGCTACGCCGTTTGATGGCGGCACGGCGAGCCCTGGAAATGGCAATATGGTGACCATAGCGTGTGAAAACCCAGAGCACGTTGCGGCACTTCATGCGAAAGCTGTGGAACTTGGTGCGACCAATGATGGTGATCCGGGACCACGTCTTGATGGGGCTTGTTCATGTGGATATGTCAAAGACCCAGACGGTAATAAGCTTAATTTCTTTTGCATGTCTTCTTAGTTTTAAAGTGGCACGATAAAGGAAAACGAGTTGGATTTTAAGGGGAGAGCCGGAGATCATTCCGGCCTCTCTCTTAAAAGCCAACTAAAACATCAGCCTAAGGATGAATATGGCAACAACAGATGATGGTAAACAGCCAATAGAATATTCACTTGACCTGTGGCATAAGATGATTGCCTCTCGTGATCTGTCGGATTTACTGACTATCGTTTACCATGATGTTGTGTTCCGCTCGCCTATGGCACATTCTCCTTATAATGGGAAGCAAGCATTACGAATGGCGCTATCCACCGTGCTGAATGTGTTTGAAGATTTTAAATATCATCGACACTTTAAAAGTGATGATGGTTTAAATGTAACCTTAGAGTTTAGTGCTGTTGTAAATGGAAAGGCCCTAAAGGGTGTTGATTTGATCCGTTTTGATGAAGAGGGATTAATTCGCGAATTTGAAGTGATGGTGCGTCCAATGAGCGGACTTGTGGCGCTGGGTGAAGAAATGGGTAAGCGTATCGGCACCCCTTTGCAGGAATTTAAATAGGAATTATATCGTAATGTTGTTTACACAAAAATCGGCTCAGGAAAAACGCGAGATTTTTCGTAAGGACCTTGCTTCGGGTAAATTATTGAAATTTCCTGGCGCTTTTAATCCGCTCTGTGCACAGATGATTGAGCAAAAAGAAAAATTTGACGGAGTATATATCTCCGGTGCGGTGATGGCCGCTGATTTGTGTTTGCCTGATATCGGCCTTGCGACCATGAGCGAATTTGTTGATCGGGGGCAACAAATATCAAGAGTTACGGATTTGCCGGCCATTATTGATATTGATACAGGCTTTGGTGAACCGATGGCCGCTGCGCGCACTATTCGCTCCATGGAAGATGCGGGACTTTCCGGGTGTCATATTGAAGATCAGGTTATGCCTAAACGATGTGGTCATCTTGATGGTAAAGAGATTGTGCCGACCGAGGTGATGTTGCAACGGGTTAAGGCGGCGGCGGATGCAAAACGTGATCCAAACTTTGTTTTAATCGCCAGATCCGATGCGCGGGCGATTGAGGGCTTAGAGCAATCTATTGACCGTATGAAAGCCTATGTTGATGCGGGCGCTGATATGATCTTTCCTGAAGCGATGAAATCAGAAGCAGAATTTGAAGCCGTGCGTAAAGCCATCGACGTCCCCATTTTAGCGAATATGACAGAGTTTGGTAAAAGCCGTTTGCTTAATGATAAAGAGTTGGAAAATCTTGGGTTTAATATGGTGATTTATCCTGTGACCACCTTGCGTTTGGCAATGGGGGCTTGTGATATTGGCCTTGATAAAATTTTAGAAGATGGGGATCAAAACAACATTCTCGATATGATGCAGCATCGCCGTGATCTATATGATAATCTTCGCTATGCGGATTATAATAAGTTTGATGATAGTCTTTATAATTTTCAGGTGACTGACACACCGACAGAGTGATTTGGGTAGTTTTCGAGTATTCGTTGTTTTAGAAAGCCTGTTGTTTTTAAATATGATGAGGTAATATGAATTTAGAAAAACCATATTACGCTGTTATATTCTCTTCCACCAAACGCGACCTCGATGAAGCGGCGGAAGATGCTTACAATAAAACGGCAGAAAGAATGTTTGAATTGGCGACAACAATGCCTGGCTATTTGGGGGTTGAGGGAGCCTATATGAGGAACGGATTTAGCATCACCGTTTCTTACTGGGAAAGTCTAGAGGCCATTAAACATTGGCGTGATTTTGATGAACATAGCGAAGCGCGCCGTTTAGGAAAAGAAGAGTGGTATAATGATTATACTTTGCGCATAGCAAAGGTTGAATGCGAATATAGTTGGAAAAATCAGGAGAGTGATGATGAGTGATTCAGAAATAAAATATGGTCTTGCCGGTGTGGTAACGGACGATACTGCGGTTTCAAAAGTGATGCCGGAGATAAATTCTCTGACCTATCGCGGCTATAAAGTACAAGATTTGGCAAGCCAATGTCGTTTTGAAGAAGTGGCTTATTTGATCTGGAATAAAGAACTACCAACCCAGTCGCAACTAAGCGATTTTGTGGCGCGTGAAAAATCGGAACGCGGTCTATCGGACGATTTAAAAAATGTGATTTCACGGTTTAACAAACAAGCCCACCCCATGGACACATTACGCACGGCAATCTCTTTCCTTGGGCAAGAAGACAAAACAACTGAGGATTCTTCGCCTGATGGTCTCTATGATAAAGCCATCCGCATGTATGCTAAAATACCTGAAATGATTGCCGCGGATTATAGACATAAACAAGGTTTATCAGCTATTGCGCCCGATAATGGCCTTGAGTTTTCCGAGAATTTTTTCAATATGTGCTTTGGCGAAGTGCCAGCAGACGAAGTCATAAAATGTTTTGATATCTCGATGACACTGTATGCGGAACATTCTTTTAATGCTTCTACATTTGCGGCGCGGGTTATTGCTTCTACAACATCGGACATCTATTCGGCGGTGACAGGCGGTGTTGGCGCTCTTAAAGGGCCTTTACATGGCGGCGCTAACGAGGCGGTGATGCATATGTTGAAAGAAGTGGGTGAGCCGGACAATGCCCGCGAATGGATGTTAACGGCGTTACGTGAAAAACGCAAAATTATGGGTTTTGGTCACCGGGTTTATCGCTCTGGTGATAGTCGTGTGCCCACAATGACGGAAGCCTTTAAGAAAATGGTTGATGTTATTGGCAGTGATGAAGCCAAAAAATATTGGGAGATGAGCCGAGGTCTTGACGATACAATGGTATCTGAAAAAGGCATTTATCCGAATTTGGATTTCCCTGCGGGGCCTGCCTATTATCTTATGGGATTTGATATTCCGATGTTTACGCCGCTATTCGTGGCGAGCCGTATCACGGGATGGACTGCCCATGTTATGGAACAGCTTGGCGATAATAAACTCATTCGTCCGCTGTCGAACTATACCGGATCAGGGCAGCGCGACGTTGTTGCAATGTCTAAGCGTTAAGGAGAAACGAATATGTCATATGAATGTATCCTTACAGAAGTTGAAGGCAATGTTGGTATTTTGACCTTGCATCGGCCTGATGCACTTAATGCTTTTAACTGGCAATTGATGGATGAGGTGACGCTTGCGCTTCAGGCTTTCGAGAAAGATGATAATATTGGCTGTATTATTATTACTGGTTCCGAAAAAGCCTTTGCCGCCGGAGCTGATATTAAAGAAATGCAGTCTAAAGACTATATGACCGTATATAAAGAAGAGTTTATTACCGCTAATTGGGAAGAAGCCACAAGATGCCGCAAACCGGTTATTGCGGCGGTTGCGGGCTATGCCCTTGGGGGCGGATGCGAGCTGGCGATGATGTGTGACTTTATATTAGCGGCAGATAACGCGAAATTCTCTCAACCTGAAATCACTATTGGCGCCATGCCGGGGGCAGGGGGCACGCAGCGTCTGGCCCGCTCGATCGGTAAATCAAAAGCGATGGAAATGTGTTTGACAGGCCGGATGATGGATGTCGAAGAAGCAGAGCGTTGCGGTCTGGTTTCGCGTATTATTCCGCTAGCGGAACTGCGCGAGGAAGCCATCCAGACAGCGCAAAAGATTGCGGAATTTTCCAGACCTATTGTGATGTTGACCAAAGAGGCCGTTGATCGCGCGTATGAGACAACCTTAAGTGAAGGGGTGCGTTTTGAAAGGCGGGTCTTCCACTCTGTGTTCGGGACGGAAGATCAACGCGAAGGAATGGCCGCTTTTGTTGAAAAACGAAAACCGACTTTTAAACATCGGTAAACCATCTTGATTTAAAAGCTTAACCGGATAGACCGGATATGAGGTGAACGCCATACTATTACCTGACCGGATAAGGGTCTAAAGTTGCCTTCTGTCATCATGGCGCGTGTCGACTGAATAGGATATTCAATGGAAAATATTGTTGTTGCCGTCACCGTAATCGGTATTTTAGGGGTTGGTGCACAATGGCTTGCATGGCGGTTGAATTTACCGGCTATTGTTTTGATGGCAATTGCCGGTATTTTGGCCGGCCCGACTTTTGGTTTATTCAAAGCCATGGTGGGCGATGGCTATACGGATGGTTTAGCTCCCGTTGAAGCTTTATTCGGGGATTTTTATCGCCCGTTAATCGGTATTGCCGTTGCGGTTATTTTGTTTGAGGGGGGTTTAACCTTAAACTTTTCCGAAATTCGTGGTTTGTCCAAAGGGATAAGGCGGTTGGTTTTTCCCGGTGTGCCGATTGCTTGGGGCTTTGGCACTATAGCGGCGCATTATATTGCCGGATTATCATTTCCCATCGCGGTTCTATTTGCCGGTATTATGGTGGTCACGGGTCCCACTGTTATTATCCCATTATTGCGGCAATCAAAATTGAGTGCTCGCCCCGCCAAAATTCTTAAATGGGAAGGTATTGTTAATGACCCGATCGGGGCGTTGTTAGCGGTCTTTGTTTATGAGGTTCTAACATTCGACACAACACATGGAAGTGGCACGCAGATAGCGGCAGCTCTTTTTATCGGGACTTTATTGGCGGTCTTGTTCGGGTTTTGCATTGGACAGGTTATTGCCCACCTATTCCGCAATGGTCATGTGCCCGAATATTTAAAACCGCCGGTTTTGCTTACATCTGTTTTATTATGTTTTGAATTAGCCAACCAATTTCAGGATGAAGCCGGCTTATTAAGTGTCACGGTGATGGGTGTCACTTTGGCAAACGCAAAAATTGCCAGCATTAACGAGTTACGACATTTCAAAGAGAACATCACCATATTGTTGGTATCGGGTGTTTTTGTGATGTTAACCGCGAATTTGACGTGGGATACATTGCAGGCGATTGACGGTCGGATGATTGCGTTGATCTTGGTGATGCTTTTTATTGTCCGGCCCGCCGCGGTGTTCTTATCGACGGTTGGTTCTGATTTACCCTTGAAAGAACGTTTATTGGTGGGGTGGATCGCCCCGCGAGGGATTGTTGCAGTCGCGGTTTCATCGTTTTTTGCAACCTCTTTAGTTGCAAATGGTCACCCTGACGGGGCGAAATTAATCCCGCTTGCGTTTGGAATGGTGTTTGCCACGGTGGTGCTTCATGGCTTTACGATTAGCCCCCTAGCCAAAATATTAGGATTGGCATCACGGGAAAAACCGGGTGTATTGATTGTGGGAGCAAGCGTGTGGTCAGTGGGGTTGGCGGTTAAACTGAAAGAACTTGATATTAATGTGACCCTGGCAGATTCAAGCTGGCGGCGGTTGCGACCTGCAAGACTTGCCAATATTCCGACTTATTATGGTGAAATCTTATCTGAAGTCACAGAACATCACTTAGACTTTAACCGGTTTGGATATTTATTGGCAGTCAGCGGCAATGAGTCTCATAATGCGTTGGTGTGCACTGACTTAGCGCCAGAATTAGGACGCACACAGATATTCCAAGTTAATGCCAGAGGGAAAAACGAAGAAAACCGTCAGGCCATGTCACATACTCTACAAGGTAAGACATTTTTGCATTCCGCAGTGAATATTGATGATTTATTACGCCGTCATTATTTAGGATGGACCTATCAACGCACAAAACTTTCTGATGAATATACGCCAGAGACTTACTTAAAAGACGCAAGAGAAGGTCAGGATATTATATTGGTCATCAGAAAGGGCGTATTGATTTTTGCATCAGAAGAATTGCGCGTTAAACCGGAAATTGGTGACACAGTATTAGCTTACGTACCGCCGGTATCTGTGGATGATAAAGGCACTGATACTAACAATGCTGATAAAGAGGATAGTCCCAAATCAGGATAATATTTTTGGGGATAAAACACCAGTGTGCCAATATGGGATCCATTGAAGGAGTGTTGCCATATTGCTACCGAATTATTACCACCACCCCCTCAAAATGCCAAAACCCTTAACGGCGTATTAGGTGTTTAAACTCTATGCTTATCTAATTGGCTTTTCGATTAGCCAATATTTGAGGCAGTTTTGAGTATGGGGTTATCATTAAATGTATCTTTTAAACGCGATATCGAGAGCAGATGAAAACAAGAATGGCCAGCCAAAGTCTGAGCTTGATTGTTATCTTGGCAATATGTCTGATGCGCTTACCCGCGCCCAAGCCCAAAGGAATCTGAAGGCGGCTAATCTGGCAGTAGAAGAAGCGATTAGAATACGCTCTTCTTTTCTGGAAAATATGAACCATGAGTTAAGAACCCCACTTAACGCGATCATTGGTTTTGCCAGTATGTTGTTAAATGGTGATGAATACGAGCTTGATAAGAAAAAGAAAAATTCATATGCGGAATATATTCTGCAATCGGCTGACCTGTTGCTAGGCCATATTAACACTATTCTTGAAGTTGCAGCTCTGGATACAGGCTCGCAAATGCCAATGCATGCAGATGAAGATATGGATACAATATTGGATGCAGCCTTGGTGCGCATTCGAACAAGAGCTAAAAGTGCAGACGTAACAATTGTTAATGGCTCAAACAAAAAAGATAAAGATCCGGATATTTCTGTACCGAAAATATGGACGGACCAGCAAAAACTGGGTCAAGCTTTGGATCATCTGCTGCAGACTGCAATTAAGTCATGTGAAGGCGGCGGTAAAATTTTAACCCGCATTGTTGTTGATAAGAATGATTGGGTTCAAATTCAAATTCGCGATGATGGGGTAGGTTTTAGTGAAGAAGAAATAACGGAAAGTCTGGATTGTTTCAATGTTATTGAAACTGGGTTGCAAAAACCTTTTGCCGGACCCGGTTTAGGGATAGCTCTAGCCAAGACATTTATCGAAATGCAAGGCGGTGTGTTCACCATAAAGAGCAAAAAGGGAAAAGGGACTTTATCAACGATCGGATTTCCACCGGCTGTGAATTTTGTCAATCAACACGAAGATATAAAAGAAAGTTTGAAAGAGCGACCATTAGAAATAGAACCGACCAATAATAATTTAGCGAAAACGGCATAGGGGGAGCAGATATGTCTCAATCATCCTTAAAACAAAATATAACTTCAATTAATAAAAACACTTTATCGAGTGATGAGGTCAGTATCGGCGAAGTCGTCTCGATCACGGGTTCACATGCATTGGTGCGTATTTATAATGAGACCCATCAAGGTGATCGTGAAAGATTACAATTGGGGGCAATCGTTAGCGTTGATACGGGCGCGGTTGTGGTTTTAGCATTGATAGCAGGGATGAGTATTCCTGCGCCGTCTCTTGATGATGGTGCAAATGATGTGAAAGTCATGGAGTTGGAAATGATCGGTGAATTTGTCAAACCGTCATCAACCTCTCCTGCACGGTTCCAGCGCGGGGTATCCCATTATCCAACTCTTGGGGATCAGGTTTTTATCGCGGCCCGAACGGAGTTAAGTGCGTTATTTGCCTCTAGCCATTCGGCGAGTGTTCGGGTTGGTGTTGTCAAGCAGGACTCGTCTATTCCCGCCACCGTGAACGTGAACGAATTATTTTCACGCCACACCGCAATTCTTGGCACAACGGGCGCAGGTAAATCATGCGCCGTTTCTTTGATGTTACAGGCGGTGACAGACCGGTATCAAAAAGCCCATATTGTTATTCTTGATACGCATAATGAATATGCATCAAGCTTTGGAGATAAGGCGGTTGTTTTTGATCCGGCGACATTCACCCTTCCTTATTGGCTGTTGACATTCGATGAATTGATTGAGGTTTTATACCCTGATCGTCACGGGGTAGAGACTGAAATTGAAATATTGCGGGAAATGATACCTATCGTCAAACGTGTAGGATATTCTTCATCTGCAAGCGTCTTGCGCACAACAGGGGATCAAAGAGCTTTTGAAACCTCAAACGTTACGGTTGATACGCCGGTTCCCTATAGAATATCTGAAATTCTGGCATTGTTGGATAAAGGCTTGGGCAGTTTAAATAATACTGAGAATATGAGTCCTTATAAAAAGCTGCGTAACCGGCTTTTCACGGTTAGCCAAGATGCGCGCTATAGTTTTATGTTTGGTACTTTAACAGTACAAGACAATATGGTTGATATTTTGTCTAAACTATTTCGTATACCGATTGATAATAAACCCATTAGCATTATAGAGTTGGGGAGTTTGCCCACCGAAGTTGCGCAAGTTGTGGTGTCTGTGGTCTCGCGCTTGGCTTTTGATTTTGGTCTTTGGAGTAACGGGGCGTCTCCTATTGCGATCGTTTGCGAGGATGCACACCGGTTTGCCCCCGCCAATCACAATTATGGCTTTGCCCCCACTCGCATGGCCTTAGCCCGCATCGCGAAAGAAGGTCGAAAAACTGGCGTTTCCTTATGGGTTGTTTCACAAAGACCAACGGAGCTTGATCCGGCCATTTTGTCACAATGCAATACGGTTTTTGCGATGCGTCTTGCTAATAATTCAGATCAGGATGCTTTACGGGCTGTGGTGCCTGATGCATCGACCAGCTTACTGGCGTCACTACCTTCCCTGCGAACCGGTGAGGCTATTGCTGTGGGTGAGGGGGTGCCCCTTCCAACCAGCATCCGGTTTGACGCGCTTCGCAAGACCGATATTCCCCGTAGTTTGACGGCTAGCTTTACTGATGGTTGGTCCGTTGAAATTGATGATGGTCGTTTTATTGAGCGAATTGTTGAACAATGGCGAGCACAACGTCTTTTACCGCCAGAAATTTGATATTTTTCGATCAATTTATTTTGTGAGCCCTTCAAAAACCCCCATCAGGCTGCTAATGAAGCCCCATGGTCACACTCATAAATAAAACTGTGGATGCCGCTGTGCGCCACCCCGAAAAACAAAAACGTCCAGATAGTCCCGTTTTACGCAAACCCGACTGGATAAGGGTGAAAGCCCCAGTCTCGCGTGGTTTTACGGATACCAGAGCGATTGTCCGTAGTAAAAACCTGACCACTGTATGTGAAGAAGCAGCGTGCCCGAATATCGGGGAATGCTGGTCAAAAAAACATGCAACCATGATGATTATGGGGGATACGTGCACGAGAGCGTGTTCGTTTTGTAATGTAAAAACCGGAAAGCCCGCTGCCCTCGACCCTGATGAACCCAAAAATGTTGCTGATGCGGTTTTCGAGATGGGGCTTAAACATGTTGTTATTACCTCGGTTGATCGTGATGATTTGATTGATGGAGGCGGAGAACATTTCGCCAATGTGGTCACCACCATCCGCGACCGTAACCCAGCAACAACCATTGAGATTTTAACGCCGGATTTCTTGCGAAAAGAGGGGGCGGCTGAAATTGTTATTGATGCGAAACCAGATGTTTTTAACCATAATCTGGAAACTGTCCCAAGGCTTTATTTATCCATAAGGCCGGGGGCACGTTATTATCACTCTTTGCGATTGCTGGAGCGTGTGAAAGAACGTGATCCGTCTATGTTTACGAAATCCGGATTAATGGTGGGGTTGGGCGAAACGCGTGAAGAGATTATGCAGGTGATGGATGATATGCGGTCGGCGGGGATCGACTTTATCACCATTGGGCAATATCTACAGCCCACAAGGAAACACGCAGCGATTGATCGTTTTGTAACCCCTGACGAGTTTGCATCTTATGAAGTGTTGGCGAAAGCAAAAGGGTTTTTAATGGTTTCCGCAAGTCCTTTGACGCGCTCTTCCCATCATGCTGGTGAGGATTTTACGAAATTACAGGCGGCACGCGCGAAACTATAATTTTAAATGCAAATTCAAAAATAGATTTCTCTACGGATGATAAAGGATAAAATAGATGTCGGATATTACGCTTTACGATCTTGCTGCACGTGATAAGAATGTGCGGTTTAGCCCATTTTGTTGGCTTGCAAAATTTGGCCTGCTTCATAAAGGGCTGGAATTTGAAACGGTCGCTCTGGGGTTTCTGCCAAAATCTGCTTATCCAGATCCTGATTATGGCAAGTTGCCTATCTTAAAGCATGGAGATGAATTGGTGCGTGATAGTGCAAAAATATTAAGCTATCTGGAAAAGAAGTTTCCAGAAAAACCACTGATTGATGGCGTGGAAGAGCAAAAACGGGTTGACCGTTATCAATCATGGCTTGGCGAGGCTTTGTTTCCGGCTCTTGGTCCGTTAATGTTTCATCGTGTGGCAACAGCTTTACCCGCAGACGAAGCGGCCTATTTTACGGAAACCCGCGAGGAACGGTTTGGTAAAACATTAGAAGATCTGGCAGATGACCCTTTATTGCCTGTTAAATTTCAAGCGGCTCTTGAGTTACTGGTGCCCGAATTAAAGAAAAGTGATTTTCTTGGTGGGGATCAACCAGACCTTTCAGATTATGTGGCGGCGTCTCCTTTAATGTGGCAACGTTCAATCACCCATGAAAAGATTTGCACAACCCCGCCTAGGGTAACCAAATGGCTTGAAAAACTTTCAGCGCATTTTGATGGATATCTTGATAATATTGCTTGTGCAAATTGCTAATCGTTGTGATTAACGGATTTGCACCAAAGCGATTTAGCTTGAAAGACAAGATGAAAGTAAGCCTCTATGATGACGCGGCGTCAAATTGATGATCTGCCTTTTAATGCCAGGCAAATGTTTGATCTTGTTGCTGACATTAAGCGTTATCCGGAATTTGTACCCTATTGCAAAGGGCTGCGCATCTTAAAAGAAGATCGGGATGGCCACCAACGCGTTCTTCTTGCCGAAATGCTTGTCCAATATAAAGTATTCCGGGAGAAGTTTAAATGTCGTGTGGTATTGAACGAAGAGACTTACGATATTGCTATTCATCATATTGAGGGCCCGGTCAAAAAGCTCGATAGTTTGTGGCAATTTACTGATAATGATGAAACACGGATACAACAGCAGGGTAATAATGCAAGCTCGAAAATAGAGTTCGAGGTTGATTATGAATTTAAATCAATCTTTATGCAGACGGTTAGTAATACGGTTTTTGAAAAAATTTTTACGATAATGTGGGACGCTTTTATCGCGCGGGCCCATGATTTATATGGATCTAATTCATCTTAACAATTGACGCAGGTCAATGCTTTTGGAGGTCATTCATGACAAAAATTGGTTTTATCGGGCTTGGAAATATGGGTGGCCCTATGGCGGCAAATCTTAGTAAAGCCGGATTTGATGTGACAGCTACTGATCTATCTATTGGCGCGATTGACCGTGCGGTTGAAGCGGGGTGTAAGCGCGGTAAAACCATTGCGGATACGGTGGAGGATGCGCAGATCGTTGTGACCATGCTGCCTGCTGGCCCCCATGTGAGGTCTGTTTATGGTGATGAGTATGGTATTTTTAACCATGCGAAATCTGGTGCCTTATTGATTGATAGCTCGACTATTGATGTTGATAGCGCCCGTAAAGTTGCCGGGGATGCCGCGGCTAAAGGGTTTTCGATGGTGGATGCGCCTGTTTCTGGCGGTGTCGGGGCGGCGCAAGGGAGCACCTTAACCTTCATGGTTGGCGGTGAAGGTGCGGCCTTTGATAAGGCTAAACCTGTATTGGAAGCGATGGGCAAAAATATTTTTCATGCTGGCGATAGTGGTAATGGACAAGTGGCTAAAATTGCCAATAATATGTTGCTTGGTATTTCTATGATCGCCACTTGCGAGGCCTTTAATCTTGCAGAAAAACTGGGTCTGGACGCGCAAACTTTTTACGATATATCCTCAACAGCTTCTGGGCAGTCTTGGTCAATGACAAGTTATTGCCCTGCGCCGGGGCCTGTGGAAACGGCGCCGTCAAATCGCGATTATGCGCCGGGCTTTGCTGCGGGTATGATGTTGAAAGATATGCGACTTGCCCAAGAAGCGGCTCATAGTGCAAAAGCGGCGACTCCTCTTGGTGCCCAAGCCGAGGCATTATATGCCTTGATGGAAAGTGCGGGTAAGGACGGTTTGGACTTTTCTGGTGTTATGAAATTAATTAATGGCACGTTGTAGATCGTTTTTAATTATCTAATTTTGCCTGTCCTTTAGTCCGGTAAATTCCGTCACCCCCGCGAAGGCGGGGGTCCATTGTGGTTATTGCTAAAACCCAGTATTTTTCAAAACGGAAAACTGGTTAAGGGGGTATAATCAGTCAGTGGATCAGATATCAAATCTCATTATGGATTCCCGCTTGCGCGGGAATGACAAGTTGGAGGGCTATCGCGTAAACTCCGTCACCCCCGCGTAGGTGGGGGTCCATTGTGGTAATCCGCCAAACCAACAGATATTAAAATATCACTATAACGATCTCGTATTCATAAAGCACAGTTTAACGAAAATAGCTTTGGAGCGCTGCAACCTCTAATTGGTCGTGGCACATAACCTGTATAGCTTGAACTGCCGCTTTTGCACCGGCCGCTGTGGTAATGCATGGAATTTTCTGGTTTAGGGCTGTGGTGCGGATCGAGCGAGAATCCTTCATCGATTGTGCCCCTTCAGTTGTATTGAAAACGATTTGAATTTCGCCGTTCTTTAACGCGTCCACAATGTGGGGGCGTCCTTCAAGTACTTTGTTAACACGTCCAACTTTTACATTGTGACTTGTAAAGAAATCAGCGGTGCCACTCGTCGCGATGATCGAAAACCCCATATCCGTTAAAGTCCGTGCCGTCTCTAACATGCCGGCTTTGTCATCGTCTTTAAGAGAAATGAAAACACATCCGCTGGTTGGTACAATGCCGCCAGCCCCCAAAAGGCTTTTGGCCCGGGCCTTGGCAAAGTTTGCATCGATCCCCATAACCTCACCTGTGGAACGCATCTCCGGTCCTAAAACCGTATCGACGCCGGCAAAGCGGGCAAAGGGAAAAACCACTTCTTTCACAGCTGTATGGGGCAATGACGGGGCACGATCATGAAGACCTAGCTCTTTTAGTTTACGACCCGCCATGACCTTAGCGGCTAAATTCGCAACGGATATACCCGTTGTTTTTGCGACAAAAGGCACCGTACGGGACGCACGCGGATTAACTTCTAAAATATAGATTGTCTCTCCTTGAATGGCATATTGCACATTCATCAAGCCAACCACCCCAAGAGCCATACCCAATTTTCGGGTTTGGGTTTCTAACTGGGTAATTATTTTTTCGCTTAATGTATAAGGGGGTAGGGAGCAGGCACTATCACCGGAATGAATACCCGCTTCTTCGATATGTTCCATAACGCCGGCAATAAAGACTTCATCTCCATCGCAAATCGCATCCACATCCACTTCAACAGCATTTTGTAAATATTGATCAAGTAATAAGGGTGCTTGCGGACTAATTTCAATATTCGTAGTTTCAAGGTAATGTTTTAACCCATCTTCGTGATGAACAATTTCCATCGCGCGCCCACCTAAAACATAAGAGGGGCGTGTAACCAATGGGTAACCAACACTTTTTGCAACCTCTAATACAGTGTCGCGTGTCATCGCAGTTGCATTATTTGGCTGCAAAAGGCCAATTTTTTCGATGAGCTTTTGAAACCTTTCGCGATCTTCAGCAAGGTCGATTGCGTCAAATGGAGTGCCAAGAAGACTAACCCCGTTTGCTTCTATAGCCCTTGCAAGCTTAAGCGGGGTTTGCCCCCCATATTGCACAATAACCCCTAAGAGCTCACCACTATCTTGCTCTCGGGTGATGATATCAAGGACATTCTCTTCGCTTAGCGGCTCGAAATATAATCTGTCTGATGTGTCATAATCTGTTGAAACCGTTTCAGGGTTGCAATTGACCATAATTGACTCAATGTCTATATCGTTCAGGGCAAAGGCTGCGTGACAACAGCAATAATCAAATTCAATACCTTGGCCAATACGGTTTGGCCCGCCGCCAAGAATAATAACCTTGTTACGGGTTGATGGTGCGGCCTCGCATGTTTCTAATCCTTCTATAGGCGTTTCATAGGTTGAATACATATAGGGTGTGATGGCTCTAAATTCAGCAGCACACGTATCAATCCTTTTAAACACGGGTCTAATGCCACGGTCTTTTCGAAATGTGCGAATTTCTTGCTGGGTGGCGTCTACTAATTGGCCAAGGCGTTCATCTGAAAAACCCATAGCTTTAACGTCGCGTAATAATTCCGGATCTTCGGGAAGACCATCACGCTGCAATTGTTTTTCCATTTCAACGATGGATTGAATTTGTTCCAGAAACCAGGGGTCATAGGCGGTGATGGCCTGCACTTGTTCGATGGGGAGGTCATGACGGAAGGCTTGCGCTGTCACACGCAAACGGTCAGGCGTGGTGGCCGCAAGAGCCGCCCGAAAAGCGTTTGTATCATCCCCATGGCCAAGACCTTTTATGTCAATGGGGTCGAGGCCGGACAAATCGGTTTCCAATGATCGTAATGCTTTTTGCAGGCTTTCCGCAAAAGTGCGGCCGATGGCCATGGCTTCACCCACGGATTTCATAGCGGTCGTAAGGGTGTTTTCTGCCCCCGGGAATTTTTCAAAAGCAAACCGCGGGATTTTTGTTACCACATAGTCAATGCTGGGTTCAAATGCGGCGGGGGTCGCCTTGGTGATATCGTTTTCCAACTCGTCAAGGGTGTAACCAACGGCGAGTTTGGCGGCGATGCGCGCAATAGGAAAACCTGTGGCTTTTGAGGCCAAGGCCGACGAGCGGGAAACCCGTGGGTTCATCTCGATGACGACCAGCCGTCCATCTTCCGGGTTAACCGCGAACTGAACATTAGAGCCGCCGGTTTCTACGCCAATCTCGCGCAACACAGCGATGGAGGCCGTGCGCATGATTTGATATTCTTTATCGGTCAAGGTGAGGGCTGGGGCAACAGTGATGGAATCGCCCGTATGGACCCCCATGGGGTCAACATTCTCAATTGAACAGATGATAATGCAATTGTCCGCTTTATCGCGAACCACTTCCATCTCGAATTCTTTCCAGCCTAATAAGCTTTCATCAATCAAAACTTGTCCAACCGGTGAGGCTTCTATACCGGAGCGGATAATCTGCTCAAATTCTTCCCGATTATAGGCAACGCCACCGCCAGTGCCCCCAAGGGTGAAGGCAGGGCGGATGATCGCAGGTAATCCAATATCGTCGATAGACTTTATAGCATCGGCGATGCCTGTTGCCCGATCATATCCAATCACCTGACCTTCTTCATTTTTAATAGCGGGGGATGAAGCGATGGTGGCACGGGGATTTTCCAGACCTATGGCGTCCATAGCTGCCCGGAATTTTTCCCGGTCTTCGGCTTTTTCGATGACATCGGCCTTAGCGCCGATCATCTCCACATTATATTTTTCAAAAACTCCGGCTTTTTCCAGATCAAGTGCGCAGTTTAGTGCGGTCTGCCCCCCCATGGTGGGAAGCACAGCGTCTGGGCGTTCTTTCGCAATTATCTTTTCTACATATTCCGGTAAAATCGGTTCAATATAGGTTGCATCCGCCAATTCGGGGTCGGTCATAATCGTGGCCGGGTTGGAGTTCACCAATATTACGCGGTAGCCTTCTTCTTTTAAGGCTTTGACGGCCTGAACACCTGAATAGTCAAACTCACAGGCTTGGCCAATCACGATAGGGCCTGCGCCGATAATGAGAATAGAAGAAATGTCACTACGTTTGGGCATAAAATACTCGCGCAAAAAGACCCATTGCGACGCTGTTTTCAGGGCGCAAAGGCTAAGTTCGATTCTGTTGGCTAAAATAGTCTCTTATGGGAAAACGCCGGAAAGTGCAAAGGATTTGTTGTGTAATTCATTTAAAAATGAAGCTTCGAGAAGAGTTTTAAACAAGGCTACTTTTCCCCATGATGCGGTTTCGTCTTGTCAGAAAAGCCCCAAAAGCTATGCAATAGTTTTTCGATTAATGATGAAACTATTATTTCTGTGGAGCGATCAATGGCAGATGGATCAGCAAATGTGGATGCGCAAACAGGCGGGGTGGCGGCTGAGCGCTTACGGTCTATCATTGAACGGGTTGAACGCCTTGAAGAAGAAAAAGCCACCATTGCCAGCGATATAAAAGAGGTTTTTGCGGAAGCCAAAGGCGAAGGCTATGACGTGAAAACCCTTAGGACGATTATTCGCCTTCGTAAAATGGACGCGGCGGAACGACAGGAACAAGAAGCCTTGTTGGATTTATACCTCTCCGCGCTTGGCTAAATGGGCGAAAAAAACCTTACAGAGCGAGGGGGCGTGCCGTTTAGATTACGGTGGTCATGACCACGCTAGCCAGCCCTAAAAATACGAGAAACCCTAATATATCTGTGACCGTTGTGACAAACACGGCGGAGGAAACAGCGGGATCATATCCCGCGCGTTGCAAACCGATGGGAATTAAAATACCGGCAAGACCGGCGGCCATAAGATTGATTATCATCGCAATGGCCACAACGCTTGCCAGCAATGCGGCTGTGCTGGCGATTTGTTCGATTGAAAAATAATACCACACACCAGCTAATATGCCCATAATCAGGGCAAAGACGAAACCGTTGCTAAGCCCCACAAGGGCCTCGCGAAGGATAATTCTTTTGGCGTTTGAAGCCGTGATATCCTTCGTAGCAAGGGAGCGCACGGCAACGGTTAACGTTTGTGTACCTGCATTTCCGCCCATGGATGCAACGATTGGCATTAACACGGCGAGGGGCACAAAGGCGGCGATGATGCCGCTAAAGGGCCAGATAATGAGAGAGGCGAGGATTGCCGTAAATAGATTAATGCTAAGCCACGATATGCGTGAGCGCACTGTTTCGAAAACCGTATCCGATAGCCCCGTGTCGGCCTCAACCCCCGCGAGGGCCAACATGTCTTCATGGGTTTCTTCGTGAATGATTTCTACAACGTCATCAACGGTGATCATGCCGACAAGGCGTTCATCTTCATCAATCACGGCGGCGGATATTAAGTTATATTGCTCGAACAGATAAGCAACCTCCTCTTGGTCCATCGCAGTGGGGATAGATCTTAAGGGTTCCGTCATCAGCGTGTTAATAATGCTGTCACGCGGGGATTTAATTAGGGTCGATAAAGCAACAGTGCCGACGGGGGAGAATGTGGGATCAATGACAAAGACTTCGTAAAACCGCTCCGGCAGGCCGCTTTCTTCACGCAGGCGATCAATGATTTGGCCCACCGTCCAATAGGCAGGCACGGCAAAGACATCGCGTTGCATCATGCGTCCGGCGCTGTCTTCTTTAAAGTCCAAGGCCGCCCGAACCGCGATCCGGTCGGCGACAGGCACTTCAGCAAGAATTTCAGCGCGCTTGACTTCGTCCACATCTTCCAACACAGACACCGCATCGTCAGTGTCTAATTCAGAAACAGCTTCGGCCACCACTTCGGTGGA
This sequence comes from uncultured Parvularculaceae bacterium, assembly GCA_938015425.1. Lineage (GTDB taxonomy): Bacteria > Pseudomonadota > Alphaproteobacteria > Caulobacterales > Parvularculaceae > CALLPQ01. The sequence goes on along the minus strand of CALLPQ010000022.1, from coordinate 15,291 downwards.
AAGCGCGTCCACCACATCAGTGACAATATCATCTTCAAGTTCGGCAAATGTTGCAGAATTAATTTCGCCGTCCAATAGCTTGATCAGCAAAAGCCGTTGTTCATCGTTACAAAGACCGAGTAAGTCAGCTTGATCGGCTGGATGCAGTTTTTCAAACAAAGCTTTAATTTGTTCTGCATCATCATTTTCAAGACCGGCGATAATTGAGTCAAAAAAGCCCGTTGCCAGAGTTTGATCATCCGCAAAATAATTTTCTTTTGACTGTATCGTATCCGAATTTTCATGATCACGCATGGAAGCTGTATCCACCGTTGTCGATTTCATCGTGTCACGGTGTTGTCCGGATTTAAGGGTTTGCCCAGCCTCTTTTTGAAACTCGTTATTATCTGGAGTATCTGGTTTAATGTTGTTTTCACCCGTCATGCGCGGCCTCTTATAAGGTCGTATACATATTAAATATTGTATTACCGCTTAATAAATTCGTATTGATAAATTAGCATCATCATTGCGCCGCAATTTGATTGGGCGATTGGGTCAATGAATTTTTAAATTGGTTCACTATAGCTATAGCGCGTTGAGGGGAAAGGCAAGGGCTATTGCTTAGAGCTTGAATCAAAGATCGTTAAACATCTTCAGCAGGTTGTAAATCAGACATTCATTACAGCAATTTCACATGATTTCGGCTCTAACTCTTTAAAGTGAGAGCCTGAGGTGTAACGGGTTGGGGCAACTGACGTCTGATCCACAGCTTTTTATGTCTTATCTCGCTTTTCCGTTTAGGTTCTTACATTCAGTGATTATAGCAAATGCTAATGGCTTGTGGTTATTAAGTGTTGGCATTTATTCGCTATACTTAAAAATGCCCGAGACAATGATAATAATTGTGACCACGGTAAAGCCAAGAGCAATTAGGCTTGTTAATTTTACTTTCCTTTTTAAATCCGGATTAGCAGGAGCGCCCGGATCGGCCCCTTTGACGCCGTCATCTGGAGATTCCCATCGTCCTTTGATCCCCAAAGGCAACACAGCAAAAAAGATAAGCCACCACCAGAGAATATAAATAATAAGTATACCAACAGGGTTCATCCGGAAATCCTATGAATTTGAACGGCAATGATCGGGCGCTTGCCCCACAAATCGCTCATCACATCGCGAATAGCGCGCTTTGTGATATTGGTGACAGCATCATCATCAAGTCGTTTTTTTGCAGACATATCCTCTATTGAGGCAATGATTTCGTCAATGGTTTCATCTTCTATATCCAAATGATCGTCACTTTTGTGCAAGGTGCCAAAGAGGGTGATTTCCGGATCGCTGGCAAGGGTCGAATTTTTGAAAAAAGTCAAAGACACAACGCAGATGCCGGCCCAATTCAGTTTTTTTCGCTCTTTTACGGATATGGACCCCATGGGCACAAGAGAGTCGCCTTCAAGAAACATTTTTCCCGATGGCACTTCGTCGATCTTTTTTAAAGGGCCGGGGGCTATGCGGATAACATCTCCGTTTCTTGGGGCAAGGCTTTGCTCGGCGCCAAGGGTTTTGGCAAAGTGTGCATGTTCTTCGAGGTGCCTTGCTTCGCCATGGACTGGAATTGCCATTTTGGGTCTGGCCCATTCATACATTGTTTCTAATTCATCCCTGCACGGATGGCCAGAGACATGAATATCTTCGTCTTTTTCTGTGATGACATGAACGCCCATATTCACCAAATCATTATGAAGGGTGAAAATATCACGCTCATTTCCGGGAATGATCTTTGAAGAGAAAATGACCGTGTCGCCTTTGGACAAAACCAGATCGCGATGATCATTTCTGGCGATGCGGGCGAGGGCGGCGCGAGCTTCCCCTTGAGAGCCCGTGCACAAATATAAAACGTGTTCTCGGGGAAGATAGCCGGCTTCTTCAGGGCTGACGAAATTTATACCCTCTGGTAAAATACCGGCTTCCCGTGAGGCATCAATCAACTTGAACATGGAGCGACCTAAAAGACAGATTGATCTGTCTGCTGCCATGGCTGCCTGACAAACAGAAACCAGGCGGGCCACATTAGACGCAAAAGTGGTTACGGCAACGCGGCCTGTTTGGCGGGCGATAACAGTTTTTAAATTGTCACGCACCATGGTTTCAGAGCCGGATTCACCTTTAGAGAAGACATTCGTTGAATCGCAAATCATGGCAAGCAATCCTTGATCTCCGAGTTCTTTTAAACGGTTTTTGTCAACATGGGGACCAAGGGTGGGGGCCGTATCAATTTTCCAATCACCCGTATGTAGGATGGTGCCAGCAGGCGTAGTAATAATCACGCCGCTTGGTTCGGGAATGGAATGGGTTAGGGTGACCATTTCTAATTGAAACGGACCCAAAGTAAATTGGCTCTCCATTTCGATAATAATAACAGCACCAAAATCAGCGCCGCGTTCTTCATATTTCCGGCGTAATAATGCGGCGGTAAAAGGGGTTGCATAAACCGGACATCCAATAATGGGTGCCAATAAAGCAACTGCGCCTAAATGGTCTTCATGCCCGTGGGTGACAACCATACCAACCACATCATCTTTATAGTCTTCAATATAGCTGATATCTGGACAGATCAGATCAATCCCGGGAGTGCGTAAATCGCCAAACATCACCCCGCAATCAATAATGAGCCATTTTTTGTCGTGTTCGCCCCCATACCCATAAAGGTTCATGTTCATGCCGATTTCGCCAGAACCGCCAAGGGGTAGAAATACTAATTCTGCTTCACTCATACATAGCGCTCGGTGTTCGCATCCAGATTTTTTAATCGGTTGTTGATTTCTTTAAGTCCCTCAATGGTCAGGTCGGAATCAAAATGATCGACCATGCTTAACGCGCCTTCAAACAAAGAGGACACACCGCCAGTGGCAATCACTTTCATGGGTTTTCCATATTCTTCGATTACCCGTCTGGTTAATCCGTCTATCAAATCAACATACCCCCAAAAAATACCTGTTTGCATAGCACCCACCGTGTCTCTTCCGATAATTTTTTCGGGACGTTCGATGGCGATACGCGGTAATAACGCCGCCGCATTATGTAGGGCTTGTACGGATAAATTGATGCCGGGGGCGATGATACCCCCCTCAAATCCACCATCATCCCCAACAATATCGAAATTGGTGGCTGTGCCACTATCAATGACTATTAATGGTCCCCCATATTTGCTGTAAGCCCCAACCGCATTCACTAATCGGTCTGCTCCCGCTTCGGATGGTTTGGGAATGCGCACTTCAATGCCGGGAACACTGGATGAGGTAACAACAAAGGGGTCAACCTTAATATAGCGGCGGGCAAGGTTTCGTAAATGGAAAAGGGATTGCGGCACCACGGTCGAGATAATGCAATCATCTACATCTTTAATATTAAGCCCTTCCATGGTCATCAACTGAGATAACCAAACGGCATATTCGTCGGCTGTTCTTTGTGTAGAAGTTGAGGTACGCCACTGTGCAATCGCGGTATCGTTTTTATAAAGGGCAAATACGGAATTTGTGTTTCCGACATCAATAGCGATTAACATGGTCGTCCTTATTTTATTATATTTTATATGAGGTGGTAGCCGTGGCTCGAGCTTAAGGATACCGGGCTTTCATTTGAGGCTAATTTATTGACTTTATAACAAAAGAAAAAGGCGGCCCGAACTTTGTCCGTACCGCCTACATTCTATATGGCAGTATAAACCACCAGATCTAACTTAAACGAGTTTAAGCTCGGCCGCAGATTGCTTGCCGTCACGTCCTGTTTCCAGTTCATATGCAATTTTCTGGTCATCATCCAAGCCAGAGAGGCCAGCTTGCTGTACAGCAGAAATGTGTACAAACACATCTTTGCCGCCATCATCAGGTTGAATAAAGCCGTAGCCTTTAGTTGAGTTAAACCATTTTACGGTGCCGTTAGCCATCCGTTTTCTCCTAGTAAAATTCCACTCGCAATATGCAGTGGTCTCGGTGCAGTCGCGCTTTTCTTGAAATCTTCGAACTGCAGTGAGTCGGAGTATTCGGTAAAAGACTACTTAACATCTTTGATTTAGGCATTAATGAATAAAAAAGCAAGTAATTTGGGGGCCATAAATTCATCTAACGATGGATTTATGGCTATTTTAATAAAAACGCATAATTTGACGGTGTAAAATAGCATTTTATGTTATTAAACCGTGTAAGGTTTTGTTATTTTATATCGTTAAATCAAGGCTTTATTGCTGAATATTAGGTACCGGTTTAAAAGTTATAATCCTAAACCTTCTTATGGATTGGTTATTGTCTTCCCTTAATTCGGGATGTTCGTAACGCTGATTTACTACCAGTGAACAAACTAGGGTAAACCGTTAAGTCTCATAGGAGCCTATGATAATCAGCTTATGAATGGAGAACCTTTCCGTACGCATCAAGAACGCTTTCATGCATCATTTCCGACAAAGTGGGGTGAGGGAAAATTGTGTGCATTAAATCCTCTTCCGTGGCTTCCATGGTTTTTGCCAAACCAAACCCTTGAATAAGTTCGGTTACCTCGGCGCCGATCATATGTGCCCCTAAGAGTTCTCCGGTCTTTTGATCAAAAACGGTTTTAACCAAACCTTCTGGTTCTCCAAGGGCAATGGCCTTGCCATTACCACTAAAGGGGAAGCGCCCAACTTTAACTTTATAGCCCGCTTTTTTGGCTTTTTCTTCTGTCAGGCCAACACTGGCAATTTGTGGATGGCAATAGGTACACCCGGGAATAAGATCCGTATTCAGAGGATGAACATTCTTTTCGCCAGCAATTTTTTCAACGCAAATAACCCCCTCATGGGAAGCTTTGTGGGCAAGCCACGGGGCCCCCACCACATCACCAATGGCGTACAGCCCTTTGACGCCGGTTTCTAACCATTCATTCACGACAATATGGCTCCGGTCGATTTTAGCGCCTACAGTTTCAAGACCTAAATTTTCAACATTCCCCACAATGCCGATGGCCAAGACAACGCGCTCAACCTCAATATTTTCGGTTTTGCCATTCTTTAATTTTATAGTGGCTTTGACAGTCTTGATGCCTTTTTCGATTTTTTCAACGCTGGCACCGGTTTTGATGGTCATGCCTTGTTTTTTGAAAGATTTTTCTGCAAGCTTTGAAATCTCCGGATCTTCCGCCGGAAGAATGGTATCAACCATTTCCACAACGGTGATATCTGCGCCCAGAGCATTATAGAAGCTGGCAAATTCAATGCCGATTGCGCCAGAGCCGATAACCAATAATGATTTAGGCATCGTATCAGGGACCATCGCCTCTTTAGCGGTCCAGATAAATTTGCCGTCGGGTTCTAATCCTGCCGCCGGAATGGTGCGGGCCCGCGCCCCCGTGGCGAGAATAACATGTTTTGCTTTGACGGTGTCCGTCCCCGATTTTGTTTTGACCTGAACGATTGGCGCAATGGTTCCTTTGGTCAGACTTGCCTCACCATTGATGACTTGAATTTTATGTTTCTTCATTAAGAAAGCGATACCGCCAGAAAGCTGGTTGGCGACCCCGCGGGAGCGTTTAATCACCGCATCAATATCAAAGCTGATTTTTTCTGCCTTAAGGCCAAAGGCTTCTGCGTGTTTCATATTTGTGTAGACCTCGGCGGTGCGAAGGAGCGCCTTTGTGGGAATACACCCCCAATTCAGACAAACCCCGCCAAGACTTTCCCGCTCGATAATTGCGACTTTCATGCCCAGTTGGGATGCACGGATGGCGGCGACATAGCCCCCGGGTCCTGAGCCAATGACAACGAGATCTGGTGTGTGTTCTGCCATTTGATAGTCTCCATCTTTATGTATGATCTGGTTAACTTAAGGACTTAAGGTTTGGGCCGTTGTTTTGGGTGGTGTAGCCGAGCTTTTTGTTAAATGCATCCTATTTTTGGCAACTATAGACAAGATATAAAAGAATAAAACCAATTGTGAGCAATTCACGATGATAAATTTCATGGAACGATGATTTATTGGATAATCACCCTATAAGGTAGCCGTCAAAGCAAGAGAGATTATGTAAATTGATCATGCGGGCTTGGGGATGAGGTGAGGGTTACTATAAAGATTACCAGTGGAATAGGTATGGGTTTTGGGTCATATTTGAGTGGTTTGCCCTTGGGTTTTGGGGCATAACAGGTTAGATATAAATGATTATTCGTATTTAAGGTTTGCACCATTGACCGATCAAATAATCATAGAGTCTGTTGCCGAAACCCCTTCGGGGAAAGGGGCAAAAGATGAAAATTTTCCTGTTGGTTCCTTTTTGTTGCCAAAGGCGTTGCGCCCCCATGTGATGCGCTATTATGACTTTGCGCGTGCGATTGACGATGTGGCCGATAATCCGGATTTGAGCTCTCAAGAGAAAATAAACCGCCTACTGATGTTTAAAGCGGTGTTGGAGGGGGATGAACAAAACTGTTCAGGATATGAAAAAGCGGCGCAGTTACGCACCAGCATGCTTGAAACCAATGTGCCCACCCGTCACGGGAGTGATTTAATAAAGGCTTTTGTCCAAGACGCAGAAAAATCGCGTTATGCAAGTTGGGAAGAGCTATTAGGGTATTGCGAAAATTCAGCGAACCCCGTTGGACGTTATTTGCTGGACCTGCATGGGGAAGATGCGGCGGGCTATCCATATTCGGATGCTTTGTGCACGGTTTTGCAAATCTTAAATCACTTACAAGATTTCGGCGATGATCTGGCGGAAATTGATCGGTGTTATATCCCCTCCCGCTGGATGGATGAAGCGGGCGGCACGATTGAAGATATAAGGAAACCCGCCTTAACCCCTGCTATGCGTTTGGTTATGGACCGTATGCTGGATGGATGCGATGGGTTAATGGATGATGTTCGAAAGCTACCCTATGCCTTGAACAGTAAGCATTTAGCCATGGAATCTGCCGTGATTATAAATTTGGCGGAGCGGCTTTCCAAACGGTTGCGCCGTGATGACCCATTGGCTATGCGCGTCTCCTTAAGTAAACCGGATTTTGCTATTGCAGGGGTTAGCGGCATGGTTCAAGGCTTTGTTCGGGCGGGCCGGACGGCCAAGGAGGGGCGTTTGTCATGACCACTTCTATTCCCCAAGGGGGGCAACCGCTTAGTGATGAGCAAGACCAAAGCGAAAGAAAAGCGGCAGCCCGACAACACGCCTATGAAACAGTAGAACGTTCAGGCACATCATTTGCGTCGGGCATGAAAATTCTCCCTGAAGAACGCCGAAATGGTATGTATGCGGTTTATGCGTTTTGCCGTGAGGTGGACGATATTGCTGATGATGAAGGGATATCGGTTGCGGACCGACAAAAAGGGCTTGATGCGTGGCGGGTAGAGATTGATAACCTGTTTGAGGGGAAGCCGCAAACATTGACGGGCATGGCGCTGCTTGATCCGGTTCGTACTTATAATCTTGCCAAGGAAGAATTTTTATTGGTGATTGAGGGAATGGAAATGGATGCCCATGGTCCGGTGATTGCCCCGACTATGGACAGATTTTTAGCGTATACGCGCCGCGCCGCCGGGGCTGTTGGCATGTTGTCGATGCCGGTGTTTGGCGCCCCTCAAAATAAAACAGCTGATGAGTTTGCCCTTGCTTTGGGCGATGCTTTGCAGATCACCAATATTTTGCGTGATATTGCGGAGGACGCCGAATTAGGCCGGCTTTATTTGCCTCGTGAATTGCTGGAAAAATATAATGTGCCCCTTGACCCCAAACACGTTATCGGGGCTGAAGGCTTGCCAATGGTGGGGAAAGAGTTAGGCAATTTGGTTCGTGAAAAATTTAGGCAGGCCCGGGTCAACCTGCAATCCCTTGATTGGCGGGTGATGCGCCCCGCTTTGTTGATGATGGGGATTTATGAAGGATATTTCAAAAAACTTGAGGCGCGTGGATGGGATAGAATTGGCGAGCCCTTAACCATGTCGAAGGTTGAAAAAATACTGATATCATTGCGCTATGCCATTGCGCCGCCTTTAAACGTGGAACGGTAAAGCAAACCAGACTATATAGTAAAATCCGCTTTAAAAATGGCATCTATATGGATTGCGAAAAGGAATGGCGCCATGACCGGGGTAAAGTCAGATCATAAAGTTATTATTATTGGCGCCGGATTATCCGGATTGGCCACCGCCCTTGCTTGTTCTAAAGCGGGGTTAAGCGTTCGCCTGTTTGAAGGGGCGGGGCATGCGGGCGGGCGATGCCGCTCATTCTATGATAAAAGCCTTGAGCGTAAAATTGATAATGGTAATCATTTTATTATGTCAGCCAACCACCATGCACGGCAATATTTAAAAAGGGTGGGGGCGGAAGATCAATTGACCAGCCCTCCCGGGGCACTTTATCCCTTTGTTGATGTAAAAACCGGTGAGCGATGGAGCATCCGGTTTAATAAGGGGCCAATCCCCCTATGGGCTTTTGGAGCAAAAACCAGAATACCCGGAACAAAGCTTGGGGATTATCTGGCCGGATTAAAAATAGCACTCGCGGGAGAAACCCAAAGTGTTAGTGACGCCGTTGGCATTGATGATAAACGTGCAAATGCGGAGGGGATTAGCCCTGACGACGATAAAAAACAAAACCATTATCTTTATGACAGATTGTGGGAACCTTTGACCCTCGCGGTTTTAAACACTACGCCGCAAATTGGTCAGGCAAAACTGTTATGGTCCGTCTTGAAGGAAACATTTGCCCTTGGTGGACAAGCTTGCACCCCCATGACCGCCCATGATGGTCTTGGTACGGCTTTTGTTGAACCTGCTATTAAAACATTAGAAAACGAGAATGTCGATATTCGTTTCGGGGCGCGATTGCGTGGGCTCAAGCGTGATGAAACCAGCCGGAAAATTACGGCTTTGGAATTTTCTAATGAAACAATAAATATTGATGATAAGACCCATGTGGTTATTGCTTTGCCGCCATCGCGTTTAAAGCAGGTTATGCCTGAACTAGATCCGCCTAATGATGATGCTAGCATATTGAATGTACACTTTTTGGCCCCGAAACCTTTGCCACGCGAGGCATTAGGGGAAGGGTTTTTCATCGGCATGTTATCAAGCGATGCCCAATGGGCGGTTATTCATGATGATGTGGTGAGTTTAACGGTCTCTGCCTCTCATGCGATTGGCATGGATGAGGTGCCCAATAGTGAGGTTGCAGATAATTTATGGCGTGAAACTTGCGTCGCTTTAAATCTTGGAGATATGGCTTACACGAAAGTGCGGGTAATCCGCGAAAAACGCGCCACTTTTGATCAATCCCCCCAAGGGGTGGCCAAACGATTAAAGACAAAAACGGCTTATGATAATCTGTTCTTGGCGGGAGATCATATTGACACAGGGGTGCCGGCAACGATTGAAGGGGCAATCCGCTCGGGGAATAAAGCGGCGGATATGGTTTTAAAGCATATTGATAAAAGCGAGATTTAAAATGAAACTGAAAATTATGCCCCCGCTACAATTATTGATTACCCTTGGGGTGATGTATTTAATTTATATCGCTACTCCCGCCATTAGATTTTATTTTCCCGGACAAAACAAATTGTCAATTCTGGTGGCATTGCTGGGAAGCGGTATTATGGGGCTTGCCATAGGGCGGTTTTTTAAGGTGGGGACAACCACAAACCCCCATCATCCAGAACAAGCCAGCCAGTTGGTTGTGACGGGTATTTTTAACTATAGTCGTAATCCTATGTATCTGGGTATGCTGATTATTTTGTTGGCCGGATTAATCCGGTTTGGTAACCCGATTAATATAATCCCCATAATCGGGTTTTTCATGACGATTACGCAGTGGCAAATTAAACCTGAAGAAGAAATTTTAACCCAAAAATTTGGTGATGAGTATAAGTCTTATTGCCAACGGGTAAGGCGATGGTTTTAAAACAGAATAAACCTACAAAAGGATGGAGAGTTAAGGATCGATATAAATATTTCGAAATTTATTCAAAAATGGGCTTCCTCTCCTTTTTCAAAAATCGACAAGCCTCCATGGCAGGTGACGAGTGCTCTAGAAGAAATCATTTGTGACCAGTTACAAAATTTAAGTAGTGATTATACCATTAAAAATAATCAGGCTGTGCATTCGTCAACGATCATCGAAAAAGGCGCAGTTCTAAAGGGTCCGATGATACTTGGGCCTCATGTTTTTGTTGCAGCAAATGCATATTTAAGAGGCGGGATTTTCTTGGATGACTATTGTATTGTTGGCCCGTCTTGTGAATTAAAAACGACGATGATGTTTGAAGGGTCAAAGGTTGCTCATCTAAGTTTCGTTGGAGACTCAATTTTGGGATCACGTGCTAATATAGAAGCGGGGGCGATGATAGCCAATTATCGAAATGAGATGGACGATAAAGAAATATCATTTTTCTACCAAAGATCGGTTATAAAGACTGGGGTGGATAAATTTGGCAGCCTCATTGGCGATGACTGCCGTATCGGGGCGAATGCGGTGATTGCGCCGGGCGCGTTGCTTGATCAGGGCTATAAACTTGTAAGGGGTGGCTTACTCGATTTTCATCCCTATGCCATTAAAGTTTGAAATGCTGATTTTGATAAGGTTGATATGATAAGCGTAAACGAGGGTTTTAAAGGATAGAAGCGTGGCAAAAATTGGAATTATTTGCGGTTTAAAATCGGAAGCAAAAGCTGTGCGGAAAGCCTTCCCCGATGAACGGGTATCCATCGCCATTTCAGGGGCTAATGCAGACCGCGCATATGCTTTGGCTAAAGGGTTTGCGGATGAAGGAAATGCTGCGGGTGAGGGGGGGCGCTTGATCATATCTGTTGGGGTATCGGGCGGGTTATTACCGGCTTATGCCCCCGGTGATTTGGTGATTGGGTCTAAGGTGGTGACCATCAGCGGCGAGGAATATCATTGCAGTTCTGATTATATAGATTTGTTAAAGCGCAGTCATAAAGCGGCTGGTATTAGTCCATCAATCATCTATGGATCAGATGAGGTGATTTTAACGATTGAAGAAAAAAACCGTCTATATCAAGAGACGGGTGCTAAAAGTGTGGATATGGAAAGCCATGGCGCGGCGCGTGCAGCTAAGGAGGCAGGGCTTGGTTTTCTAGCTATACGCGCTATTGCAGATCCTGCTGGTCGGGCATTGCCAGAGGCGGCATTGAATGCCGTCAATGAAGATGGCAGCACAAAGATTGTTGGGACTTTGTTTAAAGCGATGCAAAATCCGATCCAGCTGTCCGAATTGGCACAGCTTGGATCAGATTCAAAAGAGGCATTAAAAACCTTAAGCGTGAGCCTCGGCGGTTTCCTTGGCGTTCTTCTTCTCGGCAGCGATCTTGGCTAATTCTTCTTCCACGATTTTCTCGTGAACATCATCAGCAGGGCGTGCCTTTTCAAGGTCGATTTCGCGTGCCATTGGGCCTTCTGTTTTTAATCCAAAGCGGGGAACACGGAACATCTTGAACGGATTGCCAATGGCATCGTCAGCGGCTGTTGGCTCATATCCACAATGGGCCATACAGTCACCGCATTTTTCGTAATTGCCGGTGCCATATTTATCCCACTCTGTGGTTTCCATCAGCTCTTTAAAAGTATCCGTATAGCCTTCACCTAATAGATAGCATGGTTTTTGCCATCCAAATACATTGCGTGTCGGGTTGCCCCATGGCGTGCAAGAATATTCCTGATTGCCGGCAAGGAAATCAAGATAGAGAGAAGAGTGGGTTAGAGCCCATTTGGAACCGCGTTCTTTTTCGATCTTGAACAAATCACGGAAAAAGTTTTTAGTCTTACGGCGATTTAAGAAATTGGTTTGTTCTGGCGCGCGCTCATAAGCAAAGCCGGGTGACATGGAAATACCAACGCCTAGTTCATTCGTGCAGTAATCAAGATAGTCAGCAAGTTCATCAGCAGGATAGCCATCAAACACGGTGCAGTTAACATTAACCTGAAAGCCTTTTGCTTTTGCCGCTTTAATCGCGGAAATAGCTTGTTCAAAAACACCCTCTTGGCAAACCGCTTTATCATGATGCTTTTTCAAACCGTCAAGATGAACGGAAAAGAATAGAAAAGGTGAAGGGGTGAAAAGGTCCAGTTTTTTCTCAAGCAAAAGAGCGTTTGTGCAAAGAGAGACAAACTTTTTGCGTTTTACAATGCCTTCAACAATTTCACCGATTTCTTTATGGATTAGGGGTTCACCGCCCGGAATTGCCACCATGGGCGCACCACATTCATCAACCGCCTCAAGGCATTCTTTTGCCGATAAACGTCTATTTAGGATTGGTGCAGGGAAGTCAATTTTTCCGCATCCTGAACATGCAAGATTACAACGAAACAAGGGTTCCAGCATAAGCACGAGGGGATAGCGTTTATTACCCTTCAATTTTTGTTTTACCAAATAGGCGCCCATCCGGACTTGTTGGTGCAATGTGACAGTCATGTTTCGTTATCCTTAAGGTGGGAGCGATTTAATTAAGAGTGGTCAATGGTTAAGCGATTTCTGTCGCCCATGCTTTACGTGCCGCTTCAGGTCTTGGCACGTCAGCTAATTCTGATGGTAGTTTGAAATGGACATTTTCTTCAACGCCGTCAAGTAATTCTAATGTGAGGGCCCGGCATTCACCGAGGCGATTAATGGTGTCTTGCACCAATGTTTCAGGGGCGGATGCCCCAGCGGTGACGCCCACTGTTTCAACCCCTTCAAGCCACGCAGGGTCGAACATGGTGGCATCTTCAATCAGATAGCTGGGGACGCCTTTATTCTCGCCAATTTCACGTAGACGGTTTGAATTTGAGCTGTTGTTTGCGCCAACCACCAGCAATAAATCGATATGTTTTACCATTTCAATGACTGCGGTTTGGCGGTTTTGCGTTGCGTAGCAAATATCGCGTGTGTCTGGTCCGATGATATTCGGGAACCGTTTTTTAAGGGCTGCGATTACGTCTTTTGTGTCATTAACCGATAATGTTGTCTGGGTAACGAAAGATACGCGGTCAGGGTCTGAAACATTTAGAGTTTCAACTTCTTCCGGTTCGCTGATTACGTGAACCGTGCCGGGAATTTGCCCAAGTGTGCCTTCGACTTCTGGGTGTCCCAAATGACCGATTAAAACGATATCGTATCCACGGCCAGCATAACGGCGGCCTTCTTTGTGGACTTTGGTCACAAGGGGGCAGGTGGCGTCAATAACATCAAGCTCGCGGAAATGGGCCCCGTCTTCAACTTTGCGGGAAACCCCATGGGCGGAAAAAATGGTGACTGCCCCTTCAGGGATTTCATCAACCTCTTCAACAAAAATTGCACCGCGGTTGCGAAGTGTTTCCACAACATATTTGTTATGAACAATTTCATGGCGGACATAGACAGGGGCGCCATATTTGGCGAGGGCCCGCTCGACAATATCGATGGCGCGTTCCACACCGGCGCAAAAACCGCGTGGTTGTGCAAGAATGACTTTCAATGGACTATCCTTTAATGTTGCCCCAATAGCGGCCTTATCGTTCATCGCTCTTTTACCCTTTCGTTGCTGTAATTTACAACCTGAATTTTGTTAATTTGTAAGGTGTTGCCCATTTTTTTGTAAAGATACTATTTCACGAGATTTGGGTTGGAGCAAGCGCATCCTTACCACACTTGGTCAAGAAGCTGCTTATTTAGTCAATTTTTGTTGCAATGCGATACATTCTTGAAAGATATGGCCCTATAAAGGGGAAAATTCCGAGTATTTAGAAAATAAATTCTATCCAAGCTTGGTGGTTTGATAGCTGTAGGATAGCCTAAAGTAATTATAGTGGGTGTTAGGAGAAGGTAGAGATTATGGCCGAAGAGAATTCGGGGAATGGGCTTTTCAGGAATATGGGCGATCTTCAAAAGGGAAATGCGCGTAAAAGGGATAGGCGGGCTAAAGCCTTTTGGCCCCAAGCCGCGATCCTGTCAGTCTTCAATCATATTTATGATCGTGTGGACTATCTCGATACCGAAGACAATCGGCATTACTATCAAATCAGCTTTAATGGTTTGAACTTTATTGCTGTTTTAACCCATGGAGATCAAGACACCAAGAAGATCGTCCAATACGGTTTTATCTGTTATTTTTCCGGCGTTTCTCTTTCATCATCGGATATAGAACAGCTTAACCGTAATTTGCATATTTCTATTGCGGAGCTGGATGAGCAGCAAAACATTATTCTATTTTCATTTGTTGAGGCCCAAGGGCAATTTGATGAAAACCGGTTTTCACTTTTGATCCAGACATGGCACCGCGATATTGTAATGACGTTCAAGTGGGTTGTACCAGAGCGTTCATTAAGCACAATGATGAGCGGTAAAGCCTTAACGTATGCCCGTGATCACGCTGATAACCAAATGGCAGCAGAGAATATGGCAGAAGAGAATGCGGGTGGGGGATCGATGCAAAAACCTGCGATCTTATCGCGGTTTTTGGGGGATAAAGACGCGCAGCGAAAACTTTGCCCCGATTGTGGGGGGCGCGGCAAAACCGGATTGTTTTCCCGATCCTGCATTAATTGTTATGGCACCGGGCTTTTAATTTAGTGTGCAGATCTAGGCCCAGAGCCAAGCCCAGAGCCAAGCTGTATAATGGACCAATATCATGTTGGTTGTTGAAAATTGTTTTTAAACATTGCTTTAACTATGACAACACGGTTGCCCTTGATGGGTGAGCGGGTTAAGAGCGTTAAAATTAAGAAGGCTTGTTTTACTATCATTGCTTTATCGGATTATCTCCGAGCTTGGTTTAGATAATCAGGCATTGTGTAATTCGATTTACGAGATAGAACAAATCCAAAAGCCGTATTTATTTGAAGCCACATATAAGTAAAGCCACATATAATAAAAGATAGGGTCCCGATGAGTGCTTTCACCTCTACTATTAAACAAACTGCAGGGCTGGTTGAAACAGCGTTAGATCAATTTCTTCCCACGCGGGAGGGGCCTCTTGGCCGTGTTGTGGATGCAATGCGCCATGGGGCGTTGGATGGCGGTAAACGTCTGCGTCCGTTTTTGGTGATTGCGGCAGCCGATATGTTTGATTGTCCACGGGATCGGTCAATTCGGGCGGGGTGCGCGGTGGAAATGATCCATTGTTATAGTCTCATTCATGATGATTTACCGGCCATGGATGATAGTGATTTAAGACGGGGGCGTCCGTCTGTGCATAAAGCTTTTGATGATGCAACAGCAATTCTGGCGGGGGATGCTTTGTTAACGCAGGCATTTGAAATTTTAGCTGAAAAACAAACCCACCCCGATGCGGAGATACGGTGTTCTTTAGCAATAGAGCTTGCCCGTGC